>NZ_JBSHBW010000027.1:0-106740 GCF_053612185.1 Streptomyces sp. NPDC054757
CGGGGGCCGCCCGCTTGCGGCCGGCCCCGCGGGGGCCTTCCGACCGAAGCCGTCCCCACGCCGGCCGCGCGCCCCCGCCCGGTCGCGGGCGGGGGCGCGGCCGTCAGCCCGGCAGGCCCGGCGGGGTCTTCGCCGGGGTCTCCTCCAGGGCGGCGAGCGCGATCCTGACCGCCTCGTCCAGCTGCGGGTCGCGCCCCGCCGCGTGGTCCTGCGGTGCCTGGACCACCTCGACGTCCGGGTCGACCCCGTGGTTCTCCACGCCCCAGCCGTAACCCTCCAGCCAGAAGGCGTACTTGGGCTGGGTCACCAGGGTCCCGTCGACCAGCCGGTACCGGCTGTCGATCCCGATGACGCCGCCCCAGGTGCGGGTGCCGACCACGGGTCCGATCCGCAGTGCCTTGATCGCCGCGTTCACGATGTCGCCGTCCGAGCCGGAGAACTCGTTGGCGACGGCCACCACAGGGCCGCGCGGGGCGTCCTGCGGATAGCTGGACGGCCGCATCCCCCGCGGCAGGTCCCAGCCGACGATACGGCGGGCCAGCTTCTCCACCACCAGCTGCGAGGTGTGGCCGCCGCGGTTCTCCCGTACGTCGACGACCAGGCCCTCCCTGGCCACTTCGACCCGCAGGTCGCGGTGGAGCTGCGCCCAGCCGGAGCCGACCATGTCGGGGACGTGCAGATAGCCGAGCCGGCCCCCGGACCGCTCATGGACATAGGCCCGGCGGTCGGCCACCCACGCGTGGTAGCGCAGCGCCTCCTCGTCCCCGGTCGGTACGACCACCACATGGCGGGGGTCGCCCCCGTCCGCGGGTGAGACGGTGAGCTCGACGGGCTTGCCCGCCGAGCCGGTGAGCAGCGGTGCGGGGCCGGTGAGCGGGTCGACCGGCTGGCCGTCGACGGCGAGCACGGTGTCACCCGCGCGGACCGCGACGCCCGGCGCGGCGAGCGGTGAGCGTGCCGCGGGGTCGGAGGTCTCCGAAGGCAGCACCCGGTCGATACGCCAACGGCCGTCCTCCGTACGGGAGATGTCGGCGCCGAGCAACCCCTGCCGGGTGGTGTCGTCGCGCCAGCCGCCGAGCGGTGTCACATAGGCGTGCGAGGTGCCCAGCTCGCCCTGGACCTCCCAGAGCAGGTCGACCAGGTCGTCGTGGGTGGCGATGCGGTCGAGGACCGGCCGGTACCGGTCCAGGACCCCGTCCCAGTCCACACCGGACATGTCGGGGCGCCAGAAGTTGTCCCGCATGATGCGCCCGGCCTCCTCGTACATCTGCCGCCACTCGGCGGCCGGGTCGAGGGTCCGGCGGATCCGGGAGAGGTCGACGGAGACACTGCGCTCGCTGTCCTCGTCCGCCTCGGGCTTGGAGACCCGGCTGTCCGAGGGGACGACGCGCAGCTTGCCGTCCGTGTGCAGCACCAGCCGCTTGCCGTCGCCGCTGACCTCGAAGTGGTCTACGTCCGGGGCGAGTTCCTCCTCGCGCAGCTTCTCCAGGTCGTACCGCTCCAGGACGGTACCGGGCCAGGGGGCGTCGGGGGTGGCCCCGCTCGTGCCGAGGACCCCGCGCAGCGGATGGCGCAGCCAGAGCAGTCCGTCCCTGGCGGCGCGCAGCGTCGAGTAGCTGCCGGCCTCGACGGGCAGCGGAACGATCCGGTCGGCGAGACCTTCGAGGTCGATCCGGGTGACGGGCAGCGCGGTGGGTGCGTCGTGCTCGTCGGCCTCCTTGTCCTTCTCGGTCGCGCGGCCGTGCCGCTGCGGCCCGAAAGGGGACGGTGTGGTCGCGGCGAGCGTCAGCAGATGCGGGCGGCAGGTGCCGATGAACGCCATGTCGAAGACGTGCGCGTCGTAGACCGGGTCGAAGGCGCGCTCGGAGAGGAAGGCGAGGTGCTTGCCGTCGGCCGTGAAGGCCGGGGCGAAGTCCCGGAAGCGCAGCGGGGTGGCATCGGCGACGGAGAGGTCGGCGAGGTGCGCGAGCTTGAGCTGGCGCAGCGGCTCCGGGCCGGGGTGCGACCAGGCGAGCCAGGCGGAGTCGGGTGAGAAGACCAGGCCCGACACGTCACCGTCGGCGCTGCGGTCCACCTCGTGCACATCGCCGGACTCGCGCTCGACGACCAGCAGCCGTCCGTCGTGTGCGGCGACGGCGAACCGGCTGCCGTCCGGGGCCGCGGCGAGCCCGAGCACCCGGCCGATACGGCCCTGGGCGATACGGCGCGGGGCGGCGGCCGGGCCTGCCCCGGTCGCGGGCGCGCACTCCAGGGCGTCCTCGCCCTCCGCGTCGGTGACCCAGACGACCTGCTCGGCGCCGTCCGCACGGAAGGTGCGGGGCAGTCTGGCCCGTACGCCCGGTTCGGCGGCCAGCGCGCGGACCGGGCCCTCGCGGTGGGTGACCCAGTGCACGGCGCCGCGCGACTCGACGGCGCTTCCGCGTCCGGTGCGGTCGGGGGAGACCGTGCCGATGTGGTGCCCGGCGCGCACGGAGTGCGGCTGGAGGTCGGTGCGCTGGCCGCCGAGGCGGACCTCGATCCGGCGGGGTCCGGCGCCTTCGAGGTCGTCGACGATCCACAGTTCACCGGCCGCCATGTAGACGACCCGGGTGCCGTCGGTGGCGGCCTGGCGGGCGTAGAACCCGTCGATGGGGGTGTGCCTGCGCAGCTCCGAGCCGTCCGGGAGCGAGGAGTAGAGCGCCCCGGTGCCCTCGTGGTCGGAGAGGAAGGCCACCCGGCCGCCCACCCAGAGCGGACACTCGATGTTGCCGTCCAGTCCGGCGTGCAGCCGTACGAAGTCGCCGCCGGTCTCACCGGTCCACAGCTTGCCCGCGGTGCCACCCCGGTACCGCTTCCAGCTGGCGGCCTCGCGGCCCATCGTCGCGGAGAGGAGCAGTACCCGCCCCTCCGGGCCGTACGCGAGGGAGCCGACCGGCCCGTACGGCAGGGTCCGTGCCGGGCCGCCGTCGACCGGGACGGCCCGCGCCCAGCTGCGCCGCAGCGAGACCTGGCCCTGGGTGCTGATGGCGAGCACCTCGCCGTCCGGGGTCCAGCCCCGGACCGACGTCCGGGCGTCGCCCCAGTACGTCAGACGCCTGGAGGGGCCGCCGTCGGACGGGGCGATATGCACCTCGGGTGCGCCGTCCCTGGTGGAGGTCCAGGCGATCCAGTGGCCGTCGGGCGATATCCGTGGATGGCTGACGGGGCTGTTGTCGGCGCTGACACGCCAGGCACGGCCGCCGTCGAGCGGGGCCATCCAGACGTCGTCCTCTGCGGTGAAGGCGATCAGATCGCCCTGGACATGCGGAAACCGGAGATAGGAAGGCTGTGTCACAGGGATCACCCTAGGCTGTCGCCCAGTCCGGCGAGCCTGAGTTGTCCGTACTCCCGGTGCGCCAGCGGCAGCCGGTAGGTCCCGCCGCGCTGCGCGAGCACCACCGACGAACTCACCAGCGAGGCGAGCGAGGATCCGTCCGGGAAGACCGTGCGGACCTGCTCGGCGGTGAAGGGTCCGGTGAACGCCGACAGCCGGGCCCAGAGCAGCCGTTCGGCCCTGCTGCACAGCTCGTGGCTCCACTCGACGGTCTCCAGGAGCGTGCGGTGCCTGGCCGGGTCGCCGGGGCCGTCGGTGAGGACGGCGAAGCGCCCGCCGGGCGAGCGGAGCACTTCGTACAGCTCCTTGGCGGGCATCTGCCGCAGGCTCCGGGCGGCGAGGAGGGTGGAGAGCGGATCGCCGTCGAGCTGCCCGGCCAGCCGCCCGGCCCAGCAGTCCGGCAGCTCCACACCGTATGAGGCGGCGTGCTCCCTGAGCAGTCCGGCGGTCTGTTCGCGGGACAGCGGCGCGACCTCCACCAGGTCCTCGCCCGGTACGCCGAGCGGTCTGCGGCTGGTGGTCAGGATCCGCAGCTCAGGACAGCTGTCGTGCAGCCGGCCGACGAGGTACGCGCAGCCCGTCAGCACATGTTCACAGGTGTCGAGGAGGAGCAGCCCCCGGCTGTCGGCGAGCAGGTCGAGCACCGCGCGCACCGGGTCGGTGCCGGGGGCGGGCGCGGTGTGCAGCGCGGTGGCCACCAGGTACGGGACGAGCGCCGCGTCCGGGCAGCCGGAGAGGTCGACCCGGTGCACGGGCGCACCGGTGCGCGGGGCGGCGTCGCTGACTCTGCCGGCCAGCCGTGACTTGCCGACGCCGCCGGGGCCCGTGAGGGTCACCAGACGGGTGGCGGCGAGGCGTTCGGAGAGCGCACCGAGCTCCGGCTCGGGCAGGACGTCCGGTTCGGGAAGTGCAGCCATGGCCCCACTCTGACCGGCGAAAGCCCGCCGCGCGCGGGAGTGGGGCGAAGATCCGTACACCTAAATCCGCGGGCGGGATACCTAGACGGGATACCTAAGTGCCGGCCGGGCGGTGGCTACTTGCCCGGGTACTGGGTGACGGTGGCGGTCACCGTCACCGTGGGATGTGCCCCGCCGCCGCCGTGGTCCGAGGCGCGCGGCGCTGTGGCGGTGTCGTGGTGCGGGGCCGCGCAGTTGCCAAGGAGGGTGGCCCTGAAGGCCAGTTGCCCGCCGACCGTGCTGGTCAGGCTGCCGCCCACACAGCGTCCGTCGACGCTCCTGGTCACCCGGCCCTTGACCGTGATGTCCTTCTTGTCCTTGGTCCTGCCCTGGCAGTCGACCTCTGCCACGCGGTGCTTGGCGGTGGAGGACGCGGGCGAGGCGCCGCCCTCGGCGTCCGCGGTGCAGGAGAGCCAGGTGACGCCGACGCCGTGGTGCTCAAGGGCGCTGGTGGCGGTGGTGTCGGTGGTGTAGGCGATGGATGCGGTGTTCAGCCCGTCGACCGGATCGCAGGCCGTGAGGCCCGACACGGCCGCGCAGACGGCGCCGAACGCCACGAGAACCGACCGGTATCGCACATGCCTCGATGCCCCCATACGGAGCAGGGTCCCACTCAACGGGCCCGAAGTGCAGCCTCTCTTCGGCCACTTCACTCTCGCGGGTGGCTTGACCACTCCGGCGGATGGCGGGCCACTCGCGGGTTTCGCGCCGCTCCCGCGGGTGGCGGACCGCTCGTAGCTTTCGCGCCGCCTCCGCGGGTGGCGGACCGGACCACTCCCCCTGCCGGACGGCTCAGCTCCAGCGTCCCGTCCTGGCCAGCAGCAGCGCCGCCGCGGCCGTCCCCGCCGTGGAGGTCCGCAGCACACTGCGCCCCAGCCGGTACACCCCGGCCCCGGCCGCCGTGAACGCCGCGAGCTCCTCCGGTGACACTCCCCCTTCGGGGCCGACCACCAGCACGATCCCGCCCCGGGCGGGCAGTTCGGCCGCGGCCAGCGGCTCGCTGCCGTACTCCTGGTCCTCGTGCAGCACCCCCGCCAGGTCGGCGTCGGCGAGGAGCGCGGCGACCTGCTTGGTGCTCAGCGCTTCGGTGACCTCGGGAAAGCGGGTCCGCCGGGACTGCTTGCCCGACTCCCGTGCCGTACTGCGCCATTTGGCGAGGGACTTGGCGCCCCGGTCGCCGCGCCACTGGGTGATGCAGCGCGACGCCTGCCAGGGCACGATCACGTCGACGCCGGTCTCGGTCATGGTCTCGACGGCGACCTCGCCGCGGTCGCCCTTGGGCAGCGCTTGTACGACGGTGATCCGCGGGACCGGTGACGCGTCCTCGGTGCAGGCGTCCACCCGGAGCTCCAGCCGGTCCTTGCCCTCGGCCGCCAGGACCACGCACTGCGCCCAGCGGCCCGCGCCGTCGGTCAGTACGACGTCCTCGCCCGCCCGCAGCCGCTTCACGGAGACCGCGTGCCGGCCCTCGGGGCCGTCCAGGAGGAAGGTGGCGCCGGATGCCGTACCCGGTCCTGGGACCGTCTCGACGACGAAGACCGGGGCGGTCATGACGCGTCGCCCCCGGCCAACACCGCGCGGGCGGCTGCCAGTTCGGAGATCAGCACCTCGACCAGCTGTCCCGCGGGCAGTTCCCGGGCGAGGCGGTGGCCCTGCCCGGCCCAGAGCGCCATGCCCTGGGCGTCGCCCACCCCGGCGGCGGCCTTGCGCAGTCCGGCGGTGAGGTAGTGCACCTGGGGGTAGGCGGCGGGGGCGTACGGGCCGTGCTCGCGCATGAAGCGGTTGACGAGGCCGCGCGCTGGGCGCCCGCTGAACGCGCGGGTGAGATCCGTGCGGACGAAGAGCGGATTGGTCATGGCCTGCTTGTGCAGCCTGTTCGCCCCGGACTCGGGGCACACCAGGAAGGCCGTACCGAGCTGGGCCGCGTCCGCGCCCGCCGCGAGCACCGCGGCGATCTGGGCGCCGCGCATCAGCCCGCCGGCCGCCACGACCGGCAGCTGCACGGTCTCCCTGACCTGCGTGATGAGCGACAGCACCCCGATGCCCGTGCCGTCGTTCTGCGGGTCGTCGCGGTGGGTGCCCTGGTGGCCGCCCGCCTCGATGCCCTGCACACAGACCGCGTCGGCACCGCACCACTGGGCGGTCTGCGCCTCCTCGGGAGTGGTGACGGTGACGATGGTGAAGGTGCCGGCCCGGTCGAAGGCGTCGAGCACGTCACGGGAGGGGCAGCCGAAGGTGAAGGAGACGGCCGGGACCGGGTTGTCGAGCAGTACGGCCAGCTTGGCCTCGTACCCGTCGTCCGTGCTGCCGTGGACATCGCCGAGGGGCGTCTCGTACCAGGTGGACTCACCGGCGAGCTGGTGGCTGTAGACCTCGACGGCGGCCGGGTCGGGGTTGCTCTCGGACTGCGGCATGAAGAGGTTCACGCCGAAGGGCAGCGAGGTCAGCCCGCGCAGCTGTTTGATCTCCTCGTACATGCCGTCCGCGGTCTTGTACCCGGCGGCGAGGAACCCGAGACCGCCGGCCTCGGAGACGGCTGCGGCGAGCTGCGGGCCTGAAGCACCGCCCGCCATGGGGGCCTGCACGATCGGATATCGGCAGAGATCGGCGAGTACGGAGGACATGACCGCATCGTGCCACGTCCTCCGCACCGCACCGAATCGGTGGCGGCCCGAAGACGACCGCCGGGGCGTCGGCCCCCGGGTGCCCGGGCCCCCGGCAGAAGAACAACCGCGGGCTACCTCCCGTTGAACGCGTCCTTCAACCGGGAGAACAACCCCTGCTGCCCCGGCCGACCGCATCCCCCGGGGGACGACCCCCGGACCCCCGGCAGAAGAACAACCCCCGCCTACCGCCCGTTGAACGCGTCCTTCAGCCGGGAGAACAGCCCCTGCTGCCCCGGCTGGAACTGGCCGGTCGGGCGTTCCTCGCCGCGCATCTTGGCGAAGTCCCGCAGCAGCCGCTCCTGTTCGGCGTCCATCTTCGTCGGGGTGAGCACCTCGACATGCACGATCAGGTCGCCACGGCCACCGCCGCGCAGATGCGTGATGCCGCGCTGGTGCATCGGGATCGACTGGCCGGACTGCGTGCCCGGCCGGATGTCGACCTCCTCCAGCGCGTCCAGCGTCTCCAGCGGCACCTTCGTGCCCAGCGCCGCCGCCGTCATCGGGACCGTCACCGTGCAGTGCAGATCGTCGCCGCGCCGCTGGAAGACCGCGTGCGGCAGCTCGTGGATCTCGACGTACAGATCACCGGCGGGGCCGCCGCCGGGGCCGACCTCGCCCTCGCCCGCGAGCTGGATCCGGGTGCCGTTGTCGACACCGGCCGGGATCTTCACCGTCAGGGTGCGGCGGGAGCGGATGCGCCCGTCGCCCGCGCACTCGGGGCACGGGGTCGGCACGACCGTACCGAAGCCCTGGCACTGCGGGCAGGGCCGCGATGTCATGACCTGACCCAGGAAGGACCGGGTGACCTGTGAGACCTCGCCACGGCCGCGGCACATGTCGCAGGTCTGGGCCGAGGTGCCGGGGGCGGCGCCCTCGCCGCTGCAGGTCGTGCAGACCACAGCGGTGTCGACCTGGATGTCCTTCGTGGTGCCGAAGGCCGACTCGTTGAGGTCGATCTCCAGCCGGATCATCGCGTCCTGGCCGCGCCGCGTACGCGACCTCGGCCCGCGCTGGGACGACGTACCGAAGAACGCGTCCATGATGTCCGAGAAGTTGCCGAAGCCGCCCTGGCCGAAGCCGCCGGCTCCGCCGCCGCCCGCCTGCGAGAGCGGGTCGCCCCCGAGGTCGTAGACCTGCTTCTTCTGCGGGTCCGACAGCACCTCGTAGGCGGCGTTGATCTCCTTGAAGCGTTCCTGCGTCTTGGGATCGGGATTGACGTCCGGGTGGAGCTCGCGCGCCAATCGCCGGAATGCCTTCTTGATCTCGTCCTGGGAAGCGTCGCGGCGCACGCCGAGAACGGCGTAATAGTCCGTGGCCACTTACGACTCCGCCAGGATCTGTCCGACGTAACGTGCCACTGCGCGTACCGCTCCCATCGTTCCGGGGTAGTCCATGCGGGTCGGTCCGACCACGCCGAGTTTGGCGACTGCCTCGTCGCCCGAACCGTAGCCGACGGCGACGACCGATGTGGACGTCAGGCCCTCGTGGGCATTCTCATGCCCGATGCGTACGGTCATGCCCGAGTCCTCACCGAGCAGCTTGAGCAGCACGACCTGCTCCTCAAGCGCTTCCAGCACCGGCCTGATGGTCAGTGGGAAGTCATGTCCGAATCGCGTCAGATTGGCGGTTCCGCCGATCATCAGCCGTTCCTCGGTCTCCTCGACCAGCGTTTCGAGCAAGGTCGCGAGCACCGTGGAAACCGTACCCCGGTCCTCCTGTTCGAAGGACTCGGGCAGGTCCTGCACCAATTGTGGGACGTCCGCGAAGCGCCGCCCCACCACCCTGCTGTTGAGCCGGGCGCGGAGGTCCGCGAGAGAAGTCTCACCGAACGGCGCCGGGCAGTCGATCATGCGCTGTTCGACCCGTCCGGTGTCCGTGATCAGTACGAGCATCAGCCGGGCCGGGGCCAGCGCGAGCAGTTCCACGTGCCGCACCGTGGAACGGGTCAGCGACGGGTACTGCACCACGGCGACCTGCCGGGTGAGCTGGGCCAGCAGCCGTACGGTCCTGGCCACCACGTCGTCGAGGTCGACGGCGCCGTCCATGAAGTTCTGGATGGCGCGCCGCTCGGGCGACGAGAGGGGCTTGACCCCCGCGAGCCGGTCGACGAACAGCCGGTACCCCTTGTCCGTGGGGATGCGGCCCGCGCTCGTGTGCGGCTGGGCGATGAATCCCTCGTCCTCCAGGGCCGCCATGTCATTGCGGACGGTGGCCGGTGAGACACCGAGCCGGTGCCGCTCGGTGAGCGCCTTGGAACCGACCGGCTCCTCGGTGCCCACATAGTCCTGGACGATGGCGCGCAACACTTCGAGTCTGCGTTCGCTGAGCACCCGCGCACACCTCCAGCTGTCGATCCGGACCTTCCTGGCACTCGGAATGTTCGAGTGCCAGCAGCGTCCCAGTGTACGGCGGAGGGGTTCACCGCTGGCAAGGGCGGCCTGTCGCGCGGTCGCGCCGGTCTCCGCCGGGCGGGGATAACGTCGGGGTATGGACGCCACTGACCCCTCTTGGACAATCTCCTCCTGGGAAAACTCCGGCTGGGAGCATCTGGCGCCCGGCGTGGGCCGGTGCCGGCTCCCGCGCTGGGACGCCACGGCCGGGCTGGTGGCGGGCCGCTACGGCGCGCTGCTCTTCGACACGGGCGCGACCCTGCGCGAGGGCCGGGAGGTCCGGCTGCGCGCGGAGGCGGCGCTGGGCCGCCGGGTGACCCATGTCGCGCTGAGCCATCCGCACTTCGACCATGTGCTGGGCACGGCCGCGTTCGCAGGCGTCCAGGTGTACGGGGCGGTGGGGACGGAGGCGCTGCTCACCCGGGGCTCGCGCGGCGCCGACGCACTGCGCGAGGACGCGGTACGGCACGGGGTCCCGGCGGCCGAGGCCGCCGAGGCGGTGGCGCATCTGGTCGCCCCGCACCATCCCGTCTCCGGGGAGCTGACCCTCGACCTGGGCGGCCGGAGGGTCACCCTGGTGAACTGCGGCCCCGGCCACACCGGCCACGACCTGGCGCTGCTCGTCCCGGGCGGGAGCGGAGGGCCGGGCCACGGCGAGTCGGGTGGGTACGGCGGGCCGGGTGGGCACGGCGGACCGGGCGGGAGGCCCGAGGGGGCGCCGGGCGGCCGTACCGTCGTCTTCTGCGGTGATCTGGTCGAGGAGTCGGGCGAGCCTCAGGCGGGCCCGGACGCGATGCCGGGGCGCTGGCCCGCCGCGCTGGACCGGCTGCTGGCGCTGGGCGGCGAGGACGCCCTGTACGTACCGGGGCACGGGGCCGTGGTCGACGCCGCGTTCGTCCGTGCTCAGCGGCGGATGCTGGCAGCGCGCCCCGGGGTGTCGTAGCGTCTGCGGAATGCGCAGCTACAGCCCCGACTTCACGCCGCCGTGGAAGAAGCAGACACCCGCCCGCGAGGTCGCGGCCGAGCCGGATCTGGTGGTCGAGGAGATCGCCACCGGTTTCTGCGGTGCGGTGATCAGGTGCGAGAAGACGGCCGAGGGTCCGACGGTCACCCTGGAGGACCGCTTCGGCAAGCACCGGGTGTTCCCGATGGGGCCGCGCGCCTTCCTTCTGGAGGGCCGCCCGGTCACACTCGTACGCCCCACCGCGGCGCCCCGGCGCAGCGACCGGACCGCGTCCGGTTCGCTGGCGGTGCCGGGCGCGCGGGCGCGGGTGGCGCGGGCCGGGCGGATCTATGTCGAGGGGCGCCACGACGCGGAGCTGGTCGAGCGGGTGTGGGGCGACGATCTGCGGATCGAGGGGGTCGTGGTCGAGTATCTGGGGGGCATCGACGATCTGCCCGGGATCGTCGCGGAGTTCGCCCCGGCGGCGGACGCGCGGCTGGGGGTGCTGGTCGACCACCTGGTCCCCGGTTCGAAGGAGTCCCGGATCGCGGCGGAGGTCTCCAGTGACCATGCGCTGGTGGTGGGGCACCCCTACATCGATGTCTGGGAGGCGGTGAAGCCGTCGTCCGTGGGGATCGCGGGGTGGCCGTCCGTACCGCGCGGACAGGACTGGAAGACGGGGGTGTGCCGGGAGCTGGGCTGGCCCGAGAACACCGGCGCCGCCTGGCAGCGCATCCTCGCGAACGTACGGTCCTACCGCGATCTGGAGCCCGCGCTGCTGGGCCGCGTCGAGGAACTGATCGACTTCGTGACGGCACCGGAGGACTGACGCCCCTCCTGGGGGCGCCTCCCAGCGGTAGCTGGGGGAGATTGAGGAGCGGGGTCCGGGGCGGGAGCCCCGAGTGGGCGGCGCCGGCCCTCAGTCCACCAGGTCCCGCACCACCGCGTCGGCCAGCAACCGCCCCCGCAGGGTGAGCACCGCCCGCCCCGCCTCGTAGGCCCCCGCATCGAGCAGCCCGTCCCCCAGGGCGCGCCGGGAAGCGGCGAGCCCCGCCGGGGCCAGGATGTCCAGCGGGCAGCCGTCGCGCAGCCGCAGTTCCAGCAGGATGCGCTCCACCCGGCGGTCCTCGGCCGGCAGGATCTCCCGGCCCGCGCCGGGTGACTTCCCGGCCGCCAGGGCCGCCGCGTACGCGCCGGGGTGCTTGACGTTCCACCAGCGCACGCCGCCGATGTGGCTGTGCGCGCCGGGGCCCGCGCCCCACCAGTCCGCACCGCGCCAGTACAGCTCGTTGTGCAGACAGCGGCCCGCATCGGTGGTGGACCAGTTGGAGACCTCGTACCAGGAGAACCCCGCGTCGGCCAGTACCGAGTCCGCGATCAGATAGCGGTCCGCGTGTTCGTCGTCGTCGGTCATCGGCACCTCGCCGCGGCGGATCCGGCGGGCCAGCTGGGTGCCCTCCTCGACGATGAGCGCGTAGGCGGAGATGTGGTCGGGCCCGGCGCCGACCGCCGCCGAGAGCGACGCCCGCCAGTCGTCGTCGGACTCCCCCGGCGTGCCGTAGATCAGGTCCAGATTGACGTGCTCGAAGCCCGCCGCGCGCGCCTCGGCGACACACGCCTCGGGCCTGCCCGGGGTGTGGGTGCGGTCGAGGATCTTCAGGACGTGCTGCCGCGCGCTCTGCATCCCGAACGAGATCCGGTTGAACCCCCCGGCCCGCAGCTCCGCCAGATACTCCGGGCCGACGGACTCGGGGTTGGCCTCGGTGGTGATCTCGGCGTCCTCGGCGAGGCCGAACTCGTCCCGGACCGCCGCGAGCATCCGTACCAGGTCCGCCGCGTCGAGCAGGGTCGGTGTGCCACCGCCGACGAAGACCGTGCTCACCGGCCGCGGGTCGTCGCCGAGCACCTTGCGGGCCAGCCGGACCTCCTCGGTGAGGGTCGTGGCGTAGTTGTCCTGCGAGGCCAGCACACCGCCCGAACCGCGCAGCTCGGTCGCGGTGTAGGTGTTGAAGTCGCAGTACCCGCAGCGCGTCGCGCAGTAGGGCACATGCAGATAGAACCCGAGCGGCCGCTCACCCGCACCCTTCAGGGCATGACCGGGCAGCGCCCCGTCATCGGGCATGGGCTCACCATCGGGCAGTACGGAAGGCATGCCCCCATTGTCCCCCGGCCCCGGGACTACTCCGCCCGCAGCACCAGGAGCGCCATGTCGTCGTCCAGCGGCTCCACGCCGAACGCGTAGACCGCCTGCTTGATCCGCTCGGCGACGCCCTCGGCGGTCAGCCCCGCGCAGCCCGCGAGCTCGGCCGAGAGTCCGTCGCCGTCGTCGAACATGCGCGGGCCGGCCCGCCGCTCGGTGACGCCGTCGGTGACACAGAGCAGTGTGTCGCCCGGCAGCAGGTCGAAGGTCTCGCTCTCGTACGCGACGCCCTCGACCACACCCAGCAGCATCTGGGGCGCGGCGGCGGCCCGTACGGTCCCGTCGGGGCTCAGCAGGAGGGGCAGCGGGTGGCCCGCGCTGGCCAGGGTGCACCGCACTCCGGCGCCGCCGGGCAGCGGCACCAGCTCGCCGTAGAGCAGGGAGAGGAACCGGGACTGGGGGTCCTCGTGCAGCTCCTGGCCGCCCGCCACCGCGACCATCCGGGCCGCCGCCTCGGCGGTCTCCATCGCGTCGTCGAGCAGCAGCTTGTTGAGCCGGTCCAGCACCTCGGAGACCTGGTAGCCCTCGCGGGCGAGCAGCCGCAGCCAGGGGCGCGCGAGCCCGGTGACGACAGCCGCCTCCGGGCCGCTGCCCTGGACATCACCGAGCGCGAAGCACCAGCGGCCACCCGCGCTCTCGCCGGGGAAGACGTCGTAGAAGTCGCCGCCCGCGACGCCCTCACCGCGCGGCTCGTAGACAAGGGCGCTGTCCACGCCGGGGATCTCGGCGACGCTGCTGGGCAGCAGTCCGCGCTGCAGGACCCGGCTGATGGTGGCCTGCCGGGTGTACTGGCGGGCGGCGCTGACCGCCAGCGCGACCCGGCGCGCGAAGTCGCCCACCAGGGCGGTCACTTCCTCGTGGGCGCGGCGCCCGGCGTTGCGGCCGAGGAGCAGGGTGCCCAGCGGGCGGCCCGCGGTGAGCAGCCGGTAGCCGAGCACCGTGCCGTCGGCGCCTGCCGCACCGTCGGCGAGTGGCCACTCCAGGGGTACGGCGCCGCCGCGCGCCGAATCGGGCAGCTGCGGCGGGTCCTTCTCCAGTACGGCCCGCAGCTCGTCGATCCGGTTCTCGTGGGCGTGCCAGACCCGCGACAGCCTCGGTCTGCGCCCGGGGCCGCCGGCCTCCGGGTCCAGCCAGACGGCGCACCAGTCGCCGAGCCTGGGCACCAGGAGCTGTCCGGCCAGGGCGGCGATCATGTCCTCGTCGAACTGCCCGGCGAGCAGTTCGGATGCCTCGGCGAGGAAGCTGAGCGCCCCGCTGCTGCTCCACTCGCGTTCGCCGCCCTGTGCGCGCCGGGGCGCGGGGGCCAGGATCTCGGCGGCGCGCAGTCCGCGCCGGAGGCTGCCGCTGCCGGGGGCGGGCCGCGGATCGCCGCCGTCGAGCGGCAGCCGGGTCCAGACCGTCTTGAGTCCGGTCCGGTAGGTGATGCCCCAGGCCTCGGCCAGGGAGGAGACGAGCCGCAGCCCGCGGCCGTACTCCGGCATGCCGTCGTGCTGGTCCTCCGGTTCGTTGCGCACCTCCCGGGACGGGTGGTGGTCGGACACCTCGATCACCAGGGCGGGCGCCTCGTCGCCCGCCGCGCCTTCCAGCCGTACGAGCACCTCGACCGTGGTGCCGGCGTGCACGACGGCGTTGGTGACGAGTTCACTGACGATCAGGACGGAGTCCTCGGCCAGCTGGTCGGTGAACCCGGTGGTGGCGGGCAGCCCGAGCGCGGTCCAGTCGGCCAGCGCGGCCCGGACGAATCTGCGGGCGGCCGACGGGGACAGCGGGTTGCCGGGCAGGCTGGTGCGGACCACCGACGACACGCCGTCCGCCGGACCTGAGGGGCGCACGGCGGGGCCCGCTGTCTCCCTCTGTACGGGAATGGACCCCACTCGGTGGCTCCCTGACCGGATCTGGCGTTGCGCGACGACGACAACGACAGAGTGACAGACCGGGCCCGCCCATATGCGTCGAGTTACTCAAATGGGCCGTGTCGAATGGAGAAGGCACTGGTCGGCGGGGTGGCGGAGACTGGGATTCCGGTACGGCGACGGCCCCGGCCGGGATCCTGCCGCCGTCCGGAGGTGTCCCTCGGACGAGGGAACGGGAGAGGCGGGGCACGGCGTGCGGGGCGGGGCACGGCGGTGGCCCGCGGAACAGGACCGGCGGCTGAGCCTGCCACCGGTCCTGTTCCGCGCCCGTCCCGTGCGCCCCCTATGCCCCGTGCGCCCCCCTGGGCTGTGTCCGCTGGGCCGTGTCCGCTGAGCCGTGTCCGCTGAGCCGTGTCCGCTGAGCCGTCTCCGCTGAGCCGTCTCCGCGAAGTGCCGACAGGCCCTGACGCCCCGCGCTGCCGCTATGCCTCGCGCGTCCCCGCGTACATCTCCTCGATGAGCCCCTTGTACTCGCGCTCGACGACCGGCCGCTTCAGCTTGAGGCTGGGGGTCAGCTCGCCGTGCTCGATGTCCAGATCGCGGGGCAGCAGCCGGAACTTCTTGACGGTCTGCCAGCGCTGGAGCCCCTCGTTGAGCCGCTGCACATAGCCGTCGATCAGCGACTCGACCTCCTTGGACGCCACCACGTCGGCGTAGCTCCGGCCGCCCAGGCCGTTCTCCTCGGCCCAGCCCAGGATGGTCGGCTCGTCCAGGGCGATCAGGGCCGTACAGAAGTTACGGTCCGCGCCGTGCACCAGGATGTTGGAGACGAACGGGCAGACCGCCTTGAACTGGCCCTCGACCTCGGCCGGTGCGATGTACTTGCCGCCGGACGTCTTGATCAGGTCCTTCTTGCGGTCGGTGATCCGCAGATAGCCGTCGGACGACAGCTCACCGATGTCGCCGGTGTGGAACCAGCCGTCGGACTCCAGCACTTCGGCGGTCTTCTCCGGCTGCCGGTGGTAGCCCGCCATGATGCCGGGCCCGCGCAGCATGACCTCGCCGTCGTCGGCGATCCGGACCTCGGTGCCGGGCAGCGGCTTGCCGACGGTGCCGGTGCGGTAGGCCTCGCCGGGGTTGACGAAGGAGGCGGCGCTGGACTCGGTGAGGCCGTACCCCTCCAGGATGTGGATGCCCGCCCCGGCGAAGAAGAGCCCGATGTCGGGGGCGAGCGCGGCCGAGCCCGAGACACAGGCACGCAGCCGCCCGCCGAAGGCCTCGCGGATCTTGGCGTACACCAGGGCGTCCGCGGCCTTGTGCTTCGCGGAGAGCGCGAACGGCGCCGAAGCGGAGCCCGTGTGCCGGAAGTTGTCCTGAGTGACCTTCGCGTACTCGCGCGCCACGTCGGCGGCCCACTGGAAGATCTTGTACTTGGCCGCGCCGCCGGCCCGCGCCTTGGCCGCGACCCCGTTGTAGACCTTCTCGAAGATCCTGGGGACGGCTGCCATATAGGTCGGCTGGACGACCGGAAGGTTCTCGATGATCTTGTCAACCCGGCCGTCGACCGCGGTGACATGGCCGACCTCGATCTGGCCGGATGTGAGCACCTTGCCGAAGACGTGCGCGAGCGGCAGCCAGAGGTACTGGACGTCATCCTTGGTGATCAGCCCGGTGCTCACGGTGGCCTTGGCCATGTACGACCAGTTGTCGTGCGGCAGCCGGACCCCCTTGGGCCTGCCGGTGGTGCCCGACGTGTAGATCAGGGTGGCGAGCTGGTCGGCGGTGATGGCACCGATCCGCTCCTTGACCGCCCCGGGGTTCGCCGCCAGGTACGCGGCCCCGCGGGCCTCCAGATCGGCGAGCGACAGGACCCAGTCGGCCTCGTCCGTCGGGTCGGGCTCCAGGCCCGCGCTGTCGATCACCACGACATGACGGAGGTCGGGCAGCTCGGCACGGCGTTCCCGCGCCTTGGCCAGCTGCGCGGCGTCCTCGGCGATCAGCACCCGGCTCTCGGAGTCGGAGAGGATGTACGCGGATTCCTCGGTATTGGTCGACGGGTAGATCGTCGTCGTCGCGGCTCCCGCGCACATCACGCCGAGGTCGGCCAGGATCCACTCCACCCGGGTCGACGAGGCGAGCGCGACGCGCTCCTCGGGCCGCACGCCGAGTTCGACGAGACCGGCGGCGATGGCGTACACCCGCTCGGCCGCCTGGCCCCAGCTCAGGGACTTCCACTCGTCGGGCCCCTCGCCGGAGGCCGCGGGCACCGGATAGCGGTACGCCTCGGCATCGGGCGTCTCGGCAACCCGCTGGGTGAAAAGGGTCGCCACGGAGGGCGGCCGGGTCTCGATCAAAGTCTGTGTGTCGCTCACGACGTCGTCCTCCGGGCCTGCGGGCAGCTCTGCGCGACTGGCTGGTGGCTGTTATTAAACTGGCGAGTAACTAGTGATCAGAGTAGAGCGCCGCTGTCCCCCAACGTAAGAGGGAACGGCCGTGTGCTTCATAACGAACGGGCCCCCGTGCCGTAGCGCGGGGGCCCGTCTGCCGACTGCCGTTCCGGTTGCCGCCGTTTCCCGACGGTTCCTGGCGTTCTCGTACCGGTCTCGTACCGTTCTCGTACCGGCTACTTCTTCTTGCTCTCGCCGGACTCGTCGGTCGACAGCACCGCGATGAAGGCCTCCTGCGGGACCTCCACATTGCCGACCATCTTCATCCGCTTCTTGCCTTCCTTCTGCTTCTCCAGCAGCTTCCGCTTACGGGAGATGTCACCGCCGTAGCACTTGGCGAGCACGTCCTTGCGGATGGCGCGGACGGTCTCACGGGCGATGACACGGGCGCCGATGGCCGCCTGGATCGGCACCTCGAAGTTCTGCCGCGGGATCAGCTTCTGCAGCTTGGCGACGAGCCGCACCCCGTACGCGTACGCCTTGTCCTTGTGCGTGACGGCGGAGAACGCGTCGACCTTGTCGCCGTGCAGCAGGATGTCGACCTTGACGAGCTGGGCCGCCTGCTCGCCGGTGGGCTCGTAGTCGAGCGAGGCGTAGCCGCGGGTCTTTGACTTCAGCTGGTCGAAGAAGTCGAAGACGATCTCGGCGAGGGGCAGGGTGTAGCGGATCTCGACCCGGTCCTCGGAGAGGTAGTCCATGCCGAGCAGGGTGCCGCGGCGGTTCTGGCACAGCTCCATGATCGCGCCGATGAACTCGCTGGGGGCCAGCACCGTGGCGCGTACGACCGGCTCGTGCACCTTGTCGATCTTCCCCTCGGGGAATTCGCTCGGGTTGGTGACGGTGTGCTCGGTGCCGTCCTCCATGTCCACGCGGTAGACCACGTTGGGCGCGGTGGCGATGAGCTCCAGATTGAACTCGCGCTCCAGCCGCTCCCGGACCACATCGAGGTGGAGCAGGCCGAGGAAGCCGACCCGGAAACCGAAGCCGAGTGCCGCCGAGGTCTCCGGCTCGTACACCAGGGCGGCGTCGTTGAGCTGGAGCTTCTCCAGGGCCTCGCGGAGGTCCGGGTAGTCCGAGCCGTCCAGCGGGTAGAGCCCGGAGAACACCATCGGCTTGGGGTCCTTGTAGCCGCCGAGCGGCTCGGTGGCGCCCTTCTGCAGCGAGGTGATGGTGTCACCGACCTTCGACTGCCTGACGTCCTTCACCCCGGTGATGATGTAGCCGACCTCGCCGACGCCCAGACCATCAGAAGGGGTCATCTCCGGCGAGGAGACGCCGATCTCCAGGAGCTCGTGGGTGGCGTTGGTGGACATCATCCGGATGCGCTCACGCTTGTTCAGCGAGCCGTCGACGACCCGGACGTACGTGACGACGCCCCGGTACGAGTCGTAGACCGAGTCGAAGATCATCGCGCGGGCGGGGGCGTCGGCCACCCCGACCGGGGCCGGGACGTCCTTGACGACCCGGTCGAGCAGCGCGTCCACCCCGACGCCGGTCTTCGCGGAAACCTTGAGCACGTCCTCGGGCTGGCAGCCGATGAGGTTCGCCAGCTCCTCGGAGAACTTCTCGGGCTGCGCGGCCGGCAGGTCGATCTTGTTGAGCACCGGAACGATCGTGAGGTCGTTCTCCATCGCCAGATAGAGGTTGGCGAGGGTCTGCGCCTCGATGCCCTGGGCCGCGTCGACCAGCAGGATCGTGCCCTCACAAGCGGCGAGGGAACGGGAGACCTCATAGGTGAAGTCCACGTGACCAGGGGTGTCGATCATGTTCAGGACATGGGTGGTGCCCAGGTCCCCGCCCGTGGTGGGCGCCCAGGGCAGCCGCACCGCCTGGGACTTGATCGTGATGCCGCGCTCGCGCTCGATGTCCATACGGTCGAGGTACTGGGCGCGCATCTGCCGCTGGTCGACCACCCCGGTCAGCTGGAGCATCCGGTCGGCAAGGGTCGACTTGCCGTGGTCGATGTGCGCGATGATGCAGAAATTGCGGATCAGCGCCGGGTCGGTACGGCTCGGCTCGGGCACGTGGGTAGGAGTCGCGGGCACGCAGGGTCCTGATTCTTGAGACGCCGGGCGTCTCGTCTCGGGCGATGGCGGATCGATACGTAGGCTCCATGGTCCCATGACCGGGGGGCCGATCCCGTTTTGGGCCGGTGGAGGGCGGGCTGGTACCGTGGTCAGCTGTGCCTCCTGGGCCTTCCGGTCGAACGCTCCACACGGTTCGTACCGGCCCGCGCGGAGGCATCGGAATGCTCGGAAATCATCGAACCTGAAAAGGCTTTTCGTGGCGAACATCAAGTCCCAGATCAAGCGGAACAAGACCAACGAGAAGGCGCGCCTGCGCAACAAGGCCGTCAAGTCGTCGCTCAAGACCGCGATCCGCAAGTCCCGTGAGGCCGCTGCCGCGGGCGACGTCGAGAAGGCCACCGCGGCCGCCCGGCTGGCCTCGCAGCAGCTCGACAAGGCCGTCAGCAAGGGCGTCATCCACAAGAACTCGGCGGCCAACAAGAAGTCGGCGATCGCCAAGCGCGTCGCCGCCATCTCCGCCTGAAGCTGACCGATCCGGTCCGGCCGCACGGCTGACCGCTTTCGAGTGACTTCGCTACGGGGCCTTTCCAGGCCCCACCCCGTCGTCCCGGGCCCAGCGGCCCCTCTACCGCTCCGGTACGACACCCCGCGCCGCACACGGCCTGCGTTCGCCACGCGGGTGCGGCGCACCAACGCTTGAGCCGGGGCCCCGCCTCTGTCCTTCCCCAGGATGGAGGCGGGGCCTTCGGTGTGGGGAGCCTTGGGGGCCCCACCGGGGTTGCCCGCCTTAGGCGCTTACGGCCTCCGGCGTCACGGCGCCGCCAGTCTCGGCGCCCCCGCGCTCTTCGGTGTCGGCAGACCCGGCATCCGCACTTGCGACGCCGGCCCGCTCAGCGGCGCATCCGGGCGGCGCGTGCCACCATGACCACGGCCCGTTCCAGCTCGTACTCCGGGTCGTCACCGCCGCCCTTGACCCCGGCGTCCGCCTGCGCGACCGCGCGCAGTGCCACCGCAAGCCCGTCGGGTGTCCAGCCGCGCATCTGCTGCCGTACCCGGTCGATCTTCCACGGCGGCATACCCAGCTCACGCGCGAGGTCGGCGGGGCGCCCGCCACGCGCCGACGAGAGCTTGCCGATGGCCCGGACCCCCTGCGCCAGAGCGCTGGTGATCAGTACCGGAGCGACCCCGGTCGACAGCGACCAGCGCAACGCCTCCAGCGCCTCGGCCGCACGCCCTTCGACGGCCCGGTCGGCGATCGTGAAACTGGAGGCCTCGGCGCGCCCCGTGTAGTACCGCCCGACGACCGCCTCGTCGATCGTGCCCTCGACGTCCGCGACGAGCTGCGAGACCGCGCTCGCGAGCTCCCGCAGATCACTGCCGATGGAGTCGACCAGCGCCTGGCACGCCTCGGGGGTCGCGGAACGGCCCAGGGCGCGGAACTCCGACCGTACGAAGGAGAGCCGCTCGGCCGGTTTGGTCGTCTTCGGACAGGCGATCTCGCGTGCGCCGGCCTTGCGTGCGGCGTCCAGCAGCCCCTTGCCCTTGGCGCCCCCGGCGTGGAGGAGCACCAGGGTGATCTCGTCGGCCGGGGCGCCGAGATAGCTCTTCACGTCCTTGATCGTGTCGGCGGAGAGGTCCTGTGCGTTCCGCACGATGACGACCTTGCGCTCCGCGAAGAGCGAGGGGCTGGTCAGCTCGGCGAGCGTGCCGGGCTGGAGCTGGTCGGACGTGAGATCGCGGACATCCGTGTCGGCGTCGGCCGCGCGGGCGGCGGCGACCACCTGCTGCACGGCGCGGTCGAGCAGCAGGTCCTCCTGGCCCACGGCGAGGGTGAGCGGCACGAGCGGGTCGTCCGCGGAGTTCCGCTGACTCTGTTGACTCTGTTTCCGGATCATCGCGGTCCAGCATCCCATGGGGCACTGACAAGCCCTGCGGACCTCCGTGGTGCCGGGGCCCCGGCCGAGCCGCCGCCCGCCGCACCGGGGCTCCGGCCGTGCCCGAGAATGGTCCGGTGAGCGATGTGAGAGATGCGGATGTGAGACACGTATTGGTACTGCCCGACCGCGACGCCGCCGAAGAGGTGGCCGGCGAGGTGGCCGACCGCTTCGGGGTGACCGACGAGCCCCAGCTGGTCCGGGACGCGCTGGCCGGGGAGGACGACGCCGAGGACGCGCAGTGGCTGGTCGTCGTCGAGGACCCGCAGCGGCGGCTGGACCCCCGGGCACTGGACGCGTTCGCGGCCGAGTACGAGGGGTGGCTGGAGGCCCCTTAGGAGGTGTGGGGATGCGGGGGTGTGGGGATGCGGGGGTGTGGGGCTGGCCTGGACCCCTCGCCCGGAGGCGAGGGGGGGACGACAGTCCGGGGCCGGGAAGCCGGGGGGCGTCCGGCCCAGGGTCGCTACTTCTTCACGATCTGGACGTCCAGGTCGATGGTGATGCTGTTGCCGACCACCGCGATGCCGCGGGCCAGCATGGTCTGCCAGCTGACGGTGAAGTCGTCACGGCGCAGCTCGGTGGTGGCACGGCAGGCGGCGCGCACCTCCCCCTCCATGCCGTTGCCGATGCCGAGGTACTGCGCGTCGAGCGTGACGGTGCGGCTGACGCCGTGCAGGGTGAGCGCGCCGGTCACGGCCCAGCGACTGCCACCGCGGTGCACGAAGCGGTCGCTGTAGAACTCAAGCGTCGGGAAGTGCGCCACGTCCAGGAAGTCTCCCGAGCGCAGATGGTCATCGCGCATCTGGACGTTGGTGTCGATGGACGCCGCGTCGATGATGACGTGCATCGCGGAGTCCTCCATGTGGTCCGCGATCCTGACCGCGCCCGCGAAGGTGTTGAACCGGCCGTGGATACGGGCCAGTCCGATATGGCGGGCGGTGAAGCTGATCTGCGAGTGCATCGGCTCGATCTCCCACTCGCCCGGTTCCGGCAGCGAGGGCGGCTGGGCGATCTGGAGCGTGACATCGCCGAGCGCGGAGTGGCCGCCCTCGGTGACGTTGGCGCTGCCGTGGAAGGGCGTGAACCCCTCGGCGGTGACGGCCAGCCGGTACTCGCCCGGGGGAACGGTGGCGAAAAGGGAGCCGTACGGGTCGGTCTCGCCGCCGAAGGTCCTGCGGCCCATGGTGTCGGTGAGGACGAACTCCGCCTGCGGGACAGCACCGTTGACGGGGTCGAGCACCCGGCAGCTGACCATCCCCGCGTGGGCGGGCAGGGACAGTCCGCCAAGAGGGCCACCACCGCGTCCCGCGCCGGTCTTCGACCGGTTACCAAACCAACGGCTGAACACTTCTCAGAACCCCCCGTGCATCGGGCCGACCTCGGTCGCGCGCGTGGAGGACGTCATTGTCGGGGCGGCGACCCGCTGACGAATAGGCATTCGATCACTGTTGGCACGTTCTGGGCAAACGGCGCTGGTCGTGGGGGTTGACGGTCAGCTGTCACGAGTTGCGCTCTCTCGGGCGCTCACTCGCGCCTACCCGCGCCGACTCAGACACTTACTCAGAAGTAATGTCCTTCCGTACCGGCACCCGGTCGAATTCCAGCCCGAAGTGGTCGCGATAGGCGGCGAGAACGGCAGCGTCGCTTCCCAACTCCCGCTCATGCCGCTCGCCGTGCGTGGTGGTGATCAGTTTGTCGCCGCTGAGCGTGATCCGGCCGTGGTCGCTGAGCCGGGAGCAGATGAGTGACCGGGTGAAGTGGGAGGCGGGCGAGGTCCGGTGGTACCAGGCCGCCGCCTCGAAGTCGGCCAGCTCACGCGGGCGCCGCTCCAGCCGGTACTGGGGTGTTCCGTCCCGTACGACATCGAGGTCGCCGTCGTCCGCGTCCATGCCCGCCTCGGCGATCCGGAACGTGCCGCCGGGATCCCGCTGGTCGCCCCGCACACCGAACGCCAGCGGGTGGTGGCTGTGGTCGCCGAACCCGACGTCGGCGAGCCAGGGTCCGGTGCCATCGGCCGTCCCGACCCGCAGGGCGAGGTGGTCGTATGGGATGCCCAGGCCGCCGCCTGGGCTGTGCACCCGGGCCTGGAGAAGCGTCACCGGGAAGCCCAGAGCCCGCAGCAGCGCCGCGAAGGCGCCGTTGAGCTCGTAGCAGATGCCGCCGCGCCGGGCGCCGACGATCTTGTCGACGAGCGGTGCGTCCGCGAGCACGATGTCCTCATCCCGGTGAATGGACAGGTTCTCGAACGGCACCGTGCGCAGATGCCGCAGCTGCAGCTCACGGAGGGCCGACGCGTCGGGTGCGGTGGGACGTTCGGCCCCGATGCGCCGGAGATACGCGGCCACCCACGCGGGCTCGGGCGCCGTCTCCGGTGAGCCGGCTGACGGCCTGTCCAGTGATCCGCCCTGCGATCCGTCCAGCGATCTGCTCTGCGATCCGCCCTGCGATCCGTCCAGCGGTGTGCCCGGCGATCTGTCCATGCGGTCAAGTCTCGCTCCCCGCACGGACTCGCGCCATGCACCGGAACGCCTGCGGCAGACCTGCCGGGACCTGCCGGGACCTGCCGGGACCTGCCGGGACCTGCTGTAGACCTATTGAGACCTCCCCGGCCATGGGAGTCCTAGGGCCGGGCGACTAGGCCCTCAGCACGATCCCCCGGCGGCGTTTCGCCACTAGCGTGGTCGGCCATGACGAACCCGGAACCGGCGCGCAGTCGGCAGCAGCGACGGCAGGACACCATGGGCCGGCTGGAGCAGGACGTCGACTGCTGGGTGGCCACAGCCGGCGCGGACGGCGAACCCTGCCTCGTGCCCCTGTCGTTCGTATGGCACGAGGGCAGCGTGGTGATCTGCACCCGCCGCACCAATCCGACCGGCGCCAACCTGGTGCGGGCCGGACGTGCCAGGGTCACGCTCGGCCACACCAGGGACGTGGTGCTCATCGAGGGCGAGGGCGAACAGCTGACGGGCGACAGCCGCACCGCGGCGGCCGACGCCTTCGCGGCGAAGCTCACCTGGGATCCGCGTGCCGAGAAGGGGTATGTGTATCTGCGGATCACCCCGAAAGCGGTCCAGGCCTGGCGCGAGGTGAACGAGATCGCCGGCCGCGATCTGATGCGCGACGGCACCTGGCTCGACGACTGACTGCACCGGGCCACCGGCCGCGGTCGCCCCGCCCGCGGTCGCCCCGCCCGCGGTCGCCCCGCCCGCGTCCCGCGGCTGGTGGCCCGGTGACCGCGGACTCACCGGCCCGCCGGTATCGCCCGCAGCTCCGGCCCCGTGCCCGTCACCGCGATGGAGCCGTCCTTGTCCGTGCGCAGCACCGTCGCACCGCCCGCCCGGAGCGCGGCGACCGTACGCGGTGCGGGGTGGCCGTACGGGTTGTCCTGGCCGCAGGAGATCAGGGCGAGCCGGGGCCGTACGGCGTGCAGCAGGGCCGGGTCCTGGTAGGCCGAGCCGTGGTGGGCGACCTTGAGCACATCCACCGGGGGGAGCGCCGGGTAGGCCCGCAACAGCGCCTGCTGGGCCGGGGGTTCGAGGTCGCCGGGCAGCAGCAGGGTGAGGCCCGCGGTGCGGACCAGCAGGGTGACGCTGGCGTCGTTGGGCCCGTCGGCGACGGGCTCCGGGGCCGCTGACGGCCACAGCACCTCCCAGCTCAGCCCTCCGATACGGCGCCGCTCACCCGGGCCCGCCCGGACGACCGGGATCCGCGCCCCCGCCGCCTCCCGTCGTACGGACGCGCTCTGGTCCGGTGGATCCTGGAGGCCCGTCGTCTCGATCGCGCCGACCGTCCGGCCGCGCAGCACTCCGGGCAGACCGGCCACATGGTCGGCGTGGAAGTGGGTGAGCAGAAGCAGCGGGATACGGGTCACGCCGAGGGCCCGGAGGCAGCGGTCGACGAGGCGGGGATCGGGGCCCGTGTCGATCACGACGGCCGTGCCCGCACCGGCCGCGAGGACGGTCGCGTCGCCCTGCCCCACGTCGCACATCGCGTACTTCCACCCCGGCGGCGGCCAGCCCGTGACAACCCGGGTGAGCGGGGCCGGCCGGACGACCGCGAGCAGCAGCAGGAGGACGCAGCCCACGCAGACCCATGGATGGCGGCGCGCTCTGCGGGCAGCCACCGCGAGGACGACGGTGACCACGGCGAGCAGCAGCGCGCCGGACCATCCGCCGGGCCAGTCGATCTCGGCGCCGGGCAGCGCGGCACCGTGCCTGGCCACGGCGGCGATCCAGCCGGCCGGCCACCCGGCGCAGTGGGCCAGTACGGTGGCCGCCGCACCGGACAGCGGGGCCACGCCGAGGGCGGCGAAGCCGAGTACCGTCGCGGGGCCTACCGCGAGTTCGGCCAGGAGATTGCAGGGGACGGCGATCAGCCCGACCCGGGACGCCAGCAGAACGATCACGGGAGCGCAGACCGCCTGGGCGGCGGCAGCGGCGGCGATGACCTCCGCGAGCCTCGGCGGCACCCCGCGCCGCCGCAGTGCGGCGCTCCAGCACGGGCCGATCGTGAGCAGGGCACTCGTGGCGAGGACCGAGAGCAGAAAGCCGTAACTCCGGGCCAGCCAGGGGTCGTACAGCACCAGCAGCAGTACCGCGGTGGCCAGCGCCGGGATCAGTGATCTGCGGCGGCCGGTACCGATCGCGAGCAGGGTGACCAGCCCGCAGGCCGCTGCCCGCAGCACACTCGGGTCCGGTCTGCACACGACCACGAAGGCCAGCGTGAGGGCCCCGCCGAGCATGGCCGTCGCCCGCAGCGGAATCCCGAGCCGGGGCGCGAGTCCGCCCCGCTCCGCCCGCAGCGCGGTGCCCGGCGGGCCGATCAGCAAGGCCAGGACGAGAGTGAGGTTACTGCCGGACACCGCGAGCAGATGGGTCAGATCGGTGGTCCTGAAGGCATCCGACAGGTCGGGCGTGACCCGGGAGGTGTCGCCCACCACCAGACCGGGCAGCAGCGCCCGCGCGTCCGGGGCGAGCCCTTCGCTCGCTTCGCGCAGTCCGGTACGCAGCCGCCCGGCCAGCCGCTGCGCCCCGGTCGGCCCGCCGATGACCTGGGGTGGCCTGCTGCCCTCCGCACTGAGGACGGCAGCGATGTGGGGGTCTCCGGAGAGCGGCGGCTGGGGGCGGGCGTTCAACCGCAGCCGTGTGGTCGGCAGCAGCCCCTGCCATCCGGCCGCGTGAGCGATCACGAGGACCGGCGTACGCACGGTGGATGTCGTCCCGTCCGGGGCCCGCACCCGTGTCACATCGGCGTCGAGGACGAAGGACGCTCGGGTCGCGTGGTCGCCGCGGATCCGGGGGCGCGTCGGGCGGGGATCGGATGTGACGGTCAACTCCACCGTGACCCGGGCCGACTGACGCGCCAGCTGCGGCAGGGGCCCGCGCCGGACGTCGGCGGCGTGCAGCCCGCCGGACGCGGCGCCCGCAGCGGCGCACAGCAGGACGGCGGCCACCGCCGTGGCGTTCGGCCGCCGGCCCGGCCGGGCTCCTCCATCCCGGGAGGGGACCCGCCCACGCCGCCCCCGTACGGACGCGAACGCCACCGCTGCCGTGCCGAGACAGACCACGGTGAGGTAGAACACCCACCACCCCGGCACCGCGACGGACGTCGCCGCCGCGGCCCAGACGGCCAGGGCGGGCACCACAAGGCGCAGGTCTGCAGGGCCCTCCTGGCGGGGATCGGCAGCGCCGAGCCGATGCCCCGATGCCGTATGAACTGCCGCGCGCGTCATGGCCGTACGAGAGGCTGGAGGTCGGAGAACCGCCGGTCACCGATGCCGGTGACCTGCCGGAGCTCATCGACGGATGTGAACCCGCCGTGCTCGGTGCGGTAGTCGACGATGTGCCGCGCCAGCACCGGACCGACACCGGGCAGGGTGTCCAGCTGCTCCACGGTTGCGGTACTGAGGCTGACCGGCCCCGCCGTGGACGGTCCCCCAGCTGCTGGCCCTCCCGTGGACGGGCCGGACCCGCCCGTACCGCCGCCGTCGGGACCTGCCCCTGCGATGGCCGCCTGGCCTGCCGGGGAGCCGACGACCACCTGTTCACCGTCGGTGAGTACCCGCGCCTGGTTGAGCCCCGAAGTGTCCGTACCGTCCTTCACGCCTCCCGCCGCCGCCAGCGCGTCGGTCACCCGCGATCCGGCGGGCAGCCGCTGGATCCCGGGCCTGCGGACCTTGCCGCTCACGTCGACGACGATCCGGGCGGCGGTCGCCCCGGCCTGCCCGGGGCCCGCCCCCGGTGGCGGCAGAGCATCCCCGGACTGCGGCGGCCCCGGGCTCGGGCGCGGCCCGGACGGCAGGTGGTCCCCAACGGCGTTGCTTGATCCGGAGGTTGGCAGACCGGCGCTGACCACGTCGGGCGCCGGAACGGACTGCGGGCGCCCGGTCCAGAAGTGCTGGGCGGCGAGCGCAGCGGCCACGACGAGCACGACCGCGAGCGCGCCGAGCGTCCTGGGGGTGAGACCACAGCGCGCCTGCACCCAGAGCGGCAGCCGCTCCCGCAGCGCCTCCCCCGCCCGGGCCACCAACGCTCCGACACGACCGGAAGCCGCCGTCCCGCCGCCCGGCGCGTCACCATCCGGGACGTCCTCGTCCTTCGGGCCACTGACCGGCACCCCCTCGTCCTTCGCACCACCGGCCGCACCACCAGCAGACGCGGCGCCAGTCTTCGCGCCACCAGCCGGCGTGGTACCGGCCCGAGCACCGCTTCCCTCGCCCTCACCCCTGTCCCGGCCAGCCCCCGCGCGGGCCGCACCTGCCCCCGTCCCCCGCTCTGCCGGGAGACCGGGGCCGCCCGGCGCTACCGGAACGGCGGCCGACCGCGCGGGGAAGAGCGCCTCCGCACGGAGGCGCAGCTCTTCATCCGGGTCCCTGTGCCGATGCCTGAGGCGGGCGTGACGACGCGAACCGGTGGTGCGGGTGCGGCCGTCGGACGACGGAGCCCGGCCGGGGCCGCTGGTCGCGGAACGTGACGTGATGATCGTGCGGGAAGCGTGGGAAGCGTGGAGAGTCATGCCACGAGACAGTAAGGACGTCCGCGGAACCGTGCTGATCAAGGTCAATAACGGTGGAAATACCGGGTCTTGTGGATAACACGGCCACCCGAACGAGCGCGTCCACTCCCCCGGCCCGCTGCCCGCCCCGCGCCCCGGCCCGCTCCCTGGCCCATCCCCCCGACCGCCTCAGCGGGGCGAGACCACAACCGCCAGCAGCCCCGGTCCCGTGTGTGCCCCGATGACCGCTCCGACCTCGCTGACATGCAGGTCCACCAGGCCCGGCACACGCTCCCTCAGCCGCTCGGCGAGCGCCGCCGCCCGCTCGGGCGCTGCCAGATGGTGTACCGCGATGTCCACCTGGCCGTCCCCCGCCCGGTCGGCGGCGATCTCCTCCAGCCGGGCGATGGCCTTCGAGGCCGTCCGTACCTTCTCCAGCATCTCGATACGGCCGCCGTCGAGTTGCAGCAGTGGCTTCACCGCGAGGGCCGAGCCGAGCAGGGCCTGTGCGGCACCGATCCTGCCCCCTCGGCGCAGATAGTCGAGTGTGTCCACGTAGAAGTACGCGGACATCCCTCCGGCGCACTTCTCCGCCGCCGCCACCGCATCGTCCAGCGAGCCGTCCGAGCCGGCCGTCTCGGCCGCGGAGAGCGCGCAGAAGCCCAGCGCCATCGCGACCATGCCGGTGTCGACCACGCGGACCGGGACGGGTGCCTCCCGCGCCGCCAGCACGGCCGCGTCGTACGTACCGGAGAACTCGGACGACAGATGGAGGGAGACGATTCCGCTCGCTCCAGCGGCGGCAGCCGCCCGGTAGGTCTCGGCGAACACCTCAGGGGCGGGCCGGGACGTGGTCACCGAGCGCCGCTTCTGCAGGGCCGCCGCCAGGGCGCGGGCCGAGGTCTCCGTACCGTCCTCCAGAGCGCGGTCCCCCAGGACCACCGTCAGCGGCACCGCTGTGATGTGGTGCCGTGCCAGCGTCTGCGGCGGCAGGTAGGCCGTGGAATCGGTCACGATCGCGACATGGCGGGACATGAGCCGGAGATTACCCGCCGACGCGGTGGCGAAGTCGTGCGACCCCTCGTCGGCGGGACCGCAAGCGTCCGCGCCCGTGCCGGATACCCCCGTGCCGGACACCCCGGTACCGGATGCCCCAGCGCCGGACGCCCCGGTGCCGGATGTCTCCATGCCGGATGTCCCCATGCCCGGCACCCCCAGGCCGACGGCCCACGCGCCCGCTGCCGATTCGCCGACGCCCGTCACTCAGGTCGTGCTCTCCGGTCGTGCGGTCTTCTGCCACGGGTACCGCTGCTGCCGGTCAGGGTCCCTGGCCGTGATCGCGTCGGGCCCGGCCCGATGCGCACCACTCCCGCCCGCGGCCCCTCCATCGGAGGACGGCCAGGGCTTCTCATCAGCCGTCGAACCCGAACCGGCCCCTTGCCGCACCCCGCGTCCCTGCCCCCGCACATCCCCGCCGGCCGCACGCCCGCCGGCCGCGCCGTCAGCCGTACGACCATCCTCCGCCGGTGTCGTCCAGTGCCGCAGCGCGCCCGCTTCCACATCGATCTGCTCGTTCAGCGCGATCAGATCGTCGTCGGCGAACTTCCGGGCCCGGTCCCGGGCCGCCCAGCGCAGCGCGTCGGCCGAGTGTGTGATCTGCTCCGTACGCTCCCGGAGGGCCGGCAGCCGCTGTCCGAGCCCCGACTTGTCCGGCTCGCGCTCCAGCCGCCGCAGCTCCGCGTCCAGCTCCAGGCCGTGTGCGCTCAGCCGGTCGAAGAGGCGCAGCGTCTCGCGCAGTGACTCGTCCTCGGCCACCCCCGCGTGCAGGGCGTCCTGGGTGGCCCGCATCGATGTGCGCAGCGAGAGTCTCAGCTGAGCCAGCTCGCCCGCGGCACCCGGCTGGCCGTAGCTCTTCGCGCGCAGCGCGGTGTCCTCGACGGTCCGCCGGGCCTGCGAGATCGTCCGGTCGACGCTCCGTCTCGCGGCTCCCACCACCTTGACCGCCGCATACGCCCCCACGCCGAGGAAGACGAGGAACAGCAGCACCAGGATCAGGATCACGGATTCCATGGGGGCGTCCCTCGGTCGTCGGACTCTCTCATCTCCACCGTAAACGGAAAGGGCAGGCTGAGGGTTCCACCAGAACCCCCAACCTGCCCGTAGGGGAAACCCCGCGGTCTCCCGTCCGGCTCAGACCGGTCCCGTCCGGCTCAGGCCGGTTCTGTCCGACTCAGGCCGGAACGATGTTCACCAGCTTCGGCGCCCGCACGATCACCTTGCGGATCCCGGCCCCGCCCAGCGCCGCGACCACACCCGGATCCGTCACCGCCAGCTTCTCCAGGTCGTCGTCCGAGATCGAGGGGGAGATCTCCAGCCGCGCCCTGACCTTGCCCTTGACCTGGACGACACAGGTCACGGTCTCGTCCACGACGTACGCCGGGTCCGCCACCGGGAAGTCCTGGTGCACCACGGAGTCGGTGTGGCCCAGCCTGCGCCACAGTTCCTCGGCGATGTGCGGCGCCAGCGGGGCGACCAGCAGCACCAGCTGCTCGGCCACCGTGCGCGGCACCGGGCCGCCCGCCTTGGTCAGGTAGTTGTTCAGCTCGGTGACCTTGGCGATGGCGGTGTTGAACCGCAGCCCCGCCATGTCGTGGCCGACGCCGTCGATGGCCTTGTGCAGCGCGCGCAGCGTCTCCTCACCGGGCTCCGCGTCGGCGACAGCGGCCTCGCCGGTCTCCTCGTCCACGACATTGCGCCACAGCCGCTGCAGCAGCCGGTACTGGCCGACCACCGCACGGGTGTCCCACGGCCGTGAGACGTCCAGCGGGCCCATGGCCATCTCGTACAGGCGCAGCGTGTCCGCGCCGTACTCCGCGCAGATCTCGTCCGGAGTGACCGCGTTCTTCAGGGACTTGCCCATCTTGCCCAGGACGCGGCTGACCTTCTCGCCCCCGAACCAGAACGCGCCGTCCCGCTCCTCGACCTCGGCGGCGGGCACCGCGATCCCGCGGCTGTCCCGGTAGACGAACGCCTGGATCATGCCCTGGTTGTACAGCTTGTGGAACGGCTCGACCGACGAGATGTGCCCCAGGTCGAACAGCACCTTGGACCAGAACCGCGCGTACAGCAGGTGCAGTACGGCGTGCTCGGCGCCACCGACGTACAGGTCGACGCCGCCGTGCGGCTGGCCCTCGCGCGGGCCCATCCAGTACTGCTCGATGGCCGGGTCGACCAGCTTCTCGCTGTTGTGCGGGTCCAGGTAGCGCAGCTCGTACCAGCAGGAACCGGCCCAGTTCGGCATGGTGTTGGTCTCGCGGCGGTACTTCCTGACACCGTCGCCCAGGCCCAGGTCCAGCTCGACGTTCACCCAGTCCTCGTTGCGGGACAGCGGGGTCTCGGGCGAGGTGTCCGCGTCGTCCGGCTCGAAGGTGCGCGGCGAGTAGTCGTCCACCTCCGGCAGTTCCAGCGGCAGCATCGACTCGGGCAGCGGGTGCGCGATGCCGTCCTCGTCGTAGACGATCGGGAAGGGCTCGCCCCAGTAGCGCTGCCGGCTGAACAGCCAGTCGCGCAGCCGGAAGTTGACGGTGCCCTCACCGGCGCCGCGCTCGGCCAGCCACTCGGTGATCCGCTCCTTGGCGTCGGCGACGCCCAGGCCGTCCAGGGAGATGTCGTCGTGGGTGGAGTTGACCAGCTTCGCCTCGTACGAGCCGAAGGCGTCGTCCCAGGTGGCGGGGTCGGTGCCGCGGTCGTCGGACGGTTCGACGACACAGCGCATGGGCAGCTCGAAGGCGCGCGCGAAGGCGAAGTCACGGCTGTCGTGCGCCGGGACGGCCATGATCGCGCCGGTGCCGTACCCCATCAGCACATAGTCGGCGATGAAGACGGGGACCTGCTCGCCGCTGACCGGGTTGACCGCGTACGCGCCGGTGAAGACGCCGGTCTTCTCCTTGGCGTCGGCCTGCCGCTCGACGTCCGACTTCGAGGCGGCGAGGGCGCGGTAGGCGGCGATGGCCTCGGCCGGAGTGGCGTGGCCGCCGGTCCATACGGAGTGCGTGCCCTCGGGCCAGGCGTCCGGGACGATCGACTTCTCGCCGGAGATCAGCTCGTGCTCGGGCGCCAGCACCATGTAGGTGGCGCCGAACAGGGTGTCCTGGCGGGTGGTGAAGACCGTGATGGCATCGGAGCCCCCGTCGACCGCGAAGTCCACGCGGGCGCCCTCGGAGCGGCCGATCCAGTTCCGCTGCTGGAGCTTGATCGCCTCGGGCCAGTCCAGCGCGTCCAGATCGGAGAGCAGCCGGTCGGCGTAGGCGGTGATACGCATGTTCCACTGGCGCAGCTTCGCCTTGAAGACGGGGAAGTTGCCGCGCTCGGAGCGGCCGTCGGCGGTCACTTCCTCGTTCGCCAGGACGGTGCCCAGACCCGGGCACCAGTTGACCGGGGCGTCCGACGCGTACGCCAGCCGGTACTCGCTCAGCAGGTCGGCCCGCTCCACGGCGGACAGCTCGCCCCAGGCACGGCCGCCGGGGACGGCACGCTCACCACTCTCGAACTGGGCGGCCAGCTCGGCGATCGGGCGGGCCTTCTGCGCGTCCCGGTCGTACCAGGAATTGAAGATCTGGACGAAGATCCACTGGGTCCACTTGTAGTACTCGGGGTCGATCGTCGCGAACGACCTGCGCTTGTCGTGGCCCAGACCCAGCCTTCGCAGCTGGGACTTCATGTTCTCCATATTGGCCTCGGTGGAGGCCCGGGGGTGGGTACCGGTCTGTACGGCGAACTGCTCGGCCGGCAGGCCGAAGGCGTCGAATCCCAGGGTGTGCAGGACGTTGTGGCCGGTCATCCGCTGGTGCCTGGCGTAGACGTCCGTGGCGATGTAGCCCAGCGGGTGGCCCACGTGCAGCCCGGTGCCCGAGGGGTACGGGAACATGTCCATGATGAACTTCTTGGGCCTGGCCACCACGGCCGGGTCGCCCGCCAGCTCGCCGGCCGGGTTCGGTGCGTCGTACGTGCCGTCGGCGTCCCAGAAGTCCTGCCAGCGTGCCTCGATGTCGGCGGCCATGGCAGCGGTGTAACGGTGCGCCGCGGCCACCTCGGATGAGGGCCCTCCCGCGCTTGCGGCAGCGGGGGAAGAATTCGTCTCGGTCATGATCCTCAAAGCTCCATCGGTCGTCTCTGCCCGCGATCCTCATGGCTGTGGCGCCTGTGGCACCAAACGAAAAAGCCCCTCGCACAGGAGGGGGCGCCGCGCTGATGCCGACCGGGGACACTTCGTCGGTCGGGACTGATCAGCGCGGCTCACTAAGCAGGAGGCGTACGGCACGCATGGCGTCAGGGTACCGCAGGCGCCGTACGCTCCGTGCGGACACCTCGTCGCATGCACACGCGGAAGCGGGCCACCCCATCAGGTGACCCGCTTCCGTTTACCTCTTCCGAGGTCTCACTGTGGAGCTAAGGAGAATTGAACTCCTGACCTCCTGCATGCCATGCAGGCGCTCTACCAACTGAGCTATAGCCCCGTGCTCTTTGCCGATTTCCGGGGTGACCCCTTCGGCTCCGCCAACATTACCGGTCCGCCGTTGCTCCGCCAAATCCGTTCCGCACTCAGGCGGTGGCGAAGGAGTAGAACCGCTTGAGCGTGCAGTGCTCCTCCAGGAGCCGGCCGTAGATCGGCTCCCCCTCCAGCTCGCGGTAGGTCTCGATCGGGTCGCCTTTGATGATCAGCGCCCGCGCGCACTCCTCGCACCAGTACTGGTAGTCGCGGTTGACCGGGTCCATGTCCCTGACGATCGGCGTGCCGCTGCCGCACCAGTCGCATTTCCTCCTGTGTGCACCCATCAGTCAGCTCCAGCGGTGGCCGTGGGGCGGGCATACGGGACGGGTAGGGCGGCGGCCGGGGCGGGCCGGACATGCCGACGGCGAGGGGCAGTTGAGCGGAGCCCCGCGGTGGGAGCGGGTACGGGTGTCCGCCCCGCCGGTCAGGGCGTTGACGCGATCGAGCATGCTCGCGGGCATCGCGCTCTCCCCTCCCTCCGGGCCGGCGTCCCTCCGGCGCTCCGATTCTGCCATGACCCCGCAAGAGGGACAGCGGCGTCGGCGGACGCGCGGGCGGAACCGGAGCGAGCGGACGAAAAATCCCGCCCCCTGCTGGGGACGGGATTTCTCCTTGCTCCGGTGTGGAGCTTCCGACTGTGGAGCTAAGGAGAATTGAACTCCTGACCTCCTGCATGCCATGCAGGCGCTCTACCAACTGAGCTATAGCCCCGCTGTTCGCTTCGCTCGCTGCAATCTCTGCTTCCTGCGGCGCGAACAAGAAGAACTTTAGCCTGCGACCAGCCGGAAAGCGAAATCCGCTCGGACGGCCCGTTGCGGGACCCGGCGCGGCTCAGTCGTCGTCGCCGAGTACCGGCTCGGGGAGTGTCCCGGCGTTGTGCTCAAGGAGCCGCCAGCCGCGGGCGCCCTCGCCCAGCACCGACCAGCAGCAGTTGGAGAGCCCGCCCAGGCTCTCCCAGTGGCGCGACTCCAGACCGAGGAGCCGTCCGATGGTGGTGCGGATGGTGCCGCCGTGGCTGACGACGACGAGCGTCCCGCCGTCGGGCAGCGCGTCGGCGTGGCCGAGCACCACAGGGGCGGCCCGGTCGGCGACCTCGGACTCCAGTTCGCCGCCACCGCGCCGCACGGGCTCCCCGCGCTTCCACGCCGCGTACTGCTCGCCGTAGCGGGCCATGATCTCGTCGTGTGTGAGCCCCTGCCAGCTGCCTGCGTACGTCTCGCGCAGGGCGGCGTCGTACGTGATCTCCTGGCCGGTCACGGCGCCGAGCTCACGGGCGGTGGCCGCCGCCCTGCCGAGGTCGGACGCCACGATCGCGTCGGGCTTCATCGAGGCGAGCAGCCGGGCGGCCCTGTGCGCCTGGCCGACGCCGGTCTCGGTCAGCTCGATGTCCGTGGAGCCCTGGAAGCGGCGCTCCAGGTTCCAGGCGGTCTGGCCGTGCCGCCACAGGACGATGCGGCGGCCACGGCCGCCCCCGGTGCTGTTCAGTGCAGCTCACCGTCCAGGCCGGCGTCGGTGCCCTCGGTGCCGTGGAGCCTGGCGTGCTCCTCGGCCTTGCCGCGGGTCTTGACCGCGTCCTCGGGCAGGTCGATCTCGGGGCAGTCCTTCCAGAGGCGCTCCAGCGCGTAGTAGACGCGCTCCTCGCTGTGCTGGACGTGGATGACGATGTCCACGTAGTCGAGAAGGATCCAGCGGGCGTCGCGGTCGCCCTCCCGGCGCACCGGCTTGGCGCCGAGCTGCTTGTTCAGCCGCTCCTCGATCTCGTCGACGATCGACTTGACCTGGCGGTCGTTGGGCGCCGATGCGAGCAGGAAGGCGTCGGTGATCGACAGCACATCGCTGACGTCGTACGCGGTGATGTCGTGCGCGAGCCGGTCGGCGGCCGCCTGCGCGGCGGCGTTGATGAGCTCGATGGAACGGTCCGTGGCGGTCACTGGCAGGCTTTCGTCGGCGGTCGTGGAGTACCCAAGGGTCTCACGGACCGCCGACGGTCCCGCAATTTTTACCGCCGGGCCCGGACGGGACCGTCCGGATGACACGGAGAGTCCCGCCCGGCCGGACGGTAACCGCTAATTGATCTTGTAGTCCTGGCCCAGCACCACGGAGACGTCCGCGTTCGCGGCGGCCTTGCCCTTGCGGACCGCTCCGGCCGGCAGCCCGAGCGTCTTCGCCACCTCATCCGCCTTGGCCTTCTGTGCCGGGTCGCTGTAGCTGACCTGCGACGACGCGGTGACGCTCGCCTTTCCGCCGTCCACGACCGAGTAGCCGCCGTTGACGAGCGCGATCCTGGCGCTCTCGGTGGAGGCCGTCCGGCCACTGGCGTTGCTGACGCCCACGCTCGTGCTGTCGCCCTGGTCGGGCGCCTTCACCGAACCGCCGAGTACGTCCTTGACCACACTGGCGCTCGCCTGCGGGCTGAGCGTGCCGTCGCTCCGCACGGGCAGCAGTTCCGTGGTGTAGTCGCCCTTCTTGGCGTGTGCGGCGAGCTTGGCGAGCGAGGCACCCAGGTCCTTGTCGGACAGGGACGGGTCCAGGATCTGCGCCAGGTTCTTCACGGTGGTCGTCGCGGCCTGCGGGTCGTCCGAGATCTTCTTCAGGACCCCCTGCATGACCTGCCCGAACCGCTCCAGCTGCTTCGCCTCCGGCTCACCGGGCGCCCGGTAGGTGGAGTACGCGACCGCCATCTGACCGCTGAGCGTCTGGTCCTTGCCCCGGTGCACCAGCGGCTCGGCGCCCTTCTTGGTGTCCGGTACGTCGGTGTCGGTGTCGATGTCGATGTTCCCGATCAGCTCGACCAGGTTCTCCAGATACGGGGTGTCCAGCCGCCAGGTGCCGCCGATCTTGGCCCCGAGGAGGGTGTCCAGGGCCTCCCTCGTGCCGTCCGAACCGTCGTCGTCCACGGACTTGCCGAGGGTGGTCGCCGTACCGTCGTCGTTCGACACGGAGAGGGAGTTGGGCAGCAGGAGCGTGGTGCCCTTTCCGGTGGTGACGTTGTCGACGAGCAGCGCGGTGGAGGTGCCGCCGCCCTTCGTGTTGTGCAGATGGACCACGATCGCGTTGCGCTGCTGCGCCCCGGACGCGGTGGCGCCGCCGCCCGCTCCGGAGACCCCGGGCAGCTTGCCCGCGTACCAGAGGTAGCCGACGCCGCCCACGACGACGAGCGCGAGCACGACGACCAGCGATACGACACGGGTACGCCCTCTGCGTCTGGCCTCCTCGCGCCGCTCGGTGCGGCTCTCGGTGAACTTCAGCCAGTCGATGACGTCTTCGGAGTCCTCGTCGGGCTCCTCGATGAAGGAGAACTGCTCGGTCCGGTACTCGTCGTCGCCCTGCGCGGGCCGACGCTGCCCGGGAACGGCCCGCTTCGGCTGCTCCGGGGGCTGTTCGGAGCGCTCGGACTGTACGGGCTGTGCGGACTGCTCACGCTGCGGCTGCTCGGGCCGGCTCTGCTGCGGGATCCACTGCTGGGTGGTGTCCACGGCGGGCTGCTGCCCGGTCTGCCCGGTGTCGTAGCCGTACCCCTGGCCCTGGCTCTGCCCTTGGCCCTGCCCCTGGCCCTGATACGGCGAGGACGCGGGCGGGGGCTGCTGCTGCGCGTACGGGTCGTATCCGTAGCCGGGGGCCTGCTGGTGCTGCTGCGCGTACGGGTCGTAACTCTGCTGGTGGTGCGGCTGTTGGTGGTGCGGAGCCTGGTGTTGCTGAGGCTGTTGTTGCTGATCCTGCGGCGGCTGCACCTGCTGGTACACCGGCTGCCCGTACTCGTCGTACCCGACGAGCTGCATCGGCTGCCCGTACTGGTCGTACTGCACGTACGGGTTCTGTCGGTCGTTCAACGGTGCCCCTCTCCACGGCTCATGCGCCGCGGTACAGCTGGCGCTTGTCGATGTAGCGCACCACACCGTCCGGAACCAGATACCAGACCGGGTCACCCTGCTCGACCCGGGCACGGCAGTCGGTCGACGAGATGGCCAGGGCGGGCACCTCCACCAGGGAGACACCGCCTTCCGGCAGGCCGTCGTCCGTCAGGACATGGCCCGGCCTGGTCACGCCGATGAAATGGGAGAGTGCGAAGAGCTCTTCGGCGTTCCGCCAGGTGAGGATCTGGGAGAGTGCGTCGGCACCGGTGATGAAGAAGAGGTCCGTGTCGGCGTTGAGGTCGTGCAGATCCCGCAGGGTGTCGATGGTGTACGTCGGCCCGCCGCGGTCGATGTCGATGCGGCTGACCGAGAACTGCGGGTTGGAGGCGGTCGCGATGACCGTCATCAGGTAGCGGTCCTCGGCCGGGGAGACCACCTTGTGGCTCTTCTGCCACGGCTGCCCGGTCGGTACGAACACGACCTCGTCCAGCCGGAACTGGGAGGCCACCTCACTGGCGGCCACCAGGTGTCCGTGGTGGACCGGGTCGAAAGTCCCGCCCATCACGCCGAGACGCCTCTTCTGCTCTCCCATGCGTGCAGACCCTACTGGGCCGCCATCCACCCGTCAGCGCCGCGGGTCAGCGGTCGCGGTTGAAGCGGGTGGTGATCCACAGCAGCAGCAGGAGCGCGAAGAGCGCGCCGCCACCGGTGAGGTACGGGCTGAGGCTGGGGTGGTTACCGCCGTGTCCGCTCTCGGAGGCGAGAGTGGCGAGGTGGGCGGTGGTGGTGTGGAGGCTCATGGTCAGCAGGACCTATCCGGGAGTCGGAGCGGGGGCTTCGCGGACATCGTATGCGGGGCCCCGGGGCACGCTCACGCCGACTCAGTCGTTGTCGCGATATCCGCGCAGGAGGAACCAGGCGAGCAGGACAGCCCCGACCAGCAGGACGACCAGCAGGACCCGCAGGGTGTCGCCCGGCCCCTGCTGGTTCGAGGCAGCGGCGAGCAGTGTGGTCGCGTCCGGCATGACGGGTTCGCTCCTTCTCGGTGTTGGACCCCCGCCACACGGTAGCCCCACCGCATACGCTGGGGGCCGTCAGGGGGACGGGCAGGGCTCGACGAGGACAGAAGGCAGGGGGACATCCATGACGGACGGCGATTACGGGAGCGGTCGGGGAAGCCGCGACGGGGAAGGTCACGAGAACGTGCCCGGCAGGCGGCGCAGGCGCTTCCAGGGCATCTCCTCACGGGCGTACGAACATCCGGCGGACCGGTCGGCCCTGGTGGCGCTGCGCAGGCTCACCGGTTTCGACACCGTCCTCAAGGCGCTCAGCGGGCTGCTGCCCGAGCGCAGCCTGCGGCTGCTCTTCCTCTCCGACTCGGTGCGGGTGAGCGACGCCCAGTTCGCGCACCTCCACGTGATGCTGCGCGACGCCTGCTACATCCTGGACCTGGAGAAGGTCCCCGCCCTGTACGTCACGCAGGACCCCCGGCCCAACGCGATGTGCATCGGCCTGGACGAGCCGATCATCGTGGTCACCACGGGTCTCGTCGAGCTCCTCGACGAGGAGGAGATGCGTGCGGTCGTCGGCCATGAGGTGGGGCACGCGCTCTCCGGCCACGCGGTGTACCGCACGCTCCTGCTCTTCCTCACGAGCGTCGCGCTGAAGGTCGCCTGGATCCCGCTGGGCAATGTGGCGGTCATGGCGCTGGTGACGGCGCTGCGCGAGTGGTTCCGCAAGTCGGAGCTCTCCGCCGACCGGGCGGGGCTGCTGGTCGGCCAGGACCTCCGGGCGTCGATGCGCGGTCTGATGAAGATCGCCGGTGGCAACCATCTGCACGAGATGAACGTGGACGCGTTCCTGGAGCAGGCCGAGGAGTACGAGGCGGGCGGCGACCTGCGGGACTCGGTGCTCAAGATCCTGAACGTACTGCCGCGCAGCCACCCCTTCACCACCGTGCGCGCCGCCGAGCTGAAGAAGTGGGCGGAGAGCCGGGACTTCCAGCGGATCATGGACGGGCACTATCCCCGGCGCGACGAGGACAAGGACACATCGGTCGGCGACTCCTTCCGCGAATCCGCTTCGCACTACGCCGACACGGTGCGCACCAGCAAGGACCCGCTGATGAAGCTGGTGGGCGACATCGCGGGCGGCGCCGGTGACCTGGGCGGAAAGCTGCGCGGGAAGTTCACGGGCGGAGCGGGCGGCGGCGCCAGGGGCGGTACGGGGAAGGACGGCGGTGCCACGGACGGCGGGTCCGGCGACGACTCCACCGGTCCTGGCGGCTCCGCCGGTCCTGGCGGCTCCGCCGGTCCTGGCGGCTCCGCCGGTCCTGACAGCCCTGGCGGCCCCGCCGGTCCTACGGAAGGACCGGCTGCGACCTAGCGGCGAGCGTCCCGCACAGGGAGGTGGCCGGCTGCCCGGTGGCGTACGGATCGGTGCCGGCCGGGCCGCCGTTTGACGCGCGCTCCCCGGCGAGCAGCGGGCGCAGCCGGTTCGCCACGTCGGCCGTGCAGCTCTGCGGCCCGGCCTGCACATCGGCGACGGTGACCTCCGCCTGGCGCAGCCGCAGGTCCTCGGCGGCGAAACGGAAGTGCACCTCGCGGCGGACGGTGAAGAGCGAGGCGCCGTCCGCCGTCGCCGACCCGGTCCTCCCGGCCCGGGGCCCGGCCGGCCTGAGCGGATAGACGAAGGTGTGGTCGGCGACCACCTCCAGCGTCCGGTCCGCCGACTCCTCGTACCGCATGACGCCCGCCACCCGTACATCCGGGCCGGCCAGCGCCACCCGTGCGGGATCGAAGCGGACCAGCCAGCCGGTCGCCGCGTGGCGGCCGTCCGCCGACGGCGCGGCCAGACTCCGGTCGAACTGCGGGTACTGGTCGGGGGCGATCAGGTCCCTGACCTTCTGTGCCGGGCCGCCCATCAGCACGGCGGGGTCCAGCGAGGACGCCACGACGTACTGCCGGGCGATCTTCAGCGCGGCCAGTACCTCGCTGTACGCGAAGTGCGCGGTGCTCCGGGCCCCCGGCGGGTTCACCCCGTCGGCGCCGGTGCGGAAGGCGGCGGCCGGGCTGTGCGCGAAGAGGTCGGCCGGTGTGCCGCCCGGCACCGTGCCGCGCGGCGCGAGCGGGACGACCGTGGTGCGCAAGGGCTGGGCCCGGGGCACCTGCGGCGGCCGGTACGGGTGGTGGATGCCCATGAAGACGGCGGTGCCGAAGGCCACCACCAGGAGCGCCAGTGCGACGAGCAGGCGTCCGGGGCCTCTGCGCGGCCAGCCGGAGCGGCTGCGGACGGCCCGCGCGTGCCGGCCCATCCGCTCCTGCGCGGAGAACTCCTGGAGCCGGGCAGCCCGGATGAACGATTCGTCGAAGACGACGGACCGGTACTCGTCGTCGCCACCGCTGGGCAGGCCCTCGGGTGACCCCTCGGGTGGCTCATCGCGCCCCGCCATACCTTGAGACTAGGTCGTGGCGGGGCTGCCTAAACGCCCCGGTACGGGCCAACTTCGGCGCCGGTCGCGCCCCTCCGGCGCGTGGAGGCCCGCAGGGCCGTGGCCGGGGCGGGTCCCGGCGGCCGGGTGGCCCGGTCAGGGCGTGCGGGGAAGGGCGGGGACAGGTGGGGCCGAATGGCTCAGCGAGCGGTCGTCGCAGTGCCCGCCGACCGGTTCGCGGAGTGCCCGGCGGACTCGCTCGCGGAGTGCCCGGAGGGTGACGGCGATGACCGGGTGACGCTCGCGCCGCCCGGCACCGCGCCGACCCCGGTCGTCACGGGCGCCGGCACCTGGTCCTGCCGGCTGGCCGACGCTCCCCGGTAGACCGCGGCGAAGGCCAGGGCCACCATGCCGATCCCCATGACGAGGGCCAGCAGCCAGGCCACCGGCCGGTGCCAGCGCGCCCTGCCGCGGTACGGGCGCAGGGTGCCGCCGTGCAGACCGTAGGGACCGCTCTCGCCGTCGTCGGGGCCCACGCCGTACGCACCGGGGCCGCCGGGCCCGTAGAACAGGCCGTGGTCCGCGGCGTTCTCGCGGAGGAACTCGTCGTACTCGTCGAAGTAGTCGTCATCGCCGCCCGGGCCGCCCGCGCGCGCCCTTGCGGCCTCGGCCTCCGCGCGCGCCTCGGCGGCGGCCAGCAGCCGCTCGACCGCGGTCGGCTCATGGATGGTGGCGGCCCTGACGAAGTCCTCGCCGAAGACCACGGAGGCGAATTCCTCGTCCGCTCCTCCGCGGTCGTCGTCAGGCTCCCAGCCGTCCTGGAACGGCCTGCCCCCCACGTCGTCAGGCACGCCCTCAGAGTAGACCCGGTGGGGCGATTTGGGCAGGGAGAGTGCGAAGCCGACCGGTCAGGGGGTTACCGAGTGTGACCGTCTCCTGTCACGATGTACTTGGTCGAGGTCAGCTCGGGCAGCCCCATCGGGCCCCGGGCGTGCAGCTTCTGTGTGGAGATGCCGATCTCGGCGCCGAATCCGAACTGGCTGCCGTCGGTGAATCGGGTGGACGCGTTCACAGCGACCGTCGTGGAATCGACCAGCTGGGTGAAGCGGCGGGCCGCGGCCTGCGATGTGGTGACGATCGCCTCGGTGTGGCCGGATGTCCACAGCCTGATGTGCGCGACGGCGGCGTCCAGCGAGTCGACGACGGCTGCCGCGATGTCGTACGAGAGGTACTCGGCCTCCCAGTCGTCGGCGGTCGCCTCCACGACCGTGGCCTTCGTACCGGCGGCGTACCCGAGCACCCGCTCGTCGCCGTGCACGGTCACGCCCGCCTCCGCGAGCGCGTCGAGTGCCTTCGGCAGGAAGGCGTCCGCGATGTCCCGGTGGACCAGGAGGGTCTCGGCCGCGTTGCAGACGGAGGGCCGCTGCGCCTTGGAGTTGACGAGGATGGCGACGGCCATGTCGATATCGGCCTGGGCGTCCACGTACACATGGCAGTTGCCGGTGCCGGTCTCGATGACCGGCACGGTGGACTGCTCGACGACCGTGCGGATCAGGGACGCACCGCCGCGCGGGATCAGCACGTCGACCATGCCGCGGGCGCGCATCAGCTCCCGCACGGACTCGCGGGACTCGCCCGGCACCAGCTGGACGGCGTCGGCCGGCAGCCCGGAGCCGCCGACCGCGTCGCGCAGCACCCGGACGAGCGCGGTGTTGGAGGCGTACGCGGAGGCCGAGCCGCGCAGCAGTACCGCGTTGCCCGACTTCAGGCAGAGCGCGGCGGCGTCCACGGTCACATTGGGCCTGGCCTCGTAGATGATCCCGACGACGCCGAGCGGCACCCGCACCTGGCGCAGGTCGATGCCGTTGGGCAGCGTCGAGCCGCGTACGACCTCGCCGACCGGGTCGGGCAGGGCCGCGACGTCCCGTACGTCACCGGCGATGGCGCGGATGCGCTCGGGGGTGAGGGTGAGGCGGTCGATGACCGTCTCGGCCGCGCCGTCGGCCCTGGCCCTCGCGACATCCTCGGCGTTGGCCTCGACGATCTCGGACGTACGCACCTCAAGCGCGTCGGCGATCGCCAGCAGCGCGTCGTCCTTGGCCGCACGCGGCAGCGGCGCGAGGTCGGCCGCGGCGGCGCGGGACCGGTAGGCGGCCTGGATGACCGGGGACTGGTCGGAGAGCGGGGAGAGCGAGGTCATGCCCGCAGACTAATGGGCGGTCTGCGGGCGTCCGTCCGTCATCCCACGCTCCGAGACGGCGGAGGCCGTCATAAGGGATGCAGTCAGAAGGGATGCACCCCCACGGGCGCCGCGGGCGGCGGGCCGTACCCCTCGGCGATCCGCAGGTGGTAGGTCTCCCGGTCGATGACCTCCAGACCCACGATCTCCCACGGCGGCAGCCGGGACGTGGAACGGTGCTCGCCCCAGAGGCGCAGGGCCACGGCTGCGGCGTCGTGCAGGTCCCGTGCCTCCTCCCAGTAACGGATCTCCGCGTGGTCGTCGGCGTACCGGCTGGTCAGCAGGAAGGGGTGGTCGTGGGCGAGCTGTTCGAGACCGCGTCTGACCTCCTTGATCGGGGCGGGGCGGCCCGAGACGCTCAGGGTGATGTGCCAGAGCTTCGACAGGGCGGGGTTCTCGCCGGGCCGCTGCGGGCGCTGTTCTCCGTCCGCGTCCCCTTCCGGACGTTCGTCGAAGCCGGCCCCCGCGCCGACACTCGTCAGGGTCCGCTCCCCGGTTCCTCGGGGCGGCGCCCCGGGGCGGGCTCGTCTCACCGGCGGCCTCCTGTGTGCGTTGCGGCGTCTGTCCCGCGGCGAGGGGCCGGGGCAGCGGTCGGGAGGGGGCTCCCGGACAAAGTTGACCAGCCCGGCGCCCGGCGCGTGACGGTTTTCAGGAAGGTCCCTGCTGAAAGGCTGGTCTTTCAGCCGTTTCAGGGGGCCATGACAACGAGATCGTCCCTGTGTACGACTTCACGTTCGTAGGCCGGGCCGAGTTCACGGGCCAGATCTCGGGTGGAGCGGCCGAGGAGCTGCGGGAGTTCCTTGGCGTCGAAGTTGACCAGACCGCGGGCGACGGTGCGGCCCGCCGTGTCCCGCAGCTCCACCGGGTCGCCGGCGCTGAACTCGCCCTCGACCGCGGCGATTCCGGCGGGCAGCAGCGAGGAGTTCCGCTCCACCACCGCCCGTACGGCTCCGTCGTCCAGGGTGAGCGCGCCCCGGGGCGTCGACGCGTGCTGGAGCCAGAGCAGCCGGTCGGCCGAGCGGCGGCCGGTGCGGTGGAAGTACGTGCCGGTGTCCCGGCCCGCGAGGGCGTCGGCGGCCCGGGAGGCCGAGGTCAGCACGACCGGCACGGAGGCCGCTGCGGCGATCCGGGCCGCCTCGACCTTGGTGACCATGCCGCCGGTGCCGACGCCCGCCTTTCCCGCCGAGCCGATGGAGACGTGTGCGATGTCCTCGGGGCCCGCCACCTCCGCGATCCGGTGGGTGCCGGGCTTCGCGGGGTCGCCGTCGTACAGGCCGTCGACGTCCGAGAGCAGGACGAGCAGATCGGCCCGTACGAGATGGGCCACGAGGGCGGCCAGCCGGTCGTTGTCCCCGAAGCGGATCTCGTCCGTGGCGACGGTGTCGTTCTCGTTGACGACCGGCAGTGCGCCCATGGCGAGGAGCTGGTCCAGGGTCCGGTAGGCGTTGCGGTAGTGGGCCCGGCGGCTGGTGTCGTCGGAGGTCAGCAGCACCTGGCCGACCCGGACGCCGTAGCGCGCGAAGGAGGCGGTGTACCGGGCGACCAGCAGCCCCTGGCCGACGCTGGCGGCGGCCTGCTGCCTGGCCAGGTCCTTGGGGCGGCGGGCCAGTCCCAGCGGGGCGAGCCCGGCGGCGATGGCGCCGCTGGAGACCAGCACGATCTCCTTCTCGCCACCGCTCCTGACCTTCGCCAGTACGTCGACGAGGGCGTCCACCCGGTCCGCGTCGAGGCCGCCGGCCGCGGTCGTGAGGGAGGAGGATCCGACCTTCACGACGATCCTGCGTGCGTCCGCTACGAGTTGCCTTGCCTCTTGCCTTGCCTCTGTCACACGACCGAATCTATGTCAGCCCTGTCCGCCCGCGCGCGGGTATTCCACGCGCTGGACAGGGCGGGCCGAGGCCCACTTGCGCAGCCTGCGGATCCGGGTGCGGCCGGCCGCGGGCAGCCGCCGCCAGACCGGCGGGCAGGGCATGGCGTAGACGTAGTCGGGGATCCCGGCCAAGGGGTCCCTGAAGTACGGAAGGGCGAGGTGGTACGTGCCGTTGAGGCCCCGGCCGACCCGCTCGGGCTGCTTGTTCTTCTTGAGCTGGTTGAGCGCGCCGATGAGGAGGTCCGTCCGGCCGAGCGCGACGCAGTGCAGCCGCAGCCTCTCGGCCGGCTTGAGTCTCCCGGCCACGCCCGGGTTCCAGTACTCGGCCATCAGCGGCGCCGCGAGCTCCATCCGCTTCTGCTGGACCTCGGCCGTCTGCTTGAGGAAGCCGGGGCCGAACTGCGGGAGCAGCGTGACCACGAAGGGGCGCACCATGAGCTTGTCGCGCTTCACACCCGGCGGGAGGCAGCGGCCGACCAGCCCCATCAGGGCCCGCGCCGAGTCGAAGCGCAGCACGTAACTGCCGCTCTTCGTCACATGCTTGCCGTCGTCGCGCCCCACCAGGTAGTAGCAGGTGTAGTCGGAGATGACGGAAACCCCGTCACCGCGCAGATACGTCTCCAGCGTGAAGAGCGCGTCCTCGCCCGTCTTGAGGCTCTCGTCGAAGGTGAGCGCGAGGCGTTCGAGCAGGGAGCGCCGGAAGAGCTTCTGGGCGCTCAGGGTGAACTTGATCTGTGAGTCGAAGACGTCCGCGCGCTCGACGGTCTCCCTCCACATGGACTTGGGGGCGCCGCGGTTGACGCCGACGACCTTCCCCAGTACCACGTCCGTACCCGCGCGGTCGCCCATCGCGACCATGCGCTCCAGCGCCTCCTCGCCGAAGTAGTCGTCGGCGTCGAGGAAGAAGACATACCGCCCGCGAGCGAGCCCGAGCCCGACGTTGCGCGGTCCGCTGGGGCCTCCGGAGTTCTTCTGCCGGACGACTGTCGTACGTATCGCGGACCTGGCCGCGAACTCCTCAAGGTACTCCCCCGTGCCGTCCGTCGATCCGTCGTCCACGGCGACGATCTCGATCCGCTCGGCGCCCAGGGTCTGAGCCTCCACGGACTCCAGGCACTTGACGAGGTACGGCATCGCTTCATAGGCCCCGACGACCACGGTCACATCGGGCTCACTGGTGCTCATCACAACAGTGAGATGGCCGAGGACGGCATTTAGTTGCCTCACAGGCCGTACTTATATCCGCCCACTTCAAACAAGGTGCGGTCATATCACACCCGCCGGCGGGACCGGCACCCGGCCTTGGTTTCGAAATTTCCCATTCCTTCCACGGCGGGGCCAGCCGGCCGGAGCCGCGGCGCACTCGATAGGATCACCGCCCGGCGGACGGCTCTCCGGCAGGAAGCGGCACAGCGGGAAGCGGTACGGCACGAAGCGGCACCGCGCGGTCGCACGCAGTACGGAGCGGCGCGGAGCAGCACGGCACCGTACGGAGCCACGCCGGGAGAGACGGTCGAGAGGGACCGGTGAGAGGCGGGCAGCGCATTGCGGGCCCGCGGGAATTCCCCCGTCCAGCCCCTGTGGAAATCCCACAGATTCCAGATGTCCCGACAGCGGAAATGCAGACAAGGACGTGATCTGATGCGGCAGCTCGCCATCGAGGGAGCCTGGGTGCATGAGCCGAAGGTCTTCCCGGACAGCCGCGGCGGTTTCCACGAATGGTTCAGGGAGTCCGATCTGTCCGAGGCGGCCGGTCACAGCCTGCGGCTCGCCCAGGCCAACTGCTCGGTCTCCCGCAGGGGCACGCTCCGCGGAATTCACTTCGCCGATGTGCCGCCGAGCCAGGCCAAGTACGTCAAGTGCGTACGCGGCGCCGTGCTCGACGTCGTCGTGGACATCCGGGTCGGCTCACCCACGTACCGGAAGTGGGAGGCCGTCCGGCTCGACGACGTGGACCACCGCTCCGTCTATCTCTCCGAAGGGCTCGGCCACGCCTTCCTCGCGCTGACCGACGACGCCACCGTGATCTACCTCTGCTCCGCGGGATACGCCCCGCAGCGCGAGCACGGCATCCATCCGCTCGACCCGGAGCTGGCCGTCGAGTGGCCGGCGGACGTCACGCCGCTGCTCTCCGAGAAGGACGCGGCGGCGCCGACGCTCGCCGAGGCCGAGGCCCAGGGGCTGTTGCCCTCGTACGCGGACTGTGTCGCGTACACCGAGGAACTGCGGGACTGACCGCGGCGGCCCGGACGGGACGGTGAACGACGGGACGGTGAACGACGGGACGGTGAACGACTGGACGGTGAACGCCGCGTCTCCTCCGGGGGGCGGCGTTCGCGGTTCGGGGGCACTGCGATCACCGTGCGGCGCGGGGCGCGGCATCCACCGTCGGGGCGGGGCGGTCAGCCCGTGACGCGTTCGATCTGCCGACGCAGACCGGTGAAGGCCGAGCGCGGGCGGTTGAGGTTGCGGGCACGGATCAGCGCGGGCCAGAAGCCGGCGCCGAGCAGCGCCTCGGGGGCCACCGCGCGCTTGCGGCCCAGCACCTCCGCGGGGACGTCCTGCGGGTCCTCGGTGACGTACTTAGCGAGGATCGCGTCGTAGTTCTGCTTCAGTACGGTGCTCGAAGGGTCGGCGCCGAAGACGGCGACCACCCCGGTCGGCTTGGTGTCCACCTCGACCACCAGCAGGTCCGGGCGGAACCTGCGCAGCACTTCGGCGACCTTGTAGACATCGCCCGTCCACGCCCCGGTGTGCCGGTCGCGGGCCGCCTCGTCGATGTTGCGCGGCAGCATGTCGTCCAGGACGATCACGCTGTTCCAGCGGGCGTGCTTCTCGACGTTCATGAAGTCGCGCAGGGCGAACTCGAAGAGGTGCATGCCGTCGATGAAGGAGAATTCGAGCCGGGGTTCGGCGCCCAGCAGGCCCAGCGGGTCCCGGCGGGCGAGGGCCCGGAAGGGGTTGCGCCCGGTCCGCAGGTGCAGCAGCGGGTCCTTCCTGGCGAAGAACGCGTCACTCGTCTGCTTGACCAGATGCACATCGCAGCTGATCGACGTCACGACCTTGAACGCCGGGTCGACGGCGATCGAAGGCACCCGGGAAAGCGCCAGACTGCGACCGTCATTGACCCCGATCTCCAGATAGGTGCGGGGACGGTATGTGCGGTGGATGCCGCGCAGGAATTCATGACGGTTCACTGGGGAGCGCCCTTCGTCGAAATAACGACTGGTCCGATCCCCGGCGAAGCTACATCATCGGGGCGGGCCGTGAAAGGTCGGTGCTCGATTTAAACATCCATTAAATAGAGGGACTCCAGGTCACCGGAAACATCTGGTCCCCGGAAACATCGGAACAGGGTGACAGAACATTTACCGAATCGCCGCACACAGCCCCGTTCCGGCAGCTCAGGAGCGTTCGGCGGCGACCAGGGCCGGGAACGCGTCGGCCAGCGCGAGCCGCCAGTCGCGGAGCGGTTCGATGCCCGCCGCAGCCCAGCGGTCGTGCCCGAGCACGCTGTACGCGGGGCGGGGCGCGGGCCGCACGAACGCCTCGCTGGTCGTGGGCCGCACCCGCGCCGGGTCGGCCGCCAGCAGCCGGAAGATCTCCCGGGCGAGCCCGAACCAGGTCGTCGCACCGCCGCTGGTGCCGTGGTAGACACCGGCGGGCGCGGTACCGGCGAGGGCGCCCGCGCCGAGCCGCACCAGCAGATCCGCCAGATCGGCGGTCCAGGTGGGCTGGCCGCGCTGGTCGTCCACGACGTCCAGGGTGTCCTTGACGCCTTCGAGGCGGACCATCGTCCGGACGAAGTTGCCGCCGCCCGCTCCGTACAGCCAGGCCGTACGGACCACGTATCCGCGTTCGGGCAGCACGTTCAGCACGGCCCGCTCCCCGGCCAGCTTGGTCCGGCCGTACGCGCTGCGCGGGGCGACCGGGGCGTCCTCGGCGTACGGCTCGGTGCCCTCACCGGCGAACACGTAGTCCGTGGAGATCTGGAGCAGTACGGCGCCGCTCTCCCGGCACGCCTCGGCCAGCACCCGGGGGCCCGTGCCATTGACGGCGAGCGCCTGGTCCTCCTTGGCCTCGGCGTCGTCCACGGCGGTCCAGGCCGCGCAGTTCACGACGACCGCAGGGCGGTGCTCCGCCAGCGCGCCACGGACGGCCGCCGGGTCGGTGATGTCGAGCGCCGCACGGTCCAGGCCGACCGCCGGGGTGTCCTCGTCCGCCAGCCGCGCGAGGAGGTCCCAGGCGAGCATGCCGCCCGCCCCGGTGACCAGCCAACTGCCGCTCATGTTCCACCTGTTCTCTGCGTCGGTCGCGTCCGGCGGAGCCCGTCGGGGTCCGGCAGGGTCCGCCACGGTCCGACGGACGCGGCCGACGCTACCCGAGGTGCTGTCCGAACGCGGCCTTGGCCGCCGGTGCCCCGGCGCCGACCGGTCCGGCCACCGCGGCGGCGTCGGTCACCAGCCCTTCGGGGCGGCCCCGCAGCACCCAGACCGCACCGTTCCCGCCGTCCTCGTTCACCGCGGCGGACGCCAGATCGGCGTAGCCGTTGCCATTGATGTCGAGCAGCCGGACCGCGCTGCTGAACCGGTCGTCCGCCTCGGCCGTGCCAGGAACGCCCGCGGTGTCCTGGCTGAACGCCTGCGCGCCCCGGCCGGTCGGCCCGGCGGCGCTGCCGGGCAGCAGGGTCACATAGCCGGCGTCCCGGGTGGTGCCCAGATCCTCGTAGGGGGCGCCGACCGCGATGTCGTCGATACCGTCGCCGTTCACGTCCCCGGCCGACAGCGCGGCGCCGAAACCGTCGCCCGGCTCGGCGCTGCCCGGGACCCCCGGGGTGTCCTGCGTGAGGGTGGTCCACTCCCGCTCGGGGCTGAGGCCGGTGGGCGCGCCGTAGGCGACCGTCACCTCTCCGGCGTCGCCGCCGGTGTTCCCGAGGACCAGGTCGCCGCGGCCGTCGCCGTTGACATCGCCGATGGTCACGGCCGCGTGCGCGTCCGCCGCGGCCTTCACGGGGGTGCCGCGGTCGCCCGGCCCGGCGGCGCCGCTGAGGAAGAGCGCGGTGCCGAAGCCGCCGTCCCCGGTGTACTCGGTGAACGCGAGGTCGTCGCGCCCGTCGCCGTTCACATCGCCGGACGCGGCCGCGTACAGGTCGTGGTACTGCTCCCCGGTGAAGTGCGAGCTGGACGCCGGGGCTCCGGCCCGGCTGACCGGGCCGTTCCAGACCAGCCCGTCGGAGCCGGTCGGGTCGTCGCCCGCCGGGACGCCGGTACGGAGCGCCATCAGGTCGGGGTGGCCGTCGCCGTTGTAGTCGCCGGTCTGCACCAGGTTGCCGTGGCCGGGGACCGCGGTGCCGCCGGTCAGGCCGTCCGGGCCGCCCCAGACGATGACCGCGTCGGCGGCGAGCGGCCCGCCGACGGCCAGGTCGGTGTAGCCGTCGCCGTCCAGGTCGGCCGCCGCGGTGCCGGCGCCGAAGCCCTGCCCGGCGGCCGGGTCGCCCGGGACACCGGGGGTGGCCCGGCTGACGGTGAGGTGGGAGGCGGCCGATACACCGTGCGCAGAGCCGTAGAGGACAGTGACGTACCCGGCCTTCGCCCGGCCGCCGACCGTGCCGCCCGGGGCGCCGACCACCAGATCCTGGTAACCGTCACCGTTGAAGTCCTGGTGTGGAGCCGTGGCGGCCGGGGCAGCGGCCACCGCGGCGGGAGGACCGGTCAGGCCGGCGACGGCGAGCGCCGCGGCGAGCCCGGGTGCGGTCAGGAGTACGGAGCGGAGACGGGGTGCGTGCATCGCGAGCGGCCTTCCGACGGCTTGGGTTGCTCACGATGACCGGCGGGGGCTGCAGTTGGTTGTACGCCGGTTGGGTGCGGCGGCGGCCGGCCGGCCGCCGGTGAGGGCGCGTCAGACGAGCGCCGCACGCTCCTTCAGCGGCTCCCACCAGGCGCGGTTGTCGCGGTACCACCGCACGGTCTCCGCGAGCCCGTCGGCGAACTCCCGGCGGGGCTCGTACCCCAGCTCCGTGCGGATCTTGGCGCAGTCCACCGAGTACCGCCGGTCGTGGCCCTTGCGGTCGGCGACGTACTCGACGCTGGTCTCCCAGTCGGCCCCGCATGCCTTCAGCAGCAGCCCGGTGAGCTCCTTGTTGGAGAGCTCGGTGCCGCCGCCGATGTTGTACACCTCGCCCGCCCGGCCCTTCGTACGGACCAGCTCGATGCCCTGCACATGGTCGTCGATGTGCAGCCAGTCGCGGACGTTGCCGCCGTCACCGTAGAGCGGGACGGACTTGCCGTCCAGCAGGTTGGTGATGAAGAGCGGGATGACCTTCTCCGGGAAGTGGTGGTGCCCGTAGTTGTTGGAGCAGCGGGTCACCCGTACGTCCAGACCGTGGGTGCGGTGGTAGGAGAGCGCGATCAGATCGCTGGACGCCTTGGCCGACGAGTACGGCGAGTTGGGTTCGAGCGGGTGGGTCTCGGGCCAGGAGCCCTCGTCGATCGAGCCGTACACCTCGTCGGTGGAGATGTGCACGAAGGTGCCGATACCGGCCCGGTGCGCCGCGTCGACCAGGGTGTGGGTGCCGACCACATTGGTCCGTACGAATTCGGCGCCGCCGTCGATGGACCGGTCCACATGGGACTCGGCGGCGAAGTGCACCACCTGGTCGTGGTCCGCCATCACCCTGTCCACCAGCGCGGGATCGCAGATGTCCCCCTGCACGAAGGAGAATCCGGGGTGCTCCCTGACCTCGTCGAGGTTGGCCGGGTTGCCCGCGTAGGTGAGCTTGTCGAGCACGGTGACCGTGACATCGCCGGGGCCCTGCGGGCCGAGGAGCGTACGGACGTAGTGCGAGCCGATGAAGCCGGCGCCGCCGGTCACCAGAATCCTGTTCGTCATGAAGAGATCTGCACCTTGCTGTGGTCGCCGAGGACAAGTCGGTGGGCTGCCGGGCTGCGGGGAGAGGGCGTCACCTCGACGCCCCGGCCGATCAGCGAGGCCGCGATCCTGCGGACCCCGGTGATCGAGGAACCGCGCAGGACGATGGAGTACTCGATCTCGCTGTCCTCGATCCGGCACCCCTCGGAGACCGAGGTGTACGGACCGACATACGCGTCCCTGATCACCGTGGACGCGCCGATGATCGCGGGCCCCACGATACGGCTGCGGACGACCTGGGCGCCCTTCTCGATCATGACCCGCCCGATGATCTCGCTGGCCTCGTCGGCCGTGCCCTCCTCGCAGGGGTCGACGGTCTCCAGGACCGCGCGGTTGACCTCCAGCATGTCGGTGACGTTGCCGGTGTCCTTCCAGTAACCGGAGATCGTCGTGGAGTGCACGTCCTTGCGCTGGTCGATCAGCCACTGGATGGCGTGGGTGATCTCCAGCTCGCCGCGCCGGGACGGGCCGATGGAGCGGACGGCCTCGTGCACGGCCGGGGTGAAGAGATAGACGCCGACGAGTGCGAGATCGCTCTTGGGGACCTCCGGCTTCTCCTCAAGCCCGACGACGCGGCCTTCGCCGTCCAGCTCGGCCACACCGAACGCTGTCGGGTCGGGGACCTTGGTGAGCAGGATCTGGGCGTCGGGGCGCTCGGCGCGGAAGCCGTCGACCAGACCCGTGATCCCCCCGACGATGAAGTTGTCCCCGAGGTACATCACGAAGTCGTCGTCGCCGAGGAAATCACGCGAGATGAGGACGGCGTGGGCCAGACCGCGCGGTGCCTCCTGCGGGATGTAGGTGACCTTGATCCCGAAGCGGGATCCGTCCCCGACTGCCTCGCGGATCTCCTCTGCCGTGTCGCCCACGACGATGCCGACATCGGTGATGCCCGCGTCGGCGATGGCTTCGAGTCCGTAGAACAGCACCGGCTTGTTGGCCACCGGTACGAGCTGTTTGGCCGAGGTGTGAGTGATGGGGCGCAGGCGCGTGCCCGCACCGCCGGAAAGGACGAGAGCCTTCACGTGATGGTCCCTTGCGAGAAGTCGGTCTGGCTTGATCCGTCCTGTGAGATTTTATCCATTGTTGCGTTGCGGAACCGTAAGGAGAACGTCGTACGGCCGTCCGCGCGGGGTGCGCGAACGGCCGTACGAAGGGTTCTGGCCAGAGACCTGTCAGTCGCCCACGGCCGAGTCGACGCGGGTGGCGCCCGAGTCGTTCAGACCGGGAGCGCCCTCCGGTTCGGTCCCGGCCATGCGCTGGGCCACGGCCGCGTTGCGCGCGTCGGCCTTGGCCGTGAGCGCCCGTACCGCGGCGTTGAACTGCTCCATCGAGGTCGGCTCGTCGGGGCCGAGGAGGTACTCCTTCAGCTCCCGCCTGTCGTCGGCCAGCGGGTCGGTGGACGAGTCGGTGATCGCCGCGAGCAGCTGGTCGATCTCCTTGGCCTTGTTGGAGAGGATCACCGCAGCACGTACGGCGGTGTTCTGCCTCTTGAATTCCTCGGCGCCCAGTTCGGCCGAGTCGGTGACGGCGTAGGGCTTTCCGCTCGCGATGAAGTCGGAGACGACGCTGGAGATGTCCGAGACCATGCCGTCCGACTCGTTGAAGCAGTCGTAGAGATGCGGCTCGCCTCCGGTGATCACCCGGTGCTCCCAGTAGCCGAAGCTCCGCCAGTAGGCGCGGTTCCACTCGGCGCGCAGGGCGGCGGTCTCGTCCTCGCGCTCCGGGTCGGCCAGCGAGACCCGGGACTCCTCGGACTCGTCGGCGCCCGTCCGGCCGCGTTCGGCCAGCTCGGCGAGGGCGGCCCCGATGCGGGCCAGCTCGGCCTCGGCCCTGGCCCGGTCGGCCGCGCCTGCCGCCGCCTGCTCGCTCCAGCGGGGCTCGGCGGCGCGGTCGGCCGCCGCCTTCTCGACCATGGCCGTGATCCGCAGGTGCGCCGCCTTGGCCTGCGCACTGCGGGTGCCGGTGAAGGGGTGCGGCTTGTAGAGCACCCGGACCGGCTGCTCGGCGGCGAGCAGCCGCTTGACGATGTTCTCGCCGGCCAGCAGCAGCGAGGTGTTGCCCGGGTTGTCGTCCCAGCCCTCCCAGGTGGGGGCGTACAGCACCGTCGGGACGGGCTGCTTCGGGGTGCCGGTCCAGCTCTCGATGGGGGCCAGCTGGGGGCGCCCCACCTCGACGATGTCCTCGTCGCGCACCCCGACGTCGGCCAGCGCGTAACGGTCGCGGCCGGCCCGGCCCGCGGTCCACACCTCGTCGTAGGCCTTGCTGTACGGGTTGACGCTGGCGAGCTTGTCGCTGTCGCCGTGCCCGATGAAGACGTGCTTGATGGTCGGGACGCGGAGCATGTGGATGTTCTTGCCGACGTTCGCCGCGTACAGCGCGACGCGCACGGTGGAGAGGTCCATGTTCATCAGGTGCACACCGCCGGGCACGCAGATCACGGGCACCGATGTGGACGCGAGCTGCGACACGATGGCGCGCTCACGCAGGATGATCAGCGGGCGCCCCTCGGTCTGGGCCATGGTCTCCAGCCACATGTTCACCTGGTAGGCGGAGTCCCTGGAGCCCGAGAAGTAGAGGACGACGCTCGGCCGGTACTGGCGCAGCCAGCCGTCGAGCCCCGCGAGCACCGTGGCGGCCGACGGGACCCGGCGGCCCTTCAGGATGAACGGCACGAGGACGGCGATGTAGAGGATGCCGAGGGCCAGCGTGATCAGGATGCCGAGGTAGCCGTAGTCGTCGGTGCCGGTCTTGGCGGCGATCAGCAGGCCGGTCATCGCGAAGGCGTCCAGGTGGAGCATCTTCTCGGCGGCCCGGTTCAGCAGCCGGCGCGGCGGAGGCCCGGGGATCGGGATGGCGCCGAGGTCGACATTGCGGGTGACCACCGGCATGACGCGGCGGAGCCGGATGAGAGTGGTCAGCGTGCCGTGCGCGGCCTGCAGACCGTAGAAGAGCAGGAAACACGCGACGGCGGCGTAGTAGACCCTCTGCTCGGCGAGCTGAAGGCGGGCGAGCAGCAGAATAAGCAGCAGTTCGCGCAGGAGGAAGCGGATCGACAGGCCGGCGCGGACCTTGGCCAGGCGGTTGATGAGGTAGCTGCGGCGCTGGTGCAGGAACCAGTCGGACACATAGGTCACAAAGGTGGCAGCGGCGAAGAACCAGATATTGGGGATCAGCGCTGCGATCATCACGCACGGGTAGCTGAGCCCCATGAAGGCTGCGGCGATCAGCTCGGACCGGCTGCCTACGCGCGCCAGCCGAATGGCGGTCGAAATCACGAAGAACCTGCTCCAGGGGGTGCCGGTTTATTCTGGGGGTTTCTGCGGTTATTGATTCGATGGACGGGATCCGGGGATTTCACCGGATGCCTTATTTGGGGAAATTGTGAAGGCGGGACCTCACGCATTCGGGCCTCTGCGATTCGCGCGACGCGATCACAGAGGCCCGAAAAGAAACGTCTAGTTTACCAGCGAAGTATTACACATCTTCCTGACGATCCAGCACGGAGGCCAGCGCCTGCTCGAACCCGGACGCCTCCGCGCTGGCGTCGCGCGTCGGGTCCTGCTGGCGTACGTCGATGACATGGCCGGTCAGCTCGGAGAGCAGCACGTCGAGCGAGGTGCGCGCGACAGCCTCCGACGAGAGCAGGCTGCCCTCGGGCTCCTGGCCGAACGCCTTGGTGCGCATCGGGGTCGCCGTACGCTCCGGGTTGACACAGTTGACCCGGACACCGTCGCCGGCCCACTCGTCCGAGAGCGCCTGGGTGAGATTCACCATGGCCGCCTTGGTGGAGGAGTACAGGCTGTACTCGGCGCGACCGCGGGTGTAGCTGCTGGAGGTGTAGAGCAGCAGCTGCCCCTTGGTCTCCGCCAGGTACTTGTACGAAGCGCGCGCGATCTGCACCGGCGCCAGGTAGTTGACGTTCAGCGCTTCCTGGATGGTCGTGTTGTCCGTCTCGGCCAGCTTGCCGATGCGCAGCACGCCCGCGGTGTTGATCACGTAGTCGATCCGGCCGGTCTCCGAGTACGCCTTGGAGAGCGCGTCGTCGACATGCTCCGGGTTCTCGACGTGGGTACCGGTGGTGGAGCGGCCCAGCGCGTACACCTTCGCGCCGTAGGACTCGGCGATGGCGGCGATGTCCGCGCCGATGCCGTACGAACCGCCGAAGACCACCAGGGTCTTGCCGGTCAGCAGCTCGCGGTAGGCGGCCTCGTCGGCCTGGCGCGGGGCGGCGGTGGAGGCCAGCTGGAACAGCTTGTCGGTGATGAAGACATCGACGGGCTGGGTGACCTTCATGTTGTACTCGTCACCCGCGACGACGTAGATCGGCACGTCCGGCAGGTACTTGAGCACGACCGAGCAGTCGTCGGTGGCCTGGAAGTTCGGGTCGCCCTTGGCGACGTCGTACGCCCTGCGGATGGTGGAGAGCTTGAAGGCCTGCGGGGTCTGCCCGCGGCGCAGCCGGGAGCGGTCCGGGACCTCGGTGATGAACTCGCCGTCCTCACCGTGCGTACGGGTCACGATGATCGTGTCCGCGGACGGGATGGCGACGTCGACGGCCTGGTAGCGGTCCAGGGCGTCCACACAGTCCTTGATCACGCGCTGCGAGAGCAGCGGGCGCACGGCGTCGTGGAAGAGGACGTTGCGGTCCTCACCCTCGGCCAGCCCCTCACCGAGGGCCGCGATGGCGCGCTCGGTGGTCTCGTTACGGGTGGAACCGCCCTCGATGATCCGGGTGACCTTGGTGAGACCGGACTTGGCGACGATCTTCTCGATGTCCGGTACGTATCCCGGGGCCATCAGCACGATGATGTCGTCGATGGAGTCGGCCTGCTGGAAGATCGTCAGGGTGTGCTCGATGACAGCCTTCCCGGCGATCTTCAGCAGTTGCTTGGGGATCGACAGACCCACGCGCTGGCCGGTACCACCGGCGAGAACGACTGCTGTAGTCCGGGGCTTGGTTGCTTTGTGCTGCACAGACACAGACGACCTACCTTGCGATGACGAGGGAACGGTGTGATGGTCGCACTCTCCGTGACCGTCTCGCAAGGTGGACGCCAAGCCTCCACAACCCTTGCGATACCGCCTGTTCACCCTAAGGGCAGGAGGGTGACTTGGATCCCCCCAGCCACTGTGAGTGACCGACACCACAGGTTGCGAGGGTAACTCATGCCCGGCCGTCCGCCATGGCGAGGGCCGGTTCACAGTCCGGAGCGGGGTACGGCAGCGCCCCGGCCGTCCCCAACGGGGCGCCGTGGAAGCCGAGTCGGCCGCCGTCAACCCGCACCGCGCACATCGGGCCAGGCGGCCGCAGAAACGAGCAGGGGCCCGGGAACGCGTCGGCGTTCCCGGGCCCCTGCCCAGCCCGTCCTGAGCAGTTCGGACAGAGCCCGAGCGGCTCCGCTAGAACGGCTTGAACTCGTCGTACTCCTTGTCCGACTCGTCCCGCTCGGCCTCGCGGTCCCGGCGCTTCTGTGCCGCGGGCCGGGGCGCGTCGAGACGGTGGTCCTCGCCACGGCGGCCGAGCATCTCGGCGCCCGCCATCACGGTCGGCTCCCAGTCGAAGACGACCGCGTTGTCCTCGGCGCCGATGGCCACGCCGTCACCGGCACGGGCACCGGCCTTCATCAGCTGCTCCTCGACACCGAGGCGGCTCAGCCGGTCGGCGAGGTAGCCCACGGCCTCGTCGTTGCTGAAGTCGGTCTGGCGGACCCAGCGTTCGGGCTTCTCGCCCCGTACGCGGTAGACGCCCTCCTCCTCCTCGAAGCTGACCGTGAAGCCCGCGTCGTCGACGGCCTTCGGCCGGATGACGACCCGGGTCGCCTCCTCCGCGGGCTTCGCCGCACGCGCCTCGGCGATGATGCCGGCCAGCGCGAACGACAGCTCCTTCAGGCCCAGATGGGCCACCGCCGAAACCTCGAAGACCTGGTAGCCGCGCGCCTCCAGATCCGGGCGGATCATGTCGGCGAGGTCCTGGCCGTCGGGGATGTCCACCTTGTTGAGGGCGACGATCCGGGGCCGGTTCTCCAGGCCGCCGTACAGCTTGAGCTCCTCCTCGATCCGGTCGAGGTCGGAGAGCGGGTCACGGTCGGACTCCAGGGTCGCCGTGTCCAGTACGTGCACGAGCACCGAGCAGCGCTCGACATGGCGCAGGAACTCCAGACCGAGCCCCTTGCCCTGGCTGGCGCCGGGGATCAGCCCGGGGACGTCCGCGATGGTGTAGACGGTCGAACCGGCCGTCACCACACCGAGGTTGGGGACGAGCGTGGTGAACGGGTAGTCCGCGATCTTCGGCTTGGCCGCGCTCAGCACCGAGATCAGCGAGGACTTGCCGGCGCTCGGATAGCCGACGAGCGCCACATCGGCGACGGTCTTGAGCTCCAGGACGATGTCCCGGGCCTCCCCCGGCTCACCGAGCAGCGCGAAGCCGGGCGCCTTGCGGCGGGCCGAGGCCAGCGCGTGGTTCCCGAGGCCGCCGCGGCCGCCCTGGCCCGCGACGAAGGTGGTGCCCTGGCCGACCAGGTCGGCGAGGACGTTCCCCTGCTTGTCCAGGACGACGGTGCCGTCCGGCACGGGCAGCACGAGGTCGTGCCCGTCCTTGCCGGATCGGTTGTCGCCGGCGCCGGGCTGGCCGTTGGTGGCCTTGCGGTGCGGGCTGTGGTGGTAGTCGAGCAGCGTGGTCACCGCCTGCTCGACGACGAGGATGACGTCGCCGCCCCGCCCGCCGTTGCCGCCGTCGGGTCCGCCGAGCGGCTTGAACTTCTCACGGTGTACGGAGGCGCAGCCGTGGCCTCCGTTACCCGCGGCAGCATGCAGCTCGACGCGGTCCACGAAGGTGGTCATGGGTGTGCCTCCTGGGGGTCCCCCCACGCCTTCAGGGCAGAGGGGGCGTACGGAATTGTCTGCGATCGGGTCTTATCTGTTAACACGCGAAAGGCGGACCGGCTTCCCGTAAGCAACGGGAAACCTGGTCCGCCCTCGACAGATCGCTCTACGGCAGCCTTCGGCTGAGCCTGTCCGAAAGGATCAGGCGACCGGAACGATGTTGACGACCTTGCGGCCGCGGTGCGTGCCGAACTCGACCGAACCCGGGTTCAGCGCGAACAGCGTGTCGTCGCCGCCGCGGCCGACGCCGGTGCCGGGGTGGAAGTGGGTGCCGCGCTGGCGGACCAGGATCTCACCGGCGCTGACGACCTGACCGCCGAAGCGCTTCACGCCGAGCCGCTGAGCATTGGAATCGCGCCCGTTCCGAGTGGACGATGCGCCCTTCTTGTGTGCCATGTCTCCTCAGTCCCTTACTTCGCAGCCGCGGGGATACCGGTGACCTTGATCGCCGTGTACTGCTGGCGGTGACCCTGGCGACGGCGGTAGCCGGTCTTGTTCTTGTAGCGAAGGATGTCGATCTTCGCGCCCTTGTGGTGATCCACGACCTCGGCCTGGACCTTGATACCGGCAAGCACCCACGGGTCGCTGGTGACCGCGTCACCGTCGACCACGAGCAGGGTCGAGAGCTCGACCGTGTCGCCAACCTTGGCGGTGGGAATCTTGTCAACCTCAACGATGTCGTCGACAGCAACCTTGTGCTGGCGACCACCGCTGCGCACGATGGCGTACACGCGGATCTCTCTTTCGCTCGGAATCGGCCCTCTGATGCCAGCCGCTCACACGGGTCCGGGGACCCATGACGATCCGGAATGGACGAGCGGCCTCTCCCGGCGGAGCCAGGAGGGAGTTGCTCAGAGGTGTGGCGCTCAGGAAACACGCCGAGGGGTAAGGCTACGGGTCGGGCTCCGGGGGGTCAAACCGGGCCCTGGGGAGTCAGCGCGGTGACAGGCCGCACAGACAGCTGCGGCCCTCCCGGAGGAGGGCCGCACCTTGTGCCCGGCGGTACCGGCGCGGGTCAGTCCTCGGTGGAGGCCGTGACCCCGGACGCCGGCTGCTCCTCGGCGGCGACGGTCTTCTTCGTCGTCTTCTTGGCCGCCGTCTTCTTCGCCGCGGTGGTCTTCTTCGCCGCGGTCTTCTTGGCGGCCGCCTTCTTCGCGGGCGCCTTCTTGGCCGTCTTGCGCGCGGCCGTCTTCTTGGCCGGTGCCTCCGCGTCGGCGGCGGGGGCCTCGTCCGCCGGGGACTCGACCACGACGACCGCCGCGTCGGCCGCGCCCGCGGGGGCGGTGGCCTTACGGGTGGCGCGGCGGCGGGCCCGGGGCGGCGCGGCGTCGGCGGCCGGCTCGGCGGGAGCCTGCTCCTCCGCCACCACGGGAGCGGGGGCGGGAGCCTCCTCGACCACGATCTCCGCGGTCTCGTCGGCCGCCTTGGGCGCGCCGGCCGGGGCCGTGGCCTTGCGGGTCGCCCGGCGGCGCCCACGGGCCGGAGCGGCCTCCTGGACGGGCTCGGGCTCCGTGACCGGCTCGGCGGCAGGCTCCGGTGCGGTGGGCTGCTCGGCGACCGGCTGCTCCGGTTCCGCCACAGCAGTCTCCGGCTCCGGCTGGGCACCCTTCGGGGCGCCGGCCGGGGCCGACACCTTGCGGGTGGCCCGGCGGCGGCCACGGCTGCGCGTGGCGGCCGCCTCCGCCTCGGCGGGGCTGCTGTACAGCTCCTCGTCCGGTACAAAGCTCTCCGGCTCGTCCGCGACGGGGACCACGTCGACGTACTCGGTGTCCGCCTCGTGGTCGTGCGCCTCGTCGTGGCCCTGGTCCTGCGTGTGCTCGTGGTCGGCCGTGTGCTCGTGGTCGCCCGAGCCGCCACGCCCGCGCTTCTTGGAGCGCTTGCCGCCGCCACCGGAGGAGGTCGGCTGCTCCATGTGCACGATCACGCCGCGCCCGTTGCAGTGGACACACGTCTCGGAGAAGGACTCCAGAAGCCCCTGCCCGACCCGCTTGCGTGTCATCTGGACCAGGCCGAGCGAGGTGACCTCGGCGACCTGGTGCTTCGTACGGTCGCGGCCCAGGCACTCCAGGAGGCGCCGCAGCACCAGGTCCCTGTTGGACTCAAGGACCATGTCGATGAAGTCCACGACGACGATGCCGCCGAGGTCGCGCAGCCGCAGCTGGCGGACGATCTCCTCGGCCGCCTCCAGGTTGTTCTTGGTGACCGTCTCTTCCAGGTTGCCGCCCTGGCCGGTGAACTTGCCGGTGTTGACGTCGACCACGACCATCGCCTCGGTCTTGTCGATCACCAGCGATCCGCCGCTGGGCAGATAGACCTTGCGGTCCAGCGCCTTCATCAGCTGCTCGTCGATGCGGTACGTCGCGAAGACGTCGACCTCGGAGGTCCAGCGCGAGAGCCGGTCGGCCAGGTCGGGGGCGACGTGGGCGACATAGCCGTGGATGGTGTCCCAGGCTTCGTCACCGCTGACGATGACCTTCGAGAAGTCCTCGTTGAAGATGTCGCGGACGACCCGGACGGTCATGTCCGGCTCGCCGTAGAGCAGCGTCGGGGCGTTGCTGCTGCCGCCGCTCTTCGCCTTCTTCTCGATGTCCTCCCACTGCGCCTGGAGCCGCTCGACGTCACGGCGCAGCTCGTCCTCGCTGGCCCCCTCGGCAGCGGTGCGCACGATGACACCCGCGTCCTCGGGGACGATCTTCTTGAGGATGGTCTTGAGCCGGGACCGCTCGGTGTCGGGCAGCTTGCGGCTGATACCGGTCATCGAGCCCTCGGGCACGTACACCAGATAGCGGCCGGGCAGCGAGACCTGGCTGGTCAGCCGGGCGCCCTTGTGGCCGATCGGGTCCTTCGTCACCTGGACGAGTACCGACTGGCCCGACTTGAGCGCGGTCTCGATCCGGCGCGGCCCGTGGGCCATGCCGAGCGCCTCGAAGTTGACCTCACCGGCGTACAGGACGGCGTTGCGGCCCTTGCCGATGTCGACGAACGCGGCCTCCATGGACGGCAGTACGTTCTGGACCTTGCCCAGGTAGACGTTGCCGACGTAGCTGGTGGCCTGCTCCTTGTTGACGTAATGCTCGACCAGGACGTTGTCCTCAAGGACACCGATCTGGGTGCGCTCGCCGTGCTGGCGCACCACCATCACCCGCTCGACGGCTTCGCGGCGCGCCAGGAACTCCGCCTCGGTGATGATCGGGACCCGGCGGCGGCCCTGCTCGCGTCCCTCGCGGCGGCGCTGCTTCTTCGCCTCCATCCGGGTGGAACCCTTGATGGACTGGACCTCGTCGAAGCCGGTGCCGGGCTCGCGCTCCGCTTCCTTCTTGCGCGGCTCCCGGACCTTGACGACCGTACGCTCCGGGTCGTCGGCCACGGCGTCGGCGTCCGTGCCCGCGTCACCGCTGCGACGGCGGCGGCGCCGGCGACGGCGGCTGCTGCTGGATCCGGAGGCGGCGTGGTCGTCGTCCTCCTCGTCCGTGCCCGCGGCGGCGGAGGCTTCGCGGGTATCGGTCTCGTCCGCGCCCTCCGCCTCTTCGTCGTGGTGGTCGTTGCCCTCGTTGCTGTCGTTGTCGTCCGTGTCGCCGGCCTCACCACGACGGCGGCGGCGGCCACCCCGGCGGCGGCGGCGCGAGGGCCGGTCACCGTACTCGTCGGACTCGTCGCCCTGCTGTGCTTCCTCGGCGGGCTGCTCGTCGGGCTCGTCGGCCCCGGGCTGCTCGGCGACGGGCGCGGGCTGCTGCTCGGGAGCCTTCTCCGCCTCGGCGGCCTCGCCCCGGCGACGGCGGCGACGGCCGCGCGTGCCGCCCTGCGGCGCGGACTCGGCCGGCTCGGGCGCCTTCGCGCTCTGCGCTGCGGCTGCCGTCTCCTCTTCCTCCTCGTCGAGGGGCTCGGCGGGCCGGGCGGCGGCGGCCGCGGCAGCGGTCTCCGGCGTCTGGAACATCGGCTCGGCGAAGACGGGGGCCTGGAACACGGCCACGGCGGGACGCTGCGCACGGCGGCGCGAACGTCCGGGCTCCGACGCGTCGGCGGCGGGGCGCTGCGCCTTCTCCTTCTCGGCGCCGCCGGTGAACTGCGGGGACTCGGCCCTGCGGCGCTTGCGGCCACGCGGTGCGGCCTCGGTCTCATCGGCGAGCGCCTCGGCCACGGCCTCGGGCAGGCTCTCCCCCGCGGCCTCGGGCTGGGCCGCATCGGCGGCTTCGGGCTGCGGGCTGGTGGCGGGCGCGGTGGCACGGCGGCGGGTACGGCCGCGCGGCGCATCGGCTGCGGGAGCCACGTCGGCGGGCGCTTCGGCCTCGGCCTGCGGTGCCTGCGCGGCCGCGGGCTGCTCGGCCGTGGCGGGCGTGGTGGCCTTACGGGTCGCACGGCGGCGGGTACGCGCCGGGGCAGCGTCCTGCGACGTGCCGGACCCGCCCTGCTCACCGGCGTCGGCGGCCGGGGCGGGCTCCGCGGCGGCCGGGGCCTCCGGGGTCTGCGTCTCGGCCGGGGATCCGGAACTCTTCGGTGCGCCGGCGGGCGCGGTGGCCTTACGGGTGGCGCGGCGGCGGGTCCGCGCGGGGGCGGCGTCCTGCGCGGCGGACTCGTCCGACCCGGCGTTCCGCACGGTCTCCTCAGCCACAGCGGCCTCCGGCTCAGCGGCCACGACGGCCTGGTTGGTCTGCGACTCGTCCACGGGGGCGCCCGTGGACCGGGTGGCGCGGCGGCGGGTACGCGCGGGCGCCGCGTCCGCGGCAGGTGCCGCATCCGCGGTCTCCCCGGTCGCGGTACCGGCGGCATCGGCCTGCGGCGCGCCCGCGGGGGCGGAGGCGCGGCGGCGGGTACGGCCGCGCGGCGCCTCGGTGGCCGCGGCATCGGCGGCGGGCTCCTCGCTCACCGTCTCCGCTGCCCCGGCGGGGCCGGCGGGTGCGGTCGCCTTACGGGTGGCGCGGCGGCGGGCGGGCGGCGCCGCCTCACCGGCAGCGGAGCCGGTGGCGGTACCTTCCGCGGCCGGTATGGCCGGCGTCACGGTCTCGGCCGCTTCGGCGGTGGCGTTCCGCTCACCGGCCGGCGGGCCCGCGGGGCGGGATGCGGCCCTGCGCCGACGGCGCGGGGGCAGCGTGTCGCTGGGACTGGTCTCTTCGTTCGCTCCGGCGGTACCGGAGTCGTTCGGCGTCTGCATGCGGGCGGTTCTCCCGTCACGCTCCCGGGCGCCGCGTCTGTGTCCGGTCCGGCAGGTCCGCGTCAGATACGCGGTTCCGCTCGTCCGGGGCGCGGTCGCCGCACGGGAGCTGATGTCTGGCTCGCCGGTTCCCTACGCGATGTACGTACGGCCTGGCGAAAGTCTTCTGGTCAGTGCGCTGCCCGACCCAGGTGGCTCCCGGATACGAGGGCGGCGCTACGACGACTGGTCCTGAGGCGGCGGGACCGCCTCCGAGGCCCGGGGGCCGTGGAGGTCCTTCTCACAACACCGTCGCGGGTGCCCCGTCGGCGGGAAGCCGGTGGGTGGCGGCTCCGGCGGCCGTGGGTGGAGCGGCCGGGGCTGCCTCGCGGTCGGGCGAGAGCGGGTCGGTCACCGTGCCGGACTCCTCGTCGAAGAGCCCCTGTGCCAGCCTGGTCACCGCTGCGGGGACCGTTCCCCAAGCTCTCGGCTGCGCTCGACCAGGGGAGTCCCCAATCGCGAGGTCGGCCACAACGTGGAGACCGGACAGGACGTCGTCGGGTCGCACAGCAGGTGTCACGTGCCGCACAACCAGCCGCAGTATCGCACAGCGCTCACCGCCCGGCCTATTGACCGGCTCGGCACTGTCGGCTCCGGTGGCTCCGCCGTCAGCGCCGGGCTCGCAGCGGACGGCCCGCAGGTCGACCACCGCGCTGCGGGCGTCGAAGGTCCGTACGCCGTTCTTGGTGCGGCGCTGGACCTCGACCGTCCCGGCGGCGTTGAACGCGGCCACGGCCCGCTCCACCTCATCGAACTCCACGCCGTCCAGGCGCAGTTCCCAGATCGAAGCGGTCAGCCGGTCGGCCAGGCCCGAGGTGTGCGCCTCGACCGCGTCGGTGATGTCGAGCCCGTCGGGGAGCGACTCGTCGAGCAGCTTCCGCAGGGTCTCGGGGTCACGCGCCTCACTGAGGGCGATCTCCAGGAACTCGGCCTCACTGCCGGTGCCGGTGGGCGCGGCATTGGCGTACGACACCTTCGGGTGCGGCGTGAAGCCTGCCGAGTACGCCATCGGTACCTCGGCTCTGCGCAGTGCGCGCTCAAAGGCGCGCTGGAAGTCACGGTGGCTGGTGAACCGGAGGCGGCCGCGCTTGGTGTAGCGCAGTCGGATGCGCTGCACCGCCGGTGCGGGCGGCGGGCCTTCGGGCTGTCGCTTGCCCAGTGGTTCTTCTCCTCGGTGCGGGGCTGGCGCGGGGGGCGCGCCGCCCTACGGCGGGGTCCCGGGGCATCCGGCCGGCTCACCCCCGTCCGGCGCCGTGCGGGCCGCGCGGGGAGATCTCTGGTCCGGGTGCCGCTTCGGGCACAGTCGTTTGTACTACCCAGAGTACGCGCAAGGGGCACCACAGGTTCCCGGACCTCGGCCGGACGTGCACGGGCCGCCCCTCGTGGCCCGGTGGAACCCGGCCCCGGACGCGCGGAGAGGCCCTGTCCTGCGACAGGGCCTCTCCGGGTGTCTCCCTATGTCCCGGTACGTACCGGTGTTTCTCGATGCGCGTACGGCTATTTGTTGACGACCGTCAGGGGCAGCAGCTTCTTGCCCGTCGGCCCGATCTGGATGTCGAGGTCGAGCTGGGGGCAGACCCCGCAGTCGAAGCACGGCGTCCAGCGGCAGTCCTCGACCTCGGTCTCGTCGAGCGCGTCCTGCCAGTCCTCCCAGAGCCAGTCCTTGTCCAGACCCGAGTCCAGGTGGTCCCAGGGCAGGACCTCCTCGTACGTGCGCTCACGGGTCGTGTACCAGTCGACGTCCACGCCGAAGCCGGGGAGCGTCAGCTCGGCGGCCTTCATCCAGCGGTCGTAGCTGAAGTACTCGCGCCAGCCGTCGAACCGGCCGCCGCCCTCGTACACCGCGCGGATGACCGAGCCGACCCGGCGGTCGCCGCGCGAGAGCAGGCCCTCGACGATGCCGGGCTTGCCGTCGTGGTAGCGGAAACCGATCGAGCGGCCGTACTTCTTGTCCCCGCGGATCTTGTCGCGCAGCTTGGTGAGCCGGGCGTCGGTGTCCTCGGCCGAGAGCTGCGGCGCCCACTGGAAGGGGGTGTGCGGCTTGGGCACGAAACCGCCGATGGAGACGGTGCAGCGGATGTCGTTCTGGCCGGACACCCGACGCCCCTCGGCGATGACGTTGACCGCCATGTCGCCGATCTGCAGGACGTCCTCGTCCGTCTCGGTGGGCAGGCCGCACATGAAGTACAGCTTCACCTGGCGCCAGCCGTTGCCGTACGCGGTGGAGACCGTACGGATCAGGTCCTCCTCCGAGACCATCTTGTTGATGACCTTGCGGATGCGCTCGGATCCGCCCTCGGGGGCGAAGGTCAGACCGGACCTGCGGCCGTTCCTGGTCAGCTCGTTGGCGAGGTCGATGTTGAAGGCGTCCACCCGGGTCGAGGGCAGCGAGAGGCCGACCTTGTCCTCGGTGTACCGGTCGGCGAGGCCCTTGGCGATGTCGCCGATCTCGGTGTGGTCGGCTGACGACAGCGACAGCAGGCCGACCTCTTCGAAGCCGGTCGCCTTGAGGCCCTTCTCCACCATGTCGCCGATGCCGGTGATGCTTCGCTCCCGCACGGGGCGCGTGATCATGCCGGCCTGGCAGAAACGGCAGCCGCGGGTGCAGCCGCGGAAGATCTCGACGGACATCCGCTCGTGGACGGTCTCGGCGAGCGGGACGAGCGGCTGCTTGGGGTAGGGCCACTCGTCGAGGTCCATCACGGTGTGCTTGGAGACCCGCCACGGCACGCCCGACCTGTTGGGCACGACCCGGCCGATCCGCCCGTCGGGCAGGTACTCGACGTCGTAGAAGCGCGGGACGTAGACGCCACCCGTCTTCGAGAGCCGGAAGAGCACCTCGTCGCGCCCGCCGGGGCGGCCCTCGGCCTTCCAGGCCCGGACGATCTCGGTGATCTCCAGGACCGCCTGCTCGCCGTCGCCGATGACGGCGCAGTCGATGAAGTCGGCGATCGGCTCGGGGTTGAAGGCCGCGTGGCCGCCCGCGACCACGATCGGGTCGTCGAGGGTGCGGTCCTCGGAGTCCAGCGGGATGCCCGCGAGATCCAGGGCGGTCAGCATGTTGGTGTAGCCGAGCTCGGTGGAGAAGGAGAGCCCGAACACGTCGAAGGCGCGCACCGGGCGGTGGGCGTCGACCGTGAACTGCGGCACCCGGTGCTCACGCATCAGCTCTTCGAGGTCCGGCCAGACGCTGTACGTACGCTCGGCGAGCACTCCCTCGCGCTCGTTGAGCACCTCGTAGAGGATCATGACGCCCTGGTTGGGCAGCCCGACCTCGTAGGCGTCCGGGTACATCAGCGCCCAGCGGACGTCGCAGCTCTCCCACGGCTTGACGGTGGAGTTCAGCTCTCCGCCCACGTACTGGATGGGCTTCTGGACGTGCGGGAGAAGCGCTTCCAGTCGCGGGAAGACCGACTCGACCGACTCGACAGGCATGGTGGTGTCTCTCATGAGCGGACAGGGATGACCATCCAGCGTACCCCGGCGGCGGAGCCCCGCCGCCCGCCCGGGAACAGCAGGGCGCCCGGGTGCCGGGATCGCTCCCCCGGCACCCGGGCGCCACCCGGCCGGACCGGCCGGTCAGGCCGACAGGGGCCGCTGCACCCTGATCGACTGGAGCAGCCCGACCGCTATCCACACGGCGAACATCGAGGAGCCTCCGTACGAGACGAACGGCAGCGGAAGCCCCGCCACCGGCATGATGCCGAGGGTCATCCCGATGTTCTCGAACGCCTGGAAGGCGAACCAGGCGATGATCCCGGCCGCGACGATCGTGCCGTACAGCTCGGTCGCGTCCCGGGCGATCCGGCAGGCGCGCCAGAGCACGATGCCGAGGAGGACCAGGATCAGTCCGGCGCCCACGAAGCCGAGTTCCTCGCCCGCGACGGTGAAGACGAAGTCCGTCTGCTGCTCGGGGACGAACTGTCCGGTGGTCTGCGAGCCGTGGAAGAGGCCCGTTCCGTGCAGGCCGCCCGAACCGATCGCGATACGCGCCTGGTTGGTGTTGTAGCCGACGCCCGCCGGATCGAGCGCGGGGTTGGCGAAGGCGGCGAAGCGGGCGATCTGGTAGTCGTCGAGCAGCCCGGCCTTCCAGATCCCGATGGCGCCGGCCACTCCGGCGCCGATCAGTCCGACCACCCAGCGGTTGGAGGCGCCGGAGGCCAGCAGCACCCCGAGGACGATCATCACGATCACCATGACCGAGCCGAGGTCGGGCATCAGCATGATGATCAGGATCGGGAGCGCGGCCACCCCGAGCGACTTGGCGACCGTGCGGTGGTCGGGGTGGTCCTGGTCGCCCGCGTCGACCCGCGAGGCGAGGATCATCGCCATCCCGAGAATGATCGTGATCTTGGTGAACTCGGACGGCTGGAGGGAGAATCCGCCGCCGATGACGATCCAGGCGTGCGCACCGTTCACGGTCTGCCCGAGCGGTGAGAGGACCGCGAGGATCATCAGGACGGAGAGGCCGTACAGGATCGGGACGGCGCCGCGCAGGGTCCGGTGGCCGAGCCAGATGGTGCCGATCATCAGCGCCACCCCGACGCCGGTGTTCATGGCGTGGCGCAGCAGGAAGTAGTACGGGTCGCCGTGGGTCAGGGAGTTGCGGCCGCGGGTGGCCGAGTAGACCAGCAGCATGCCGATGAACGACATCGCGAGCGACGCCACCATCAGCGGCCAGTCCAGCCTGCGCACCAGGGAGTCGCGGGCGGTCATCTTGGACCAGGCGCCCTGCTCGGGGGCGTACCGCGCTACGGAGAATCCGCCCATGTCCTAGTCCCTCCTGCCCGGTCCGGCCGCGATCTGCGTTCCGCCGGACGACGAAGGCGAGGGAGGCGCCGGCGGCGACGATGAGGAGTCCGGCTTGGCGGGCGTGATCTTGGGCGAAATGATCGCACCGTCCTTGTCGATCTTCGGCAACGCCGTCTGCGGCTTCGGCAGGAGCGCCTTCTTGGGGTCCTGCTTGCCGTCCTTGCCGAGGCCGTACATCGCTTCGTAGATCTTGCGGACCGCGGGACCCGCGGCGCCGGAACCGGTACCACCCTGGGAGATCGTCATCACGATCGCGTAGTCCTTGGTGTACGTGGACAGCCACCCGGTGGTCTGCTTGCCCGCGACCTCGGCGGTGCCGGTCTTGGCGTGCAGCGGGATCTTGTCCTGCGGCCAGCCGCCAAACTGCCAGGCGGCCGTACCGCTGGTGACGACGCCTTCCAGGGCCTTGTTGATGTACGAGACGGTCGACTTCTTGTCGGGGAGCCTGCCGATGCGCTTCGGCTTGATCGGCTGCACCGTCTTACCGTCGGCGCTGATGACCGCCTTGCCCACGCTCGGCTGGTACATCGTGCCGCCGTTGGCGAGGGCCGAGTAGATCATCGCCTCCTGGACCGGGGTGAGGAGCGTGTCGCCCTGGCCGATGGCGTAGTTGACCGAGTCACCGGCGCGGATCTGCTTGCCGTCGGTGCAGTTCTCGTACTCGATCTGTTCGACGTAGGTGCCGTTCTTCTTGCCCTGCTTGCACCAGAGGTCCTTGTTCGCCTCCCAGTAGGCCTTCTTCCACTCGCGGTCCGGGACCCGGCCCGCCAGCTCGTTGGGGAGGTCGATGCCGGTCTTCTTGCCGAGCCCGAACTCGCGGGCGGTCTTGAAGAACCAGTCCTTCGGGTGCTTGGGGTTGTTGCCGCCGTCCTTCTTCCACTGGTCGTACGCCACGTGGTAGAAGACCGTGTCGCAGGAGACCTCCAGGGCCTTGCCCAGGCTGATGTCCCCGTAGTTCTCGCCCTCGAAGTTCTTGAACTCGCGGTTGCCGATGGTCATCGACGAGGTGCAGGGGTAGCCGCCGTCCGGGGCGTATCCGGCGTTGATGGCGGCGCTGGTGGAGATGACCTTGAAGGTGGAGCCGGGCGCCGACTGTCCCTGGATGGCGCGGTTCAGCAGCGGATAGTTGGAGGACGTCTTCGTGAGCCTGGAGTAGTTCTTGGCCGAGATGCCGCCGCCCCAGACGTTGGGGTCGTACGTCGGGGCGCTGGCCATCGCGATGACCTGGCCCGTGTGCACGTCCATCACCACGGCCGCGCCCGAGTCGGCCTTGTAGTTGGTGTGGGTGACCGAGTCATAGGTCTTGCGGAGGGCCTTCATCGTCGCGTCCAGCTCCTTCTCGGTCAGCGCCTGGACCCGGGAGTCGATGCTGGTGACGAGGGAGCTGCCGGGCTGTGAAGCCGTCTGGCCGGCCTTGCCGATGACCCGGCCGAGGTTGTCCACCTCGTAGCGGGTGACACCTGACTTGCCGCGCAGCTGCTGGTCGTACGTGGACTCAAGTCCGGCCCGGCCGACCTGGTCGGAGCGGAGCAGCGGGTTGTTCGTCTTGTTGGACGCGGCGACTTCCTTGTCGGTGACCGGGCCGAGGTAGCCCAGCACCTGGGCGGCGTTGAGCCCGCCCTTGCCGGGGTAGTCGCGGACGGCGGTCGGCTCGGCGGTGATGCCGGGGAAGTCCTCGGTGCGCTCCCGGATCTGGAGCACCTGCTGGGTGGTGGCCTTCTCGGTGACGGGGATCGGCTGGTACGGCGAACCGTTCCAGCACGGCTTGGGGGTCTTCGCGTCACAGAGCCTGATCTTCGCGATGACGTCGGCGGGCTTCATCCCGAGGACACCGGCCAGCCGGGTGAGGACGGCTTTGCCGTCGTCCTTCATCTTCAGCAGGGCGGTCCGGTTGGCGGAGACGACGAGCTTTGTCTCGTTGTCGGCGATCGGCACCCCGCGCGCGTCGTAGATGGAGCCCCGCACGGCGGGCTGGACGACCTGCTGTACGTGGTTGTTCCTGGCCTCCGCGCTGTACTCCTGGCCGTTGCGGATCTGGAGGTACCAGAGCCGGCCGCCGAGGGTGAGGAGGAGGGAGAAGACAAGGACCTGGATGACGACGAGCCGGATCCGGACCCGTGAGGTCCGTCCGGTCTCGGGAATATTGCTCACAGCCGCGCCCCACTGATCGTCCGGCCGGGGTCCGACGGCCGTGCCCCCGCGTGTCGCAGTCTCACAGCCTCTTGACCCCCTTGATACGTCCGGCCTTCGCCGCGCGTGACTTGGCCGCCTTCATCCGCAGACCGCCGCGCTGGCTGCCGATCTTCAGTCCGGTGCCGGTCGCCAGCCAGCCGGTGGCGACATCGCTCGTCACACCGCCGGTGTCGCGGCCCTCGGCGAGCGGGTCGTTCTCGGCCCGTCTCGCCAGCGCCATGATGAACGGGACGGTGAAGGGCGCGAGCAGCAGGTCGTAGACGGCGGCGCTGAACAGCAGCCCGAGCAGACCCACATGGCGGGCGGCGGTGTCCCCCACCAGAGAGCCCACCCCGGCGTAGAGCAGCGTGGAGCCGATCGCGGCGGCGACCACCACGACCATCGGACCGGTGACGGACCTGAGGCGCCCGTTCTCCGGCTTGGCGAGCCCCGCGGCGTAACCGATGACGCAGAGCACCAGGGCGTACCGCCCCGCTGCGTGGTCGGCGGGCGGGGCCAGATCGGCCAGCAGACCGGCGCCGAACCCGATGAAGGCGCCGCCCACATGGCCGTACACCAGGGCGAGGCCCACCACCGTGAGGAGCAGCAGGTCCGGCACGGCGCCGGGGAGTTGCAGTCGGGCGAGCACGCTCACCTGGATCACCAGGGCGACCACCACCAGCGTGGCCGAGAGCAGCATCCGGTTGAGACGCATACGGATCAGCTCCTACTACTGGGGGGCGTTGGGGTCGTTGCCGGGGCCGGTGTTGTCGCCGGAGTCGCTGTTGGCGCTGTTGTCGCCCGCCCCGGTGTTGTCGCTGTTGTCGCCCGCGCCGGAGTTGTTGTCCCCGGCACCGGTGTTGGCGTTGTTGCCGCCGCCGGGTGAGGGCGTGACGGTGACCGTGACGGTGGGGGCGGGCTTCGCCTTGGCGGGCTTGGCCGGCAGGACCGTGTCGCGCGGGTTGCTGCGCGGCGGCTCCACGACGACGCCGACCAGGTCGAGCTTGGTGAAGCTGACGTACGGACGGACGTAGACCGTACGGGTGAGGTCGCCGCCCGAGGGGTCGACGCGGACGACCCGGCCGACGGGCACACCGGGCACGAAGGGCTTGTCGTTGCTGGAGCCGAAGGTGACGAGCCGGTCGCCCTTCTTGACGTCGGCCTTGCCGTTGAGGAACTGCACGGAGAGCGGACGGTCGCCGCGGCCGGTGGCGAAGCCGACCTCGTCGCTGCGCTCCATCCGGGTGCCCACGGTGAAGTCGGGGTCGTTGGCGAGCAGCACGGTGGCGGTGTGGGGGCCGACGGTGGTGACCCGGCCCACGAGTCCGTCCCCGTTGAGCACGGTCATGTCCCGCTTGATGCCGTCGGCGGTCCCGGTGTCGATGGTGATCGTCCAGGAGAAGCCCTGGGCCGCTCCTATGGCGATGACCTGGGCTCCCTTGATTCCGTACTGGCCCGCGCCCGCGGTCTTGAGCATGCTGTCGAGCTGGCGGACGCGGCTGCGGTTGCGGTCGCTGCTGCCGAGCTGCTGCTTCAGAGCGGTGTTCTCACGCTCCAGCGCGCTGATTCGGCTGTGCCGGTCGCCGGAGTCCCGTACTGCGCCGATGGCGTTGCCGACCGGATTCACGGCGCCCGCGACACCGTTCTCGACCGGTCCGAACACGGTGGCGGCGGCGTGCCGGGCACCAGCCACCGGTGACGATTCACCGCCGCGGATGTCCACCGTGATCAGTGCGAACGCAATAGCGATCAGCAGCACCAGGAGCAGCCGGCTCTCTCGTGTGTCCCTCACGTGCGGAGGCCGTGCCTTCCTCGTCGGAATTCATATGCGTTTGTGGAGTTCTGCCTGGAGTCCTGCGTGGGTGAAGACCGACTGGAACGCGGCCGGACTCCTTGCTTCAACGATCCGCCGTACGGGGCGGACATGCCCCGTACGGCGGAAGAGCGTGTTCCGTCACCGGCGGGGCTGGGCGTCCAGTACCTGCTGAAGAGCCTCGAACTCCTCGACGCACTTGCCCGATCCGAGGGCGACGGAGTCCAGCGGGTCCTCGGCGATATGGATGGGCATCCCCGTCTCGTCGCGCAGCCGCTCGTCAAGACCGCGGAGCAGCGCCCCGCCGCCGGTGAGCACGATGCCGCGGTCCATGACATCCCCGGAGAGCTCCGGCGGGCACTTGTCGAGCGTCGTCTTGACCGCGTCGACAATGGCGTTGACCGGCTCCTCGATGGCCTTGCGGACCTCGGCCGCGGAGATGACCACGGTCTTGGGCAGCCCGGACACGAGGTCACGGCCGCGGATCTCGGTGTGCTCGTCCTTCTCCAGATTGAACGCGGAGCCGATGGTGATCTTGATCTGCTCGGCGGTGCGCTCCCCGAGGAGGAGGGAGTACTCCTTCTTGATGTGCTGGATGATCGCGTTGTCCAGCTCGTCGCCCGCGACCCGGATCGACTGGGCCGTGACGATGCCGCCCAGCGAGATCACCGCGACCTCGGTGGTGCCGCCGCCGATGTCGACCACCATGTTGCCGGTGGCCTCGTGGACGGGCAGGCCCGAGCCGATGGCGGCCGCCATGGGCTCTTCGATGATGTGCACCTGGCGGGCGCCCGCCTGGGTGGACGCCTCGATGACGGCGCGGCGCTCGACCCCTGTGATGCCCGAGGGAACACAGACGACGACACGCGGCCGGGCCAGATAACGGCGCTTGTGGATCTTCAGAATGAAGTAGCGGAGCATCCGCTCGGTGATTTCGAAGTCGGCGATCACGCCGTCCTTCAGCGGCCGTACGGCAACGATGTTGCCCGGCGTACGGCCGATCATCTTCTTGGCCTCGGCGCCAACGGCGAGGATCCCGCCGGTGTTGGTGTTGATCGCGACGACGGAGGGTTCGTTGAGGACGATTCCTCGACCCCTGACGTACACCAGCGTGTTGGCAGTCCCGAGGTCGATAGCCATGTCACGGCCGATGAACGACATTGAGTTCCCCTTGTTCCCCATGAGGATGCGTCGGGCCTTCCCAAGTGGAGCGATTGGCTTTTTTGGTAGGCGAAGTGAGCGCTGTGGGTGTGAAGACTTCCATCGTAATGCCGCCTGCACGATCGCCGCGCGAGGGTCCTCCGCCATGTGGGCGGAAGTTGTGCCCGCCTCAACCATGGTGACGTCACGTCGGGGCGATGCGTTCCCGAAATCGCCCGGCATATGCCGAAGGGCGACCGAATTAATTCGGTCGCCCGAGGCTGTGAGCGCTATTCGGCTGACCTGGCGTCAGGATACGCCCGGGAAGAAAATCTTCAATTCTCGCTCCGCGGACTCCTCCGAGTCCGAGGCGTGGATGAGGTTCTCCCGGACGATGGTGCCGAAATCGCCACGAATGGATCCGGGCGCTGCGGCAATCGGGTCAGTCGGACCCGCCAGAGCGCGTACGCCCTCGATGACCCGCTCGCCCTCGACGATCAGCGCGAGGACCGGACCGGAGGCCATGAACTCGACCAGCGGCTCGTAGAAGGGCTTGCCCTTGTGCTCGCCGTAGTGCTGCTCCAGCGTGTCCTGGTCGAGTGTCCGCAGCTCCATCGCCGAGATGGTCCAGTCCGCCTTGCGCTCGATGCGGCCGACGACCTCGCCGACCAGCCGGCGGCGTACGGTGTCGGGCTTGAGCAGAACGAGCGTGCGCTGGCTCACTGTGCGGACTCCTTCAGTACGGGCGTTACGGGATACGGGGTACGGCTCGGAAGGGCTCAGGCTACAGGGCCCTGCCGTGCACCTATTACGCAGCGTCAGGCCCTGCGGATGCCTGCTCCGCCCAGCGGGCCTTTGCCGCGTCGATGATCCGCCCGTAGTGGACCGACGCCCACCACAGCCCCGCGAACGCCACCCCGAGGATGAACATCACCGGTACGAAGAAACCGCTGGCGATCAGTGCGATCTGGAGCGCCCAGCCGATCTGGACCGCACCCGGACGGCTCAGCATTCCGCACAGCAGCACCGAGAGCAGCATGCCGATACCGCACACGGTCCAGACCGTGGTCTCCGACAGATCGCCCTTCATGGCGACCAGACCGGCGAAACCGATCACGAAGAACTCACCGATCAGGGTGGACGCGCAGAGCGTGCGCATAGGTCAGCGCCTTCCCAGGAGCAGCCGGGCCTCGCCGACCGTGATCACGGAACCGGTGACGAGAACGCCCGCTCCGGCGTACTCGCCCTCCTCCTCGGCGAGCGTGATCGCCGCCTCCAGAGCGTCGTCGAGGCGGGGCTCGACCACCACACGTTCGTCGCCGAAGACCTCGACGGCGATCGCGGCCAGAGCGTCGGCGGTCATCGCCCGGGGGGTGGAGTTCTGGGTGACGACGATCTCCGCGAAGATCGGCTCGAACGCTTCGAGCAGCCCGCGTACATCCTTGTCGCCACTCGCCCCGACCACCCCGATCAGCCGCGAGAAGCTGAACGCCTCGGTGACGCCTGCGGCGGTCGCCACCGCGCCCCCGGGGTTGTGCGCCGCGTCCAGGACGACCGTCGGAGAGCTGCGTACGACCTCAAGACGGCCCGGTGAGGTGACCGAGGCGAAGGCCTTGCGGACCACATCGCTGTCGAGTCGCTGCGCCTGCTGCGCACCGACCCCGAAGAACGCCTCGACGGCGGCGAGGGCCACCGCCGCGTTGTGCGCCTGGTGGGCGCCGTACAGCGGGAGGAAGATGTCCTCGTAGTCACCGCCGAGGCCGCGCAGCGTCAGCAGCTGGCCGCCCACGGCGATCTCCCTGCTGCCGACACCGAACTCCATGCCTTCGCGGGCGACCGTGGCGTCCATCCCGACGGCCTTCTTCAGCATCACCTGGGCGGCGTCGACCGGCTGCTGCGCCAGGATGACCGTCGCGCCCTGCTTGATGATCCCGGCCTTCTCACCGGCGATCGCGGCGGGCGTGGAGCCGAGGCGGTCCGTGTGGTCCAGCGAGATCGGGGTGACGACGGAGACGGGCGCCTCGATGACGTTCGTCGCGTCCCAGCTCCCGCCCATCCCGACCTCGACGACCGCGACGTCCACCGGCGCGTCGGCGAAGGCCGCGTAGGCCATTCCGGTGAGCACCTCGAAGAACGAGAGCCGGTGCTCCTGCTGCGCGTCGACCATGCCGATGAACGGCTTGATCTCCTCGTACGTCTCGATGAACCGCTCGGCCGTGATCGGCTCACCGTTGAGGCTGATGCGCTCGGTGATCGACTGGACGTGCGGCGATGTGTACCGCCCGGTGCGCAGTTCGAGGGCGCCGAGCAGCGCCTCGATCATGCGCGCCGTCGATGTCTTGCCGTTGGTGCCGGTGATGTGGATCGAGGGGTACGCACGGTGCGGATCGCCCAGGACGTCGAGCAGCGCCTCCATCCGTACGAGCGAAGGGTCGAGCCGGGTCTCGGGCCAGCGGCCGATCAGCTCCTGCTCCACCGCGCGCAGCGCCCTGTCCACCTCCGGGTCGGCGGGCCTGGCCGGCACCCCGTCGCCCGGCGGAGGTCCGCCGTGGGTGCGCAGGGTGCGGCTGCCGGCCTCGATCACCGCCTGGTCGGGGGAGGACGGCGTCTCCCCCGCCGGTACCGCGTCGTCGGCTGGAAGGTCGGTCGCTGCGTCGACGATTTCGTCGAAAGGGTCGGACTCGCTCACAGGACCAGTCTACGGAGGTCCCGGCGTGCCCGGACCTCACCCGTCCCCTGTACGCCGGGACCCCCGGTTCGGAGCACTCCGGCGCGCGGAACACCCCCATAAGAGACCAGACTTACCAATTATGGACATAGGCATTGATCTCGGAACGGCGAACACTCTCCTCTACGTCCGCGGCAAGGGCATCGTGCTCAACGAGCCCTCCGTGGTGGCGGTGCGCGACGGCGGCCGCGCCGCCCCGGCCATCGGTGACGAGGCACGCGAGAGCCTCGGGCGCACCCCGGACTCGGTCAGCGCGCTCCGCCCGATGCGGGAGGGCGTCATCGGCGACTACGACGCCGCCACGGAAATGATCAGATACTTCGTGCGCAAGGCCCTCCAGGGCCGGCGGACGCGCACCCGGATGGTGGTCTGCATGCCGACCGGGGTGACCCCGGTGGAGCTGCGGGCGATCGTGCAGGCCGCGCAGGACGCGGGCGGCCGGACCGTCCACCTGCTCGACGAGTCGATGGCGGCGGCGATGGGCGCGGGGCTGCCGGTGGACGAACCGCGCGGTTCGATGGTCGTCGACATCGGCGGCGGTACGACGGAGGTCGCCGTGATCTCCATGGGCGGCATCGTCACATCGAAGTCGCTGCGGCTCGGCGGCGACCGGATGAGCGCCGCGATCAGCGACTACATCCGCCAGGAGCGCAGCCTGCTGATCGGGGAGCGGACCGCCGATGAGGTCAAGCTGGAGATCGGTTCGGCCTGGCCGGCCCCGGACGAGCAGGGGCAGGAGGGCCGCACCTGCACGGTCCGGGGGCGCGAGAAGACCAACGGGGTGCCGACCGCGCTCATCCTCACCGCCGAGGAGATCCGCACCGCGCTGGACGAGCCGGTCGAGGCCGTCATCGCCACGGTGCAGTCGGTCCTGGCGGAGTGCCCGCCGGAGCTGGCGGCCGACGTCATGAAGCACGGGATCGTGCTGACGGGCGGCGGCTCGCTCCTTCCCGGCCTGGATCTGCGGATCGCGTCGGCCACCGGCATCGATGTGACGGTGGCCGCATCGCCGCTGGAGTGTGTGGCGCTGGGAACGGGCAAGTGCGTCGAGGAGTTCGACTCGGTGACCGCCAAGGTCCTGACGCCCGCCACCTGACCGCCCGTACGACGGAGAAGACCCCCGGCGGACCTGCCGGGGGTCTTCTGCGTACGGGTGTGGGCCCGGCCTACGGGTGTGGACCCGGCCTACGCCTGCGGCAGTCCGTCGAGCTGGGCCTGGATCCGCTCCAGGTCCGACTCGGCCTTGGCGAGACGGGTGCGGATCTTGTCGACCACGTTGTCCGGGGCCTTCGCCAGGAACGCCTCGTTGCCGAGCTTCCCCAGCGCCTGCGCCTTCTCCTTCTCGGCGGCGCCCAGGTCCTTGGCCAGCCGCTTGCGCTCGGCCGCCACATCGATCGTCCCCGACAGGTCGAGCGCGACCCTGGCGCCCGCGACCGGCAGCGAGGCGGTGGCGTGGAAGCCCTCCCCCGCGGGCTGGAGCCGCAGCACCTGGCGGATGGACGCCTCGTGGGGCGCCAGCGCCGTGCCGTCCAGGTCGAGCTGGGCCGGGACCTTCTGGCCCGGCTGGAGCCCCTGGTCCGAGCGGAAGCGGCGGACCTCGGTGATGACCTGCTGGACCAGCGTGATCTCCTGCTCGGCCGCGCTGTCCCGGAAGCCGGAGTCCTTCGGCCAGTCGGCCACGACGACCGACTCCTTGCCGGTGAGCGTGGTCCACAGCGTTTCGGTGACGAACGGGACGATCGGGTGGAGCAGCCGCAGCATCACGTCGAGGACCTCGCCGAGGACCCGCGCCGAGACCTGCGCCGCATCGCCGCCCGCGAAGAACGTCGTCTTCGACAGCTCGACGTACCAGTCGAAGACCTCGTCCCACGCGAAGTGGTAGAGGGTGTCGGCGAGTTTGGCGAACTGGTAGTCGTCGTAGTACGCGTCCGCCTCGGCGACGACCGCATTCAGCCGCGACAGGATCCACCGGTCGTTGGCCGACTGCTTCTCGACGGGGGGCAGTTCGCCCTCGACGGTGGCGCCGTTCATCAGCGCGAAGCGGGTCGCGTTCCAGATCTTGTTGGCGAAGTTGCGCGACGCCTTGACCCAGTCCTCGCCGATCGGCACGTCCGCACCGGGGTTGGCGCCGTTGGCGAGGGTGAAACGGACGGCGTCGGAGCCGTACTCGTCCATCCAGTCCAGCGGGTCGACCACGTTGCCGAAGGACTTGGACATCTTCTTGCCGTGCTCGTCGCGAACGAGGCCGTGCAGCGCGATGGTCTTGAACGGGGCCTTCCCGTCCATCGCGTAGAGACCGAACATCATCATCCGGGCGACCCAGAAGAAGATGATGTCGTGCCCGGTGACCAGCACATCGGTCGAGTAGAACTTCTCCAGGTCCGGGGTCTGCTCCGGCCAGCCGAGCGTGGAGAACGGCCACAGGCCCGAGGAGAACCAGGTGTCGAGGACATCCTCGTCCTGGTGCCAGCCCTCACCCGTCGGCGGCTCCTCGTCCGGTCCGACGCAGACAACCTCGCCCTCCGGTCCGTACCAGACGGGGATCCGGTGGCCCCACCACAACTGGCGCGAGATGCACCAGTCGTTGAGGTTGTCGACCCAGTCGAAGTAGCGCTTCTCCATCTCCTTGGGGTGGATCGTGACGCGCCCGTCGCGGACGGCGTCGCCCGCCTCCTTGGCGAGCGTCTCGACCTTGACCCACCACTGGAGCGAGAGCCGCGGCTCGACGGTCGTCTTGCAGCGCGAGCAGTGGCCCACGGAGTGGACGTACGGGCGCTTCTCCGCCACGACCCGGCCCTGTTCCCGCATGGCCTCGACGATCGTGGCGCGCGCCTCGAACCGGTCGAGCCCGTGGAACGGGCCGGGCACGGTGATGACACCGCGCTCATCCATGATCGTCATGGACTCCAGGCCGTGCCGCTGTCCGATGGCGAAGTCGTTCGGGTCATGAGCGGGCGTCACCTTGACGGCACCGGTGCCGAACTCGGGGTCGACATGCGCGTCGGCGACAACCGGGATGGTCCGGTCGGTCAGCGGCAGCTTGATCCGCTTGCCGATGAGGTGCGCGTACCGCGCGTCGTCGGGGTGAACGGCGATCGCGGTGTCACCGAGCATCGTCTCGACCCGGGTGGTCGCGACGACCAGGGTCTCGTCGCCCTCGCCGTACTTCAGCGAGACCAGCTCGCCGTCGTCGTCCTGGTAGTCGACCTCGATGTCGGAGATCGCGGTCAGACAGCGCGGGCACCAGTTGATGATGCGTTCGGCGCGGTAGATCAGCTCGTCGTCGTAGAGCTTCTTGAAGATCGTCTGGACGGCCTGGGACAGGCCCTCGTCCATGGTGAACCGCTCACGGGACCAGTCGACCCCGTCCCCGAGGCGGCGCATCTGCCCGAGGATCTTGCCGCCGTACTGCTCCTTCCACTGCCAGACACGCGCGGTGAACTCCTCACGCCCCAGGTCCTGGCGGGACTTGCCCTCCTCGGCGAGCTGCTGCTCCACCTTGTTCTGGGTGGCGATCCCCGCGTGGTCCATCCCGGGCAGCCACAGCGCCTCGTACCCCTGCATCCGCTTACGGCGGGTGAGGGCGTCCATCAGCGTGTGCTGGAAGGCGTGGCCCAGGTGGAGGGCGCCCGTGACGTTCGGCGGCGGGATGACGATGGTGAAGGGGGTCTTGTCGCTCTTGGCGTCGGCCTCGAAGTAACCGCGCTCCACCCAGCGCTCGTACAGCTTCCCCTCTACCTCGGCCGGCGCGTACTGGGTCGGCAGTTCGGTGGTGGGCGCTGGAGTCTGCGAAGAGTTCTCGGTCACGGGCCTAGTTTAAGGGCGTCACGGTCCCGTACTGAAACGGGAATCTTTGGTGAGACTGTGGCCCCCGTCTCCCCGGTGTGCGGACGCGTCCGTCAGGATGTCGGCATCAGGTAAGGATTCAGAGGGGGACCCAGTCCATGAGCTACAACCAGCCGGGGCCGTACGGACAGCAGCCGCCACAGCAGCCCGGCCCGTACGGGCAGCAGCCGCCGCAGCCCGGCCCGTACGGACAGCAGCCGCAGCAGCCAGGACCGTACGGGCAGCCGCCGCAGCCCCAGCAGCAGCCCGGCAACCCGTACGGACAGCCCGGCGGCCAGCCGCAGCCCGGCTACGGCTATCCGCAGCAGCCCCCGCAGGGCGTTCCGCCGCAGCAGGGATACGGCTACCCGCAGCAGCCGGGCCAGCCGAACCCGTACGGACAGCAGCCTCAGCAGCCGCCTTACGGCCAGCAGCCCGGGTACGGCCAGGTGCCGCCGCCCCCGCAGGCCCCGAAGAAGAAGACCGGGCTGATCATCGGCGCGGTGATCGTGGCGGTCGCGGTGATCGGCGGCGGGGTCTATCTGCTGACCTCGAAGAGTGGCGGCAACGGCGATGTCGCCGACAGCACCAAGGGGTACAGGATCGCGGCACCGGCCTCGATCGGTGAGTACCAGAAGCAGCAGGGCGGCGACACCTCGGCATGGGGCAAGGACGGCAAGCAGAAGGCCGAGGCCGTGGGCGTCAAGAACCCGTCGAAGACGGGCGCCGCCTACAAGACCGGCACGGGCCTGACCGAGAAGGATCTCAACCTCTCCGGTCTCTGGGGCACCATCGACAACCCGCAGCAGGCCATCGACAGCGCCTTCGCGCTCTCCAAGGCGAACATCGCCGAGAAGGCGTCCAACGGCGTCAAGGTGGAGCTGCAGGACAGCCCCAGGTCGGTCAAGCCCACGGGTTTCAGCGGCGCTCTCATGAAGTGCCAGAACGCCAAGGTCACGAACACCAGCAGCAGCAGCGGCAGCAGCGACCCGACCGCGCAGGTGCCGAAGACCTTCGTCCTGCCCATCTGCATCTGGGCCGACTACAGCACCCTCGGGATCGTGCAGAACACCGATGTCGCGCTGATCCTCACGCATAAGTCGCTCTCGCTGGACGAGGCGGCGGCGCTCACCGCGAAGGTGTACAACTCCTCCCGCGTCAAGCAGTAACAGCCGTCAGCACAGCGCGAAGGGGCGCCGCCGGTCTCCACGGACCGGTCGGCGCCCCTTCGTCGTGCGCTCGCGTCGTCTCTGCTCGCGTCGCTGCGGCTACGCGGACTTCTCGTGCCGCCCGTCGTTGCCGACGATCCGCGGCTCGCGCGGGACCAGCGTCGGGTTCACGTTGTCGCGGACGACATCGGCCGTGATGACGACCCGGGCGACGTCCTTGCGGGACGGCACCTCGTACATCACCGACTGGAGGACCTCCTCCATGATGGCGCGCAGTCCGCGCGCCCCGGTGCCGCGCAGGATCGCCTGGTCGGCGATGGCCTCCAGTGCGGGACGGTCGAAGTCCAGCTCCACACCGTCGAGTTCGAAGAGGCGCTGGTACTGCTTCACCAGGGCGTTCCGCGGCTCGACCAGGATCTGCAGCAGCGCCTCGCGGTCCAGGTTGTGCACCGAGGTCAGGACGGGGAGGCGGCCGATGAACTCGGGGATCATCCCGAACTTCACCAGGTCCTCCGGCATGACCTCCTGGAACTGGTCGCTCGCCTCGATCTCCCGCTTGGAGCGGATGGTGGCACCGAAGCCGATGCCCTTCGCGCCCGCGCGGGACTCGATGATCCGCTCCAGACCGGAGAACGCGCCGCCCACGATGAACAGCACGTTTGTGGTGTCGATCTGGATGAACTCCTGGTGCGGGTGCTTGCGGCCACCCTGCGGAGGCACCGATGCGGTGGTGCCCTCCAGGATCTTCAGCAGGGCCTGCTGGACGCCCTCGCCGGAGACATCACGCGTGATCGACGGGTTCTCGCTCTTGCGGGCGACCTTGTCGATCTCATCGATGTAGATGATGCCGGTCTCGGCCTTCTTGACGTCGTAGTCCGCGGCCTGGATCAGCTTCAGCAGGATGTTCTCGACGTCCTCGCCGACATAGCCTGCCTCGGTGAGCGCGGTCGCGTCCGCGATCGCGAACGGGACGTTGAGCATCCGGGCCAGCGTCTGGGCGAGCAGCGTCTTGCCGGAGCCGGTGGGGCCCAGCAGCAGGATGTTGGACTTGGCGAGTTCGATCGCGTCCTCACGGCCCGAGCCGCCGCCGTTCTCACCGGCCTGGACGCGCTTGTAGTGGTTGTAGACCGCTACCGAGAGGGCCTTCTTCGCGGGCTCCTGCCCGACGACGTACCCCTCAAGGAACTCATAGATCTCACGCGGTTTGGGCAGTTCCTCCCACCGCACCTCGGAGGTCTCCGCGAGCTCTTCCTCAATGATCTCGTTGCAGAGATCAATGCACTCGTCGCAGATGTACACCCCGGGGCCTGCGATGAGCTTCTTCACCTGCTTCTGGCTCTTCCCGCAGAACGAGCACTTGAGCAGGTCGCCGCCATCACCGATGCGTGCCACGAGGTGCTTCCCCTTCGCCTGGGAGGCGCCACGTTCAGCGTCTCCTGGTGCCTCATATTCGACGGTACCTTGCCGGGCCCCTCGTTCGGGCCCCCCTTGGCACGGTTCACTTTGACGTGCACCGTGCCAGGGGACGGAAGGTAAATCAAACGGCCATCAGGTGGACATCATCCCCACGGAGCCCTTGCGGGTCGAAACGATCTGGTCGACCAGGCCGTACGCCAGGGCGTCCTCGGCCGTCAGGATCTTGTCGCGCTCGATGTCGTCGCGGATCTTCTCCACCGGCGTGGTGGAGTGCTTGGCCAGCAGATCTTCCAACTGGGTCCGCATACGCAGGATTTCGTTGGCCGCGATCTCCAGGTCGGAGAGCTGCTCACGGCCGGTCTGCGAGGAGGGCTGGTGGATCAGCACACGGGCGTTCGGAAGTGCCATGCGCTTTCCGGGGGTGCCGGCGGCCAGCAGGACGGCGGCGGCGGACGCGGCCTGGCCCATGCAGACCGTCTGGATGTCCGGCTTCACGAACTGCATCGTGTCGTAGATCGCGGTCAGCGCGGTGAACGAGCCACCGGGGCTGTTGATGTAGATGGAGATGTCCCGGTCCGGGTCCATCGACTCCAGGCAGAGGAGCTGCGCCATAACGTCGTTGGCGGAGGCGTCGTCGATCTGCACACCGAGGAAGATCACGCGCTCCTCGAACAGCTTCGCGTACGGGTCGTACTCACGCACGCCCTGCGAGGTGCGCTCGACGAAGCGCGGAACGATGTAGCGGTTGTCGACCTGCGGGCCGGTGTAGAGGCCGCTGGCGGAGGCGGAGAAGTCGTTCATGCTGGTGTTCACCATCCTGGTGGCGTTCAGTGGTCGGCCGGGTTCGGAGACAGGGGTCCGGGGCGTCAGTTGGCCCCGGTGCCGCCGCCGCCCGGAACGCCCGATGCGGAGGAGATGATCTCGTCGATGAGGCCGTACTCCTTGGCCTCGTCCGCCGTGTACCAGCGGTCGCGGTCACCGTCGCGGATGATCGCGTCGACGGTCTGGCCGGAGTGCCGGGCGGTGATCTCCGCCATGCGCTTCTTCGTACGGAGCAGCTGCTCGGCCTGGATCTTGATGTCCGACGCGGTGCCGCCGAGACCGGCCGAGCCCTGGTGCATCAGGATGTCGGTGTTGGGGAGCGCGAAGCGCTTGCCCGCGGTGCCGCCGGTCAGCAGGAACTGGCCCATCGAGGCCGCGAGGCCCATACCGATAGTGACCACGTCGTTCGGGATGTACTGCATGGTGTCGTAGACCGCCATGCCCGCCGTCACCGAGCCGCCGGGGCTGTTGATGTAAAGGAAGATGTCCTTGTCCGGGTCGGCGGCAAGGAGGAGCAGCTGCGCGGTGATCTTGTTGGCGATCTCGTCGTCGACCTGCTGGCCGAGGAAGATGATCCGCTCACCGAGCAGTCGGTTGTAGACCTGGTCGCCGAGGCCGCCACCGATGTTGGGCTCGCCGGCGGCGTAGGGCATCAGATTCGTCACGTATCCACCTGCTCGTCTCTGACGGCTCCGGCCGTCTCAGCGTCTTCGTACAGCAGGAGTCCGGGGGTGGTCGTCTACTCCCGGAGTCTCCTCTTCATGGACCCTAACGCGCAGGTGGGACAACGCCATCCCGCTTCCCGAACTGTTCGCTGGGAGCGCAAGGTAGGGCCTGACCCGAACGGCGGGGCCCCGGGCCCGGCGCGCCCCGGCGGTGAGGCGTCCGGCGCGTGCGGACGACGAAGGGTCCGGACGTGCAGCACGCCCGGACCCTTCGTTCGAGAGCAGAACCGGCCGGGCCGCGGAACGGCCCGGCCGGGACCGGTGGAGGCTCAGGCCTCCGGCTTGGCCTCGGTCTCCTCTTCGGACGCCTCGGCGGTCTCGGTGACCGCCGTCTCCTCGGCGGCCTCGTCCTCGTCGTCGCTCAGGTCGACGACCTCACCGTTGGTGTCCTTGACCTTGACGGCCTCGACGACGACCGCGAGGGCCTTTCCGCGGGCCACCTCGCCGACGAGCATCGGGACCTGGCCGCCCTCGACGACCGCCTGGGCGAACTGGTCGGGGCTCATGCCGGAGGACTGCGCACGCCGCATGAGGTGCTCGGTGAGCTCCTCCTGGTTGACGTTCAGCTTCTCCTTGTTGACCAGCTCGTCGAGGATGAACTGGGTCTTGATGCCCTTCTCGGCCTGCTCCTTGGTCTCGGCCGTGAACTCTTCCTCGGTCTTGCCCTGGATCTCCAGGTACTTGGCGAGGTCGAGACCCATCTGGCCGAGCTGGTGGTGCTCCAGGTTGTGCTTGCGGGTGTTGATCTCGTCCTCAAGAAGCTTCTCGGGGATCGGGACCTCCGCGAGCCTCAGCAGCTCGTCCAGGACGCGCTCCTGGGCCTGGGTGGCCTGCTCGTACTGCTTGGTGCTCTCCAGGCGCTTGCGGCTGTCGGCCTTCAGCTCGTCCAGCGTGTCGAACTCGCTCGCCAGCTGGGCGAAGTCGTCGTCCAGGGCCGGAAGTTCACGAGCGGCGACCGCGGTGACCTTGACGGTGACCTCGGCGGCCTTGCCCTCGGCGGAGCCGCCCTTGAGCTCGGAGGTGAAGGTGGCCTCGCCACCGGCCTCCAGACCGGTCACGGCCTCGTCGATACCGTCGAGCAGCTCACCGGAGCCGATGGTGTACGAGACACCCTCGGCCACGCCGTCCTCCAGCACCTCGCCGTCGACCTTGGCCTCCAGGTCGATGGTGACGACGTCACCATCGGCGGCGGCGCGCTCGACGGGGTTGGTGGACGCGAAGCGGCCACGCAGCTCCTCGACGGCCTTGTCGACGTCCTCGTCGCTGACGTCGACCGCGTCGACCTCGACCTCGATGCCGGAGTAGTCCGGGATCTCGATCTCGGGCCGGACGTCGACCTCGGCGGTGAAGGAGAGCAGCTCGCCGTCCTTGAGCTCCGTGATGTCGACCTCGGGCTGGCCGAGGACATTCAGCTCACCCTCGTTGACGGCCTCGGTGTAGAACTTCGGGAGGGCGTCGTTGACGGCCTCCTCCAGCACCGCACCGCGGCCGAAGCGCTGGTCGATCACGCGGTTCGGGATCTTGCCCTTGCGGAAGCCCTTCACCGTGACCTGCTCGTTGATCTTCTTGTACGCCGCGTCGAGGCTGTCCTTGAGCTCCTCGAAGGGCACCTCGATGCTGAGCCGAACCCGGGTCGGGTTCAGGGTCTCCACGGCGCTCTTCACGGTTCGGTCTCCTTGGGGGCTGACTTCAGAATCTCTGCCCGGTTGAGAGACACGCGGGCACACAGCTTGCATAGTAACGGCAAGCAGGAGGAGACCCACAATGCGATCTTGCTGCTGGTCGGGGTGGCCGGATTCGAACCGACGACCTTCCGCTCCCAAAGCGGACGCGCTACCAAGCTGCGCCACACCCCGTCGGTGCGAGACGTAGGGTACATGGCCGCCTGACGCGCCGTGGCGGCATGACACCGTTCCAGGCCGTACGGGACGGGTGTGCGCGGACCGGCTCCGACCCGCTACGATGCTTCTCGTGCCGCGGTCGCTCCGACCGGCGGCGCCTGCGGGCGTAGCTCAATGGTAGAGTCCTAGTCTTCCAAACTAGCTACGCGGGTTCGATTCCCGTCGCCCGCTCCGCACAGCACACGGCCCGGCCGGTGAGTACCTTCACCGGCCGGGCCGTTGCCCTTTCCAGCGCCCCTGCTGTTTCCCGGCGGGGCCCCGCTCCCGTCACGCGCCCTGTCCGGCGCCGTTGGGACGGAGCCGGACAGGGGGAGCGGCGGGGCCTGCCGCGGCAGCGCTAGAACTTGATCTGGTTGATCGTGTCGGCTATCGAGTTGAGGAACCTGTTGATCGACGGGGCCATACCCGTCGACGCCAGGAAGAAGCCGAAGAGCATGGCGACGATCGCCGGACCGGCCTTGATGGATCCACCGCGGATCAACACCACAAGGACGATCGCCAACAGCAGCACCACTGACAGTGAAATGGCCACAACTGATCACAACCCTTGGTCGGTCCGCCTTGCCGGCCGGGAACGATGCCGCTCCAGCACTTCTTCCGCGGCTCCATGGTGCCACCAACAGCCCTGTGGTTGTTGCCCGGTGACGAAACGGCGCCGATCGGATCGCGCCATCCCGCACCCCTCGCGCGCCGGGCCACGACGCCGGGCGCGCGGGCGCCGCCGGGGCGTGCGACGGCAATTTCCGGACGGTGCGGCCCGCCACTCCCGGAGAGAAATCCGAATCGATCGTTTCACTGCCCACACATACCGTTCACAGATGATTGCGATAACGGTGAATCACGCTTGAAGCAGACCCGGCACAGCCCCACAAGCCGGTCGTTATGCACCATTTAAGTGGGATCAAGTACCCCATATGCATACATAAGATCAGGGTAGTAAAGGTAAGCCCCGGGGGTACACGTACTGCGAATATCACAGACATCCCACAGACATCCGAGAGGGTTTTACGTATTCCCTCACGCGACGCTAGGGTTCCTCGAATGGTTCATGCTCCACACGAATATCAGCGGGCCCCACTCCCCCTGGCGCGGGAGACGGAACCCGAAACCTCCACGGACGCACAGGCGCCGCCCAGACCTGGCGCAGCGCACACACAGGCGCCCGCCCCCGGCGCCAAGAAGCAGCGCAACGCGCTCTTCGACAACGCGAAGTTCCTGGCCATCGTGCTCGTGGCCATGGCCCACGCGTGGGAACCGATCATGGACGGCAGCCGCACCACCCGGGCGCTCTACATGTTCGTCTACACGTTCCACATGCCCGCTTTCATCATTATCTCGGGATATTTCTCCCGCAGTTTTGACATGCGTCCCGACCGGCTGCGCCGGCTGGTGACGGGTGTCGTCGTTCCTTACGTGATCTTCGAGACCACTTACTCGCTGTACGAGAAGTGGGGGAACAACGACCCCGGTCACGAGATCAGCCTGCTCGACCCGTACTTCCTGACGTGGTTCCTCATCGCCCTCTTCATCTGGCGGCTCACCACGCCGATCTGGCTCAATCTGCGCTATCCGCTGACCCTCTCACTCGTCATCGCTCTTCTCGCATCGGTCACGCCCAACATCGGTGACGACCTCGATCTGCAGCGTGTGCTCCAGTTCCTGCCGTTCTTCGTGCTCGGTCTGAAGCTCAGGCCCGAGCACTTCCAGTGGGTGCAGCGGCGCGGTGCGCGGCCGGTGGCCGTGGTGATCATGCTGGCCACGGTGGTGTTCGCCTACTGGGCCGCGCCCAGGATGACGCTCAACTGGTTCTACCGGGGCACCAGCGCCCAGCAGCTCGGCGTCGACTGGTGGGAGGGCATCGTGATGACCCTCGGCCTGACCGCGTGCGGGCTGGTGCTGACCGCCTGCTTCCTGGCCCTGGTACCGCGTAACAGGACCTGGTTCACCGGGCTCGGCGCCGGCACGCTCTGCGGTTATCTGCTGCACGGTCTGCTGATCAAGACCATCGAGTACACCGGCCTGATCGACGACTACGGCTGGCTGAAGAGCCCGCTGGGCGAGGTGTTCGCGACCCTCTTCATGGCGGCTGCCGTGACGCTGTTCTGCACCCCGCCGGTGCGGCGCGTGATGCGCTTCGCCACGGAGCCGGAGATGAAGTGGGCGTTCCGTTCCGACCCGGTGCAGAACGCCCGGGAGCGGGAGCGCGAGCGCGAGAAGGTTCCGGCCTAGCGTCGGCCCGGCAGACCCGGTCCCCGAGCTGAACCAGCAGTACGAGAAGTGGCGCCCCGTCCGGCGGAGAACCGGGCGGGGCGCGGCTCTGCGACGGGGGGCACAGCCCCGGACCCGCCCCCCCTACAGCACCGGCCCCGCATCGCTGTCGCGGCAGATCAGCAGCAGCGCCCTGTCGTCGTTCACGTCCTTGGCGACCGCCTCGATGAGATGCCAGGCCGCGCCCTCGAAGGTGCTGGCCACATAGCGGTCGGCCTCCCCCGTCAGCCGGTCGATCCCCTCGCTGATGTCCCGGCCGGGCGCCTCGACCAGGCCGTCCGTGAAGAGCATCAGGACATCGCCGGGTCCGAGCGACCCCTTGGCCGCGTCGAACTGGGCACCGTCGTAGACGCCGAGCAGCGGGCCTTCGCCCGACTTCTCCTCCCAGAGGCCGCTGCCCGCGTGGAGTTGGAGCGCGGGGAGGTGGCCGGCCGAGAGGAGTTCGTAGTCGCCGGTGTCCAGGTCGAGGACCAGATGGATCGAGGTGGCGAACCCCTCGTCCCAGTCCTGGCGCAGCAGATAGCCGTTGGCCGCGTGCAAGAAGTCATGGGGCGGCAGCGAGCCGAGGAGCCCGCCGAAGGCTCCCGAGAGCAGCAGGGCGCGGGAGCCCGCATCCATCCCCTTGCCCGAGACATCGGTGAGGACGACCTCCAGGACGCGTCCGCCGCTGGTGCGCGCGGCGACCACGAAGTCTCCCGAGAAGGACTGCCCGCCGGCCGGCCGCAGCGCCATCTCGTGGTGCCAGCCCTGCGGCAGCCGGGGCAGCTGGCTCTGGACGCGGATCCGTTCGCGCAGGTCGAAGAGCATGGTCCCGCCGCGCCGCCAGGGCACCCCGACCCGGCTGCGGAACTGCGCGATGAGCAGGCCGAAGAGCCCGCAGGCGGCCACCGTGAGGACCATGCCGGGGGTGACCGGCGCGGTGCCGTCGGTGTACGGGCCGAGCTTGACCGACTCGACGATGAGGGCCGCGGCCGCGGCGGCGTACAGGCCCAGCAGGCTCGCCGGCCGGAGCAGCAGTCCGCCGGCCACGATGGGCAGGACCAGCGTCGAGGGTGAGCACCAGTCCGGGGTGAGGATGGTCGCCCAGGCCAGTGCGGGGACGGTCAGCAGGAGGGTGGCGAGGGCGAGTCCTTCGGAACCGTCGCCGCGGAAGTAGTCGACCCCGGACCGGCGCAGCACGGTTCTGGCCCGGTGCACCGACTTCCGCATCCGGGCCGTGAACGCTTCTTCTCCGACGCGACCGGCCATGGCTCGGACCTTATCCACCCGCGCGGCTCCCGCGCAGGGGGACCCTGTGACCTCGCGTTCGAAATTGGCTCGCCCGGTGGGGGACCCGCTGGTAGGGATGGCGCATGGACACAGAGCTGCGAGTGCTGCGCCGCGAGGAGATGGACACCTGGTACGAGGGGCTGATCCGGGCCTTCGGCGGAGTGGACGAATCGCCCGAGGAGCGGGCACTCTGGGACGAACTCACCGAATACGAACGGTCGATCGCCGCCTGGGAGGGCGACCAGTGCGTGGGCACGGCGGGGGCGTTCAGCTTCTCGCTCTCGGTGCCGGGCGGCGGATATCTGCCGACGGCGGGCGTGACCATGGTCAGCGTCGCTGCGACGCACCGGCGGCGCGGGATCCTGACGTCCATGATGCGGCGGCAGTTGGACCACGTACGGGCGCTCGGTGAGCCGCTGGCCGTACTGACCGTGTCGGAGCCCGCGATCTACGGCCGGTTCGGATACGGCGTCGCCACCCGGCAGTTGACGGCCGAGATCGACACCTCGCGGGTGACGCTCGCGGTCCCGCCGGGGACCGATGCCGTACGGCTGCGGTACGTGCCGGTCCTGGAGGCGGCCGCGCGCTGCGAGGAGCTGTACGTACGCTCCATCGGTTCGCGCCCCGGGATGCCCCGGCGGGCGCCCGGCTGGGAGCGGCTGCCGCTGCTCGACCCGCCGTCCGAGCGTGAGGGCGGTTCGCCGCTCCAGTGTGTGATCGCCGAGCGGGACGGCGAGTTGGTGGGGTACGCGCGTTTCCACACAAAGCCCGAATCGGATGCGGCGGGCCCCAGGGGCTCGGTGCGGCTGCGTCATCTCGAAGCGGTGGACCCGGCGGCGGGCGCCGCTCTGTGGCGTTTTCTGTTCGGTATCGATCTGACGTCGACGCTGCATGTCCGCAACCGGCCCCTGGACGACTCCTGGCAGTATCTGGTGTCGGACATCCGCAGGTGCCGGGTCCAGGTGCGCGATGTGCTGCATCTGCGGCTGGTGGATGTGGGGGCGGCGCTCGGCGGCCGGACCTACCGGGCCCCGGTGGACGTGGTGTTCGGCGTCCAGGACGACTTCTGCCCCTGGAACAGCGGGAATTGGCGGCTGACCGGGGACGCCAAGGGCGCCACCTGTGTACGGACCGACGACCCGGCCGATCTCGAACTGTCCGTACGGGAGTTGGGCGCCGCCTATCTGGGCGGTACGCCGCTCACCGCGCTGGCGGGGGCCGGTCTGGTGCGGGAGCTGCGGCCGGGGTCACTGGCCGGGGCGTCGCTCGCCTTCGGTTCGGACATCGCGCCCTGGCTGCCGCACGGCTTCTGACCCCACGGGGGCCGGTCGCGACCGCCTCCGGCCACACGGGTGCCGCCCGCGCCGCCTCCGGCCGCGGACCCGCCGGGACGGCTAACGCCGCTGGCAGTCCGGGCACCAGAAGAGGTTGCGGGCGGCCAGGGGCGCGGTGCGGATCTCGGCGCCGCAGAGATGGCAGTCCATCCCGGCCCGGCGGTAGACGTACACCTCACCGCCGTGGTCGTCGACCCTCGGCGCCCGGCCGGTCGCCTCGGGCATGTGCTCGGGGCGGACGGTGTCGATGCGGTTGTTCCGTACGCCCTCGCGCATCAGGAGGACCAGATCGGCCCAGACCGCGTCCCATTCGGCGCGGGTCAGGTCCCTCCCCGTGCGGTAGGGGTCGATGCCGTGCCGGAAGAGGACCTCGGCGCGGTAGACGTTGCCGACGCCCGCGATCACCTTCTGGTCCATGAGCAGCGCTGCCACGGAGGTACGGGAACGGGAGATCCGCGACCAGGCCCGGTCCGGGGAGTCGCCGGGCCTCAGCGGGTCCGGTCCGAGCCGGTCGTGTATGGCCTGCTTCTCGCCGTCCGTGATCAGCGCGCAGGTGGTCGGGCCGCGCAGGTCGGCGTAGGCCTCGTCGTTGACCAGGCGCAGCCGGACGGTGTCGGTGGGCGGCGCCGCGGGCGCGGTGCCGAAGCCGAGCTTCCCGAACAGGCCGAGGTGGATATGGATCCACCCGCCCGAACCGAAGCCCAGGAAGAGATGCTTCCCGTGCGCCTCGGCCGTCTCCAGGATGTGGCGGTCGATGAGCGCCGCGCTGCCGGAGAACCTGCCCTGCGGGCTGGAGGCACGCACAGGCCGGCCGCCGAACCTCTCGAAGTGGTCGGCGGCCAGTCGGTGGATCGTGTGACCCTCGGGCACCGGGGCGGTCAGTCCTTCTGCGGGTGGTGGGCCGGGACGGGCGGGAGTTCGCCGGTCGCCTCGTACGCGGTGAGCATGTCGATCCGGCGCTGGTGGCGCTCCTCGCCGGAGTACGGGGTGGCGAGGAAGACCTCGACGAACTTCACCGCCTCCTCCTGCGTGTGCATCCGGCCGCCGACCGAGATGACGTTGGCGTTGTTGTGCTCACGGCCGAGCGCCGCGGTCTGCTCGCTCCAGGCGAGCACCGCCCGTACGCCCTTGACCTTGTTGGCCGCGATCTGCTCGCCGTTGCCGGAACCGCCGATGACGATCCCGAGGCTGTCGGGGTCCCCCGCCGTCTTCACGGCGGCCCGGAGGCAGAACGGCGGGTAGTCGTCCACGGCGTCATAGATGTGGGGGCCGCAGTCCACGGGCTCATGGCCGTGGGCGGTGAGCCAGTCGACGAGGTGGTTCTTGAGTTCGTATCCGGCATGATCGGAACCGAGGTACACGCGCATGCTTCGAGTGTGGCACGACGGGTAGGTGGGACGCCTGGTCGGGGCACGTAAGACGGGCCCCGTTCGCGACAATTAAGGACAGAGAGCATGAGTGCTGCACCTCCTTCGCGAGTCGCCGACAGATCGCCCGACGGCGATTCCCCCGACGGACTTCAGGCCGGTCTGAAGAACCGCCACCTCTCGATGATCGCCATTGGCGGCGTGATCGGTGCGGGACTCTTCGTCGGCTCGGGGGCCGGAATCAACGCCGCGGGCCCCGGCATTCTGCTCTCCTACGCGCTGACCGGGCTGCTCGTCGTCCTGGTGATGCGGATGCTGGGCGAGATGGCCGCGGCCGACCCGGTCTCCGGTTCCTTCTCCACCTACGCCGACCGGGCGCTCGGCCGGTGGGCCGGTTTCACCATCGGCTGGCTCTACTGGTTCTTCTGGGCCGTGGTACTCGCCGTGGAGGCGACAGCGGCCGCGTCGATCCTCACCGGGTGGGTGCCGGCGATACCCCAGTGGGCGTGGGCGCTCCTGGTGATGCTGGTGCTGACCGGCACCAATCTGATCTCGGTCGGGTCGTTCGGCGAATTCGAATTCTGGTTCGCCGGGATCAAGGTCGTCTCGATCATTGCCTTCATCGTGATCGGGCTGCTCGCCGTCTTCGGTCTGCCGCCGGGCGGCGACCCGGCCGGGATGAGCAATCTGACCGGGCACGGGGGCTTCCTGCCGAACGGTCCCGGCGCGATCCTCTCCGGGATGCTGCTGGTCGTCTTCTCCTTCATGGGTTCGGAGATCGTGACGCTGGCCGCCGCCGAGTCGCCCAACCCGGTGGTGGCCGTCCGCAAGGCGGTCAACAGTGTGATCTGGCGGATCGCGCTCTTCTACATCGGCTCGATCTTCGTCATCGTCACGCTGCTGCCGTGGGACTCCAAAGCGGTCACGGCCAGCCCGTACGTGGCCGTGCTCGACTCGCTGGACATCCCGGGCGCCGGCACGATCATGGACATCGTGGTGCTGACCGCGGTGCTCTCCTGTCTCAACTCCGGTCTGTACACGGCCTCCAGGATGGCCTTCTCGCTCGGACAGCGCGGTGACGCCCCGAAGGCGTTCGCCACGGTCAACCGGGGCGGCGTGCCCGCCGTTGCGATCTGGGCGTCGGTCGCGTTCGGATTCGTCGCGGTGTTCTTCAACTACATCGCGCAGGACACCGTCTTCCAGTTCCTGCTGAACTCGTCGGGCGCGGTGGCCCTCTTCGTCTGGCTGGTGATCTGCTTCTCGCAGCTGCGGATGCGGCGCAGGATCGAGCGCGAGAACCCGGAGCTGCTGACCGTACGGATGTGGCTGTACCCGTATCTGACCTGGGCGACGATCGGCCTGATCCTCTTCGTGGTCGGCTACATGCTGTACGACACCGACGGGCGCAAGCAGATGCTGCTCTCGGTGCTCGCAGCCGTGGTGGTGCTGGTGGTCGCGGTGGTACGGGACCGCCGGCGGAAGGCCGTCGCGCCGGTGGACCCGGCCGCGACCGGCGGCTGATCCGACAGCGCCGCCCCCATGCGGGAGGGGCCGCCCCCGGTTCGCCGGGTGCGGCCCCTCCGTATGTCGGTATGTGTCTGTATCTCTGTGCGCCGCCCGCGGGTCAGCCGCGGCGGCCCGCCAGCTTCCAGGCGCTCGGCAGCGCGCCCATCGCGAGGGCTGCCTTCAGCGCGTCGCCGATGAGGAACGGGACGAGACCGGCGGCGATGGCGGCGGACGCGGACATCCCGGTGGTCAGCGCCAGGTACGGGACGCCGACCGCGTAGATGATGGCCGAGCCGAGGACCATGGTGCCGGCGGTGCGCAGCACGGAGCGGTCGCCGCCGCGCCGGGCCAGGGCGCCGACCGTGGCCGATGCCAGCAGCATGCCCAGGACGTAGCCGAAGGTTGCGCCGCCGGCGCCCGACGCGCCGTTCGCGAACCACGGCATGCCCGCCATGCCCACCAGCGCGTACACCGCGAGCGAGAGGAAACCGCGGCGCGCGCCGAGCGAGGCGCCCACCAGGAGCGCGGCGAAGGTCTGGCCGGTGACCGGGACCGGGGAGCCGGGGACCGGCACGGCGATCTGCGCCGCGATGCCGGTGAGCGCGGCGCCGCCGAGCACGAGCGCGATGTCGCGCGTACGGGTGGCCGGCAGCAGATCGGCGAGGACCGCTCCGGGGCGGGTGGTGGCGGCAGCAGTGCTCATCGGGACTCCGCGGGTGAGGGCAGGTGGGGACAGGCTGACGTTAGCGCGGCGGCCCGCCCGGGAACACCATCAGCGGCCCACAAAGCGGAGGTTGGGCCTTTGGTTGGTTTCATACAAAGGGTGCGGTTCAACCGTCTTCGCGCGTGATGCTCGTCACTGGAGGTCCTGGCAGGTAGATCTCCGTTGCGGAACGGGTGACCCCTTGGGGACACTGTGGGATCTCACCAAAACGTCCGTCCCCGTCGTCCAGAGCATCGCGAGCGTCCAGCACCATGTCCGAACCCCTCCGGGCGGAGCCTCTCTCCGCCGGGCTGAAGCAGCGCCATCTGACCATGCTCGGCCTGGGCGGGGTGATCGGCGCCGGGCTCTTCGTGGGCTCGGGCGCGGGCATCGCGGTCGCGGGCCCCGGCATCGTCGTCTCCTATCTGATCGCGGGGGTACTCGCGACGCTCGTGATGCGGATGCTCGGCGAGATGTCGTCGGCACTGCCCGCCTCCGGTTCGTTCTCGGTGCACGCGGAGCGGGCGCTGGGGCGCTGGGCCGGGTTCACGGTGGGGTGGCTGTACTGGTTCCTGCTGGTGGTCGTCCTCGCGGTGGAGGCGACGGCCGCGGCGCAGATCGCCAACGGCTGGGTGCCCGGCGTACCGCAGTGGGCCTGGGTGCTGGTCTTCATGGTGGTCTTCACCGTCGCCAACCTCGCGGCCGTACGGAACTTCGGTGAGTTCGAGTTCTGGTTCGCGGCGCTGAAGATCGGCGCGATCGTCCTCTTCCTGGTGCTGGGACTGCTCGCGGTCTTCGGAGTGCTCCCGGACACCGACCCGGTCGGGCTGACCCATCTCACCGGACAGGGCGGCTTCCTCCCGCACGGCTGGCACGGAGTGATTTCCGGTGTGCTCGCGGTCGTCTTCGCCTTCGGCGGTCTGGAGGTCGTGACGATCGCCGCGGCGGAGACCGAGAACCCGGTGCGCGCGGTGGGCCGGGCGGTGCGCAGTGCGGTGTTCCGGATCCTCTTCTTCTACGTCGGGTCGATGCTGGTCATCGTGACGGTGCTGCCCTGGAGTGCGCAGCGGGCAGGGCTCTCGCCCTATGTGACGGTGCTCGACTCGATCGGCGTACCGTCCGCCGGGACCATCATGAACATCGTCGTCTTCGTGGCGATGCTCTCCGCACTGAACGCCAATCTCTACGGCTCGTCCCGGATGATCTTCTCGCTGGCCGAGCGGGGCGAGGCACCGCGCGGACTGCTCAAGGTCACCGGCAGCGTGCCGCGCCGGGCGGTTCTCGCCTCGGTCGCCTTCGGCTTCGTGTCGGTCCTGCTCAATCTGGAGTGGCCCGACTCGGTCTTCCTCTACATGCTCAACGCGGTCGGCGCGGTCCTGCTGTTCGTCTGGGCGCTGATCGCCGCCTCCCAGCTGAGGCTGCGCCGCAGGATCGAGCGGGAGACCCCGGAGCTGCTGCAGCTGAGGATGTGGGGCTTCCCGTGGCTGAGCTGGGCCACGCTGGCCGGTCTTGCGGTGGTCTTCGTCCTGATGCTGACCGACGCCACGGCCCGCCCGCAGCTGCTGTGGTCACTGGGTGCCACGGCCGTGGTGCTGGCGGCCGCAGGCGTACGGGAGTTGAGCGCGCGACGCCGACCTGCCGCCGCCCGGGGCTGACGGCCGGGGCCCATACGACCAGGAGTACAGGAGTACCGGAAGGGCGGGCGCCGTACAGGGCGCCCCCCCCTCCCGCGGGTAACCCCAATCGGCACTCGCCCGTGCGGCGGGGCCTCCCGCGCCCTATCTGCACCTGCTGCTAGCCTGCACTTGCATACAGCTTGCAATAAGCAGTCGGAGGGCTCGGACGACATGGCGACTTACACACTTCCTGAACTTCCGTACGACTACGCGGCGCTGGAGCCGGTGATCAATCCCCAGATCATCGAGCTGCACCACGACAAGCACCACGCGGCGTATGTGAAGGGCGCGAACGACACGCTGGAGCAGTTGGCGGAGGCGCGTGACAAGGACCAGTGGGGCGCGGTGAACGGGCTGGAGAAGAACCTCGCGTTCCACCTCTCCGGTCACATCCTGCACAGCATCTACTGGCACAACATGACCGGCGACGGCGGCGGCGAGCCCCTCGACAAGGACGGCGTCGGTGACCTCGCCGGGGCCATCGCCGAGTCCTTCGGCTCCTTCGCCAAGTTCAAGGCCCAGCTGACCAAGGCCGCCGCGACCACCCAGGGTTCCGGCTGGGGCGTCCTCGCGTACGAGCCGGTCAGCGGTCGGCTCATCGTCGAGCAGATCTACGACCACCAGGGCAACGTCGGCCAGGGTTCGGTGCCGGTCCTGGTCTTCGACGCCTGGGAGCACGCCTTCTACCTGCAGTACAAGAACCAGAAGGTGGACTTCATCGAGGCGATGTGGAAGGTCGTCAACTGGCAGGATGTGGCGAAGCGTTACGCCGCGGCCAAGGAGCGCGCCGACGTACTGCTGCTCGCGCCCTGACGGGGCGGTGTTGCTGATGGCGCGGTGTTCCTGACGGCGCGGCGCTTCGGATGTCCCGCTCATGACGTCCTGCTCGTGATCGTCTTCTCAACCTTCACCTGCAGGCGGATGAAAACAGCCGGCCCCCGCGAGGACGTGACTCGCGGGGGTCGGCTGCGGGCGTATCGGCGCCCGCTTCCCTCTCGGACGCCCAGCGCCACGCTCGGCAGGTATGCCGGATCGGAGAGGATCAGCGAAGAGCTCGTGAACAGCGGCACCACCGGGTCGACGGCGGCGTCGGCCCCTGCGAGATAGAGCTATGCCGTGCGCCCCTCACCTGGCGGCTGTCCGAAGACGGCACCGTCGATGGCTGCGGAGCCGGGACGGATCTCCTCGGCGGTGACCGCTGCGCGGCATGAAGCCGGGGGCAAGACGGTCAATGGCTGCCTTCGGCAAAACGCGGCGTGGTGTGTTCCTCATCAACATGGTCTGCTGCCGGGGAGCAGCAACGGCGGAGGACTCGGCACCTGGCTCGGGCACGCCGGTCGCCGACAGGGCAAAGGTTTCCTGCCGCGTGTTGGCCCTTCATGGCGAGACCGGGAACACGGCTGTGGCATTGCTGATCCCGGCAGCTCGTCTCACGCACAAGCCGCGTCATGGGTACCGTGCTGGAGACGAACTCTGTACGGACGGACCGGCGATCGCGCCGGATCGTCCGGCGGCCGGGAGGTGTCCTGATGCTGGAGGAAGCCGAGGAGATCGGCAAGCGCGTTCGCAGGGCGAGGCTGCGGCTGGGGATGCCGCAGGCCGATCTGGCGACGGCCCTGGGAAAGTCGCAGGGCTGGGTGTCGAAAATGGAACGTGGCCTGATCGAGCTGGACCGGGTCGGGCTGCTCAACCAATTGGCCGCAGAGTTGCACGTCCATCCGAACGACCTGATCGGGCGCCCGTACAGCAGCTCCCCCGACGACAACCAGTGGCAGGTTGCCGCCTCGTCGATCCTGCGCGAGCTGCGCCGCTATGACCTCGTCCCCGTCTTCGACGGGGCTCCGCGGCCCGCATCACAGCTGTGGCGTGAGGTGACGCGGCTGCACCGCCTGCGGGACACCGCTTCCAACGTGGCGATTCTCCGGGTTCTCCCAGACCTGTTCCGCGAGGCGCGCGCCCTGGCAGAGGAGTCGGAGGGGCACGAGCGGGAGGAGGCGTATGCCATCTACGCCGTGTGCTGCAAGTTCGCGCACACCGCCGCCCACGCCCTCGGGCATCCCGAACTGGTCGCCATGGCGTGCGAGCGGGCCGCGTGGTCGGCCAGGCTGTCGGGGGACCCCGTGTTGCCCGCCGTCGCCGACTGGATGCGGGTCTGGGACATGTGGGCGACGGCGGACTGGACCGACGCCCTGACGCTCTCGGACAAGGCGATCGCCTCGGTGGAGCAGGAGTACGACCGTGGCGAACCGCTGGCCGTACGAGCCTGGGGCACGCTGCAACTGCGAGCTGCGGTCTCCGCTGCCCGAGCCGGCCGCGCCTCGGAGGCCGAGGACCGGATCGGTCACGCGAAAGCTGCTGCCGAACGCATGGACGCGTACGTCGGAGCGCCGGTGTACGACCGGCACTCGCTGACGTTCTCCGCCGGGAACGTGCAGATCCACGCGATCAGCGTGGCTCTGGAGATGGGTAAGCAGGGCAAGGCCCTTGAGATAAACCGTCGTACCAGCCCAGACCTGGTCGGGTCGTTGCCCAACTCCCGTCAGGTGCATCACCACATGGATGTCGCGCGTGCCTGGCTGTGGGACGGGAACCGGATAAAGGCCCTGGCCGAGCTGGAGGCAGCCGAGCGGATCGCGCCCCAGCTCGTGCGGAATCATCCCATCGCCCGTTCGACGCTACGCAGCATCGTCTACGCGGAACGAGCAGTGACGCGGGAGAAGTTGCGGCGCATGTCCGACCATTTCCACCTGGACGGATAGGGGTCGTATTCCTCCGGCTCATATTCGAGGGTCGTCGTGTCCCTAACTTCAGAGCATGACGCGACAACCCTCTCCTCATCTCCCTTCGCAGGGAGCCGAGTTAGGTACGGCATCCCCCTTCGTTCCACGGCTCGGCGACCTCGCCACCGACAGCGCCCGTGAAGGTCGTGTCGGTGTCGTGGTCGCCCTCCCCGGTGAGGGCTCCGCCACGACCTACCACTTGCGCCCGCCCGGAGGCGGAACCCAGTGGTCCGCGCCCGCCGACAGGACGACGCTCAGGCCCGTGCCGGCGAAGGCCACGCACGCGACGCTGGCCGGCCGGGACGCGGTCTACGACCGGAGGGCCCGGCAAGGCTCGGTCCCCGTCGAGTTCCACTTCGACGACGGCTCGACCCTTGACGGCGCACTCATCCTCACCACGGCGGAGCTGGAGCGGCTGTACGCGCAGACCAGCCGCCTCCTGGATGCGCACGAACGCAGTCTCGGCGGCATCCCGTGACCGGGGCTCGACACCGCCGCGCCCGAAGCGCCGCATCCATCACCCCTAGGCCCGACGGCGGAGACCGGCTCGCGCTCTTGTTCCTGGCCGTCGTTGGCCTGGTCGGTCCGGCCTGGGCAATGCACGAGCAGGCCACTCCGCTTCTCAACGGCGTCGGCCACCGACCCTCTGCCATCGCAGCGGACGCGAGTCCGTCCTCGGACCGCTGAGGCCGCTCCGGATCCAGCGCGATCCGTCTGCCGCGCAGCCGCACCCTGTCAGCCATCTGGAACATCCACGCGTGATTCTTCAGGGAGGAATCGTGGACATCCCGTACATCGTCATCGACCAGCTCGTCCCCGAGCAGCAGCGAGTCTGGAACACCTACTTCGGTGACGCCGACCGCCCCCGCTACATCGAAGAGGGCATCTGGCGCCGCACCCAGGAGAAGGACACCGCCGGCCAGTCCGGCTGGGCAACCTCCGACGACGCCCGGCGGCGGATCATTCACTACCGTTACCGGTACGGCCTGGTGCCCACCACAGCGGCACCGGCCATCGGCTTGACCGACCTGTACCTCTACCACTCCACGTCCGCCCCGGCCGACGAGATCGACGCGCACCATGACGCGCTCCTGGACTCGCTCGCCGCCGGCGGTTGGAGAGAAGCACCTGGCGGCTTCTTATGGACCCGCCGGGACCTGAAGTGCCGCATCACCGAGCACGACGTCCATCCCCAGGACGCGGCTGTCGGCCGCGCGCTGCCCCCTGGCTACCAGAGTCTGGATGTGCAGATCGCCTCAGTGGCCTATGCCCCTCCGCCCTCGGTCCGGCAACTTCCGTGGAACGTGCTGTCCACCGGCATCCGGCGCAAAGACCGCCCAGGCACGCCGACGCGCATCACGGATCTGTCCGTGCTGGCGGACCTGCGACCGTTCCAGGTGGAGATCGGCTGCGGTACGTCGGTGGAGGCGGGCATCCCGCCCCTGCACCGGCTCCACGAGATCTACCGGGTCACCGACCGCCAGGGGCACGAACCGCGGGAACACCGCTTCACACTCTCGCCGACGGCTGACACGCTCCTCCACGAGGTACTGACCGAGCCTGAGGAGAAGGCGGCGGAGTTCGTCGAGATGTTCCGCGCCTGCTTCCTCGCCGAGCCCACCCCAGCGATGCGGGCGCTCAAGGAGCTGAAGGACGCCGGCCACCTCGTCGGGCCGGTCATCACCAACAACTTCGATGTCCTGGCCGCCCGCGCCGGGCTCGACGAGTGCTTCATGCGTCGGTACGACCAGGCCGTGCCCGATGTCGAATGGGGCGACGGCGCCAAGGCCCTCCTCGTCATCGGTCTGCATGCCGACCGACGCAAGGTGCAGGCTCGCGCCCGCGAGCGGGGCATGCAGGTTGTCTACCTCGACCCGGAGGGCTTCTGGCACGACGGCGAGTTCATGCCGTACCCGCTGGAAGGGCCCCAGGACGGGGACCTGGTGTGCCGGGCCACCGCCGCCGAAGCGCTGCCCGCTCTCGTCAACGTCCTGAAGCAGCAGCGAGGTTGACCCACCTGCACGAAGAGGGTCGCGCCGGGTGCGGGCGCTAGCGTGGCGCACCCGGCCGGCCCGGACTCACCGGGCGGGCGAGTACAGGGAAAGGAGCGTCGACCATGCGCGTATCCGTCATCGGCTGCGGTCACCTGGGCATCCCCCACGCCGCTGCCATGGCCGAGATCGGCCACGAGGTCATCGGCGTGGACCTGGACCAGGCGAAGATCGACCGCCTCAACGCCGGCGAGTGCCCCATCTACGAGGAGGGCCTGCCGGAACTCCTGGCTACGCACACCGCGTCCGGGCAGCTGCGGTTCACCACCAGCCTCGCCGAGGCGGGTGAATTCGCGGACGTCCACTTCCTCGCGGTGGGCACGCCGATCGACGCGGACGGGCGGAGCTACGACACCGGCCAGGTCTTCGGCGCCGCCCGCGCACTGGCCCCGCACCTGACCCGCCCGACGGTGATCATCGGCAAGTCCACGGTCACCGTCGGCACCTCCCGCGATCTCGGCGCACTTCTCTCGCGCCTCTCTCCAGCTGGTGAGGACGTGGAGGTCGTCTGGAACCCGGAGTTCCTGCGCGAGGGTCACGCCATCGATGACACCCTGCGACCCGACCGGATCGTGGTCGGCGTCCCCTCGACCCGCGCGGAGGACGTCGTACGCCAGGTGTACGCGCCGCTCCTGGCCGACGGCATCCCGCTGTTCGTCACCGATCCGGCCACGGCCGAGCTGATCAAGGGCGCGGCGAACGCGTACCTCGGTATGAAGATCTCGTTCATCAACGGCGTCGCCGACATGTGCGCTGCGGCGGGGGCCGACGTCCAGCAGCTGACCGAGGCCATCGGCGTGGACCCGCGCATCGGCCGCGGCGGCCTGAACGCCGGCCCCGGGTACGGCGGCGGCTGCCTCCCCAAGGACGTCCGCGCCTTCACCGCTTCCGCCCGTACCTTGGGCGCCACGGAGGCTGCGACCATGCTGCGCGCGGCGGAGGAGGTCAACGAATCACGCCCCACCGCCGCGCTGAAGCTCATCGAGCAGACCCTTGGCCGCCCGGTGGACGGCGTATGCGTGACCGTCTGGGGCGCGTCCTTCAAGGCCGGCACCAACGACGTACGCGAATCCCCGGCTCTGGCGATCGCCGCGCTGATGCACCAGCGCGGCGCGACGGTCACCGTCCACGACCCGCACGCCGTACCCAGTGCGCTGCGCCGCAACCCCGAACTCGACTACGCCGACACCCTCGACGCCTCCGCCCAGGGCGCCGAACTGATCGTCCTGGCCACGGAATGGCCCCACTTCCACGAGGCCGATCCCAAGGCCCTCGCCCCACTGGTCGCGGCCCCGGTCCTCGTCGACCTCCGCAACCTCATCGACGCCGACGCTTGGCGCATGGCCGGATGGACCGTACGCCAGCTCGGACGCCCCGCACAGGAATAACCGAACCCATCGATCGGAGGTCCGACGTGGACACCCTGTGGGACAACATCGACAAGCTCTCCGCCGTCTGCCGTGCGGCAGGCGCCCATCTCCCCGACGAGGAACTCAAAGCCCTCCAGGTCGGCAAGGTTGCTGAGGAAGCCGGCGAGGCCATGCACGCCCTACACGGTCTGAAGGGCCTCACCACCTGCGACGACGACCACACCTGGGCCGAGGTCCAGAACGACCTGGTCGGCGCCGTCATCGCGGCCCTCCTGGCGATGCACTACATCGACCCCACAGGCGCCCGCGCCACCTTCGACGAGATCCTCCACCGCCGGACGCGAAGGGGCCGCGAGGCCGCTGCGGCGGCATGACAGCCTCCAAACACACCGTCGGCCGCCCACCAGGCGCGGCCGACGGCCACGCTCAGGTGCGAGTATCGGCAGCCATCTGCTGCCAGGGCGGAAAACCCTTCCCCACAGCACCAGGGCATCCGGCTCCAGCTCTCCGCAGAGGAAAGCGCAAGCTCACGGCTTCAAACAGCCTCTGCGGGAGCACTCGTCCATCTTGGATAGGAGGGACACCGCTCGTGGGTGTCGGCCGAACCGTGGGGAGCGGTTCCCATCCCGGGCACCTCGTTCCAAGCAGGGCAGAGCATTCCCGGCCAGGGGCGCCAAGGTCGCTCGTACAACGGCGCGCTCCACCTTGGTTCCCTGCCCACGCCCGATCCACAGAGTGCGGGCTGAAGGCAAACGGAATAGGAGCCAGCGTAGACGGTAGGACATAATGTGAGAATCACCTACAACCAAGGCGGTTGCCATCCCGCCTCGCGATACAGGCCCTCGAAAGGCTTATCCATATTCGAAAACATTGAATGCGAGTAGACGTCGGTAATTCGAGAACCCAAGATCTCCTTTCGAGTGCTACTCGTATCTGGGTATCCCATATCGCGGCGAGTTGCCAGGGCAAAATCAGCATAGAGCCTCATGAACACAACGGGAGGCGTTGGGGGTTAAAGCTCCCCTGCATGAAATTATGAAAGGACCTAACCGCTTCATCGGAACCGAAAATAGCGACCCAGGTGGCAAATTCGGAGATTTCAGCACGGAAAGTTTCTTCATTCACCGCACGACGATCTAGCATATCTTTTAGCGTGTTCATCATAGGTTTGTACGTGTCATACTTTTTCTCGGGGATCCTCGATGCCCAGCAGAGCCGACAACAGCGGTCAGATACGGCTCTCAGAGACAGAGGCCCATCCACCACCGCTGCAAAACCCCAGTTCAAGGCTCCTCTGGCAGCCCAAGCACCGCTGATTCCCAAGCTCAGCGCGCAAGTTCGATTCTCGTCACCCGCTCCACATGAAAGCCCCGAGCCAACGGCTCAGGGCTTCTTTGTTGTCAACGACGCGAATCACGCCTTCGCTGCCACTCTGGCGGTAAGCAGGTCGAGTGCTTCCTCCCAGTGAAATCGGTCTGTCTCGCCGCCCGCCTTCGGGCCGGTGGGGTTCGTAGGAGCCGATCAAACTGCCCACCGGGCGCAGTTTCCGCAGGCTCTCGGCGTAGGCGGGGTGGGCGGGTCTGGGCAGAGTTCACGTAGGGCAGGGCGGTGGCGGGGTGCCGAGGCAGTAGGACTCGCAGAGGATGCCCAGGGCCAAGATGTCGGAGATGCCTGTCGCCCACTTGTTGATCGTGTTGAACGTCCGGGGCCGGGAGGGGCTGGGGGAGCGTTATGCGGAACGGATCGGGTAGCCAGTCAGTGCCTCGATGGCCTCGGCGCCGATGAAATTCGGGCCCTGCGGGGTCGCGACGACGCCCAGGCCCCAACCGGCTTCCAGGGCCGCACCGATCAGCTGGCCGACATCACCGGCAATGCCCGACCCGCACAAGACGACATAGAGAAGGGGCTTCATGGCCTGCCGACCGGGCGGCGAACGTCCTGCGCCACGCAATTCTCGGCAATGCGGAGCGCCCGGTACCCCTGGTTGATCCAGAGAGCAGCCCGTCGCCCGAGGCTGGAATGTGCCGTCGCATGAGGGCGCGCGGCCTTCAGGGCAGGCCCGGCGTCGCTGAAGGCCACCGCGGCGCCCACCCCGTACAGACTGACTTTCGTCGGGCAGAAGTTGACCCAGAGGTCGGACCGGTCGAACGTGACAAAAGCGAGAACTCCCATTCCTTCGGCGACCGCAGGCAACACCAGGTCATGCGGCACGTACCGCCAGGCGCACCCCCCATGTGCGTACAGCGCCGTGCCCAAGACAAACACGGCGCAAGAACTACAGCGACTGGTCCATTCGCCGCGGATGCAGCGGCACGACCACCTGCCAGTGAGCGACCGTCGACGGATGCTCAGGTGCAGGCTCGCAGAGACAGACCGCACGCCACGCCCCTCGCAAGAGAAGGCGCACCAGTGGGGGATCCACGTTTCCAAACTCGAAGCACGCTTCTGGTGCCCCACCATCGCCCCTCCGACGAAGGCCCAGGTCGGCGTCTAGGTGTTCTGTCTCGGGAGGTTGTGGACGGGTGAGCCAGGTCTCAGCTGAGGGATCTTAAACAGGCGAGGGCCTTCGGTTCCGTGTGGATTGCGACATCTACACCAACAGAAAGGCCCTCGTGCCCCACCGTAATGCACCCCTGACCGAGACCGGCCGTCTGCGGCTGGCCCGCTGCGTGGTCGAGGACGGCTGGCCCTTGCGCCGAGCCGCCGAGCGCTTCCAGGTCTCACCCACCACAGCCCAGCGGTGGGCCGGCCGCTACCGCGCGCACGGCGAGGCCGGGATGGCCGACCTCTCCTCCCGCCCCCGCACCAGACCAAACGCAGGATCGTCAAGGTCCACTGCCGCGCCGATGGGGACCGGCCCGCATCGCGGGCCTGCTACGACTCGTTCCCTCGACGGTCCACCGCGTACTCACCCGCTTCGGCCTGGCATGCCTGACCCATGTGGACCGGGCCACCGGCCGGGCGATACGCCGCTACGAACGCCCCCGGCCAGGCGAACTGGTGCGCGTGGACATCAAGAAGCTCGGCAACATCCCCGACGGCGGCGGACACAAGGTCCTGGGCCGCAAGGCCGGCCGCAAGACCCGCTCCAACGCCGGCTACAGCTACACCGCCGTCGACGACCACTCCCGCCTGGCCTACAGCGAGATCCTCACCGACGAGAAGAAGGAGACCGCCACCGCCTTCTGGGCCCGCGCCCACACGTTCTTCACCAACTGCGGCATCACCGTCGAGCGGGTCCTGACAGACAACGGCGCCTGCTACAAGTCGCACACCTGGCGCGATGCGCTCACAGCAGCCGGCATCACGCACAAACGCACCAGGCCCTACCGACCGCAGACGAACGGCAAGGTCGAACGCCTCAACCGCACGCTCCTGGACGAGTGGGCCTACGCCCGCCCGTACCGCTCAGAGGCCGAGCGCCGCGAGGCATTCCCCGGATGGCTGCACACCTACAATCACCACCGCGGACACACCGCACTGAAGGGCCAACCACCCGCCAGCCGCGTCCCCAACCTCTCAGGGCAATACGTCTAGCCTCGGGGTTTCATGAGGTGGGCTGTCCAAAGCGGGATCGAAAACGCGAGAAGTGCTACTGACCTGCAACGATAGGACTTGTCGAGGGTCCAGATCGTGCCGTGGAAAGAAGCACTTCTCAGGTGAAGAAGCGTATCGGGTTGTACCCGCGTGTCCGCATCGAGGACGGTGGCCGGGCCGTGGTGTCCCAGGCCGGGGGCGTGCTGCTGGTCGAGACCGCCCGCAAGGCCGGGCTGGACACCGCGGTATCCGCGGCGCTGGCGCCGTGGCGGAAGGCTCGGGCGGTGGACGATCCAGGCAAGATTCTGCTGGATGTGGCCCTGGCCGTCGCCCTCGGCGGAGACTGCCTGGCCGACGTCGGCATGCTGCGGGCCGAGCCGGTGGCCTCCGACCCGACCGTTTCCCCCCTCGTCGACACCCTGGCCGCGTCCGGCCCGAAGGCCCTGAACGCGATCCCGTCAGCGAGAGCCGAAGTACGCGAGCGAATAAAGAAGTTGGCTGGAGCCTCGTCGCCGGACGCCTCCGGGCAGGTGATCGTGGACCTGGACCTGGACGTGGTGCTGGTACTGGCCCACTCCGACAAGGAGGACGCAGCCGCGACCTGGAAGAAGACCTTCGGACATCACCCGCTGATGGGGTTCGTCGATCACG
>NZ_JBSHBW010000028.1:0-50174 GCF_053612185.1 Streptomyces sp. NPDC054757
GGGCCGGATACGGTATCCGGCCCCCGCCCACCACGCGCCCGCCCGCTAGCGACCCGCTACGGGTCCACGGTTCGCACAGGCCAACGACCCGTTACGCGCCCACGACCCGATACGGGCCCACGGCCCGCTACAGGTTCCCGCGCCGCTCCTGCTCGCGCTCGATCGCCTCGAACAGCGCCTTGAAGTTCCCCTTGCCGAAGCCCATCGACCCGTGCCGCTCGATCATCTCGAAGAAGACCGTCGGCCGGTCCTGGACCGGCTTGGTGAAGATCTGGAGCAGGTAGCCGTCCTCGTCGCGGTCGACGAGGATCCGCTCCTGGCGGAGGGTCTCCACGGGGACGCGGGTCTCGCCCGCCCACTCCCCCAGCGTGTCGTAGTACGAGTCGGGCGTGTCCAGGAACTGCACGCCAGCCGCCCGCATGGCCCGGACCGAACCCACGATGTCGTTCGTCGCCAGCGCGATGTGCTGGACGCCCGCGCCCCCGTAGAACTCCAGGTACTCGTCGATCTGCGACTTCTTCTTCGCGACCGCCGGCTCGTTGATCGGGAACTTCACCTTCAGCGTGCCGTCGGCGACGACCTTCGACATCAGCGCGGAGTACTCGGTGGCGATGTCGTCGCCCACGAACTCCTTCATGTTGGTGAAGCCCATGACCTTGTTGTAGAAGGCGACCCACTCGTTCATCTTGCCGAGTTCGACGTTGCCGACACAGTGGTCGATGGCCTGGAACATACGCCGGGCGGGCGGCTCGACGATCGGGTCGGCGGCGGCGTACCCGGGCAGGTAGGGACCGTCGTAGCCGCTGCGCTCCACCAGGGTGTGGCGGGTGGTGCCGTAGGTGGCGATGGCCGCCAGGACCACCGTGCCGTGGTCGTCCTTGACCTCGTACGGCTCCTGGAGGCCGGTGGCGCCGTGCGCGGTGGCGTAGGCGTACGCGGCGCGGGCGTCCGGCACCTCGATGGCGAGGTCCACGATGCCGTCGCCGTGCTCGGCGACATGGCCGGCGAGGAAGCGTCCGTGGTCGGTCGCGGCCTTGATGACGGAGGTGAACACGAAGCGGGCCGAGCCGCTCGTCAGGACGTAACTGGCGGTCTCGCGGCTGCCGTTCTCCGGTCCGGAGTAGGCCACGAGCTTCATACCGAAGGCGGTCGCGTAGTAGTGGGCGGCCTGCTTGGCGTTGCCGACGGCGAAGACGACCGCGTCCATTCCCTTCACCGGGAAGGGGTCGGCCTCACGCGCGGTGTCCGGGGTGTGCTGGGTGGTCTCAGTCATGGCAGAAGCATCCCGCCGTATCGCAAGGTGCGCAATAGTTCACGATTTTGCTGGGCAATCTGTGCAGTAGAAGACCAGGATGGGCGGTCCATCTGTACAGGGTGACCACAGAACAGTGGCATGCGTGACCGACGGGAGCGAAGCATGGGCGTGGGGACGGGCATGGGTACGGGTTCGGGTGCGGGCATCGACGGACTGGACGGCCGGCTGATCGTGCTGCTGGCCCGTGAGCCCCGGATCGGGGTGCTGGAGGCGTCGCGGCGGCTCGGTGTGGCGCGCGGGACCGTACAGGCCAGACTCGACCGGCTCCAGTCGCATGGAGTAATCCGGGGATTCGGCCCCGACGTCGATCCGGCCGCCCTCGGCTATCCGGTGACGGCCTTCGCGACGCTGGAGATCAAACAGGGCCAAGGGGCCGATGTGCGGGCCCACTTGAGCAGGGTGCCCGAGGTGCTGGAACTGCACACCACGACCGGTCACGGCGACATGCTCTGCCGCCTGGTGGCCCGGTCGAACGCGGATCTTCAACGGGTGATCGACCTGGTGGTGGGTTTCGATGGCATCGTGCGCGCCTCCACGGCGATCGTCATGGAGAACCCCGTTCCGCTGCGGATCATCCCGCTGGTGGAGCAGGCCGGCCGAGGAAGGGGCCCCGAGGAGTGAACTTCTGGCAGTACCTCGGCAACCGCTACCCGCAGCTGCTGGTGGACGCGGGCCAGCATGCGAGCGCGGTGTTCCAGGCGATGGTCATCGCGACCGCGCTGGGGGTGGTGATCGGGGTCCTGTCGTACCGCACGGAGTGGGCGGCCAACGTCGCCGTCGCGACGACCTCCTCGATCCTCACCGTCCCCTCGCTCGCCATGATCGGTCTGCTGATCCCGATCGTGGGTCTCGGTGTCGCGCCGACGATGATCGCCCTGGTGCTGTACGGGCTGCTGCCGATCGTCCGCAACACCATCGTCGGGCTGCGCGGCGTTGACGACGACCTGGTCGACGCGGCCACCGGGATCGGGATGTCCCGGCTGCGGCGGCTGCTGCGGGTGGAACTGCCGCTGGCCTGGCCGCCGATCCTCACCGGCATCCGGGTCGCCACCCAGATGCTGATGGGGATCGCCGCCATCGCCGCCTTCGCGTCGGGGCCCGGCCTCGGCAACCAGATCTTCCGGGGGATCTCCAGCCTGGGCAGCGCCAACGCGCTCAACGAGGTGCTGTCCGGAACGCTCGGGATCATCATCCTGGCGCTGCTGTTCGACGCCGCGTACGTCCTGATCGGGCGCCTGACCATTTCGAGGGGGATCCGTGTCTGACCACGCGCCGTACGAAGGTCCAGGGTCGGTGTCCGGGGCCGGACCGGCGCGCCCGGACCCCGCGGAGCCACCGGAGCAGAACGCCGTCACCGGTGCCACCATCCAGCTGGAGAACCTCACCAAGCAGTACGCGGGAACCCCGCTGCCCGCCGTGGACAGCGTCAGCATGGACATCGCGGCCGGGGAGATCGTGATCCTGGTGGGCCCTTCGGGGTGCGGCAAGTCCACGACGCTGCGGATGATCAACCGGCTGATCGAGCCGTCGTCCGGGGTGATCAGGATCGGCGGCGATGACGTCACCGGCATCGACCCGGTGAAGCTGCGCCGCAAGGTCGGTTACGCGATCCAGTCCTCCGGCCTCTTCCCGCACATGACGGTCGCCGACAACATCGGCCTCGTACCGAAGATGATCGGCTGGTCCAGGCAGCGGGTGCGGGACCGGGTCGAGGAGATGCTCGACCTCGTCGGGCTCGACCCGCGTGAGTACCACGGCCGTTATCCGCGCCAGCTCTCCGGCGGCCAGCAGCAACGGGTGGGGGTGGCAAGGGCGTTGGCGGCCGACCCGCCGGTCCTGCTGATGGACGAGCCGTTCGGCGCGGTGGACCCCATCACCCGCGACCACCTCCAGGACGAGCTGATCAGGCTCCAGCACGAGCTGCACAAGACGATCGTCTTCGTCACCCATGACTTCGACGAGGCGATCAAGCTCGGCGACCGGATCGCGGTGCTGCGCGAGCAGTCGCACATCGCCCAGTTCGACACCCCCGAGGCGATCCTCACCAACCCGTCCGACGACTTCGTCTCGGGTTTCGTGGGGGCGGGCGCTGCGCTCAAGCGGCTGAATCTGACCCGGGTACGGGAGGTGGAGATCGCCGACTTCCCGACCGCGACGATCGACGACCCGCTGGAGTCCATCTTCACCCTGCTGCGGACCGGCCGTACCAACGAGGTGCTGCTGCTCGACACACACCGCCGCCCCTACAAGTGGCTGCGGCGCGGCGACCTGATGCGGGCGCGCGGCTCACTGGCGCGGGCCGGGACACTCGTACACGACCATGTGACCCGGGACGCGACGCTGCGCGACGCGCTGGAGGCCGTACTGACGGACAGCGGCGGGCGGGTCCCGGTGACCGGCCGCAGGGGCGAGTTCATCGGCGTGGTCACCATGGAGACGCTGATGAACTCGGTGCACGAGATGCTGGAGGCCGACCGGCTCGCGGCTCTGGAGCACGATCAGGGCCTGGCGGATCAGCGGGCACAGCAGACCCATGCGCTCCAGGAGGGGATCTCCGGCGGTGGGACGGCCGGCGTACGGGAGGACCCGTCGTGAGCTCCGGCGGCCGGCGCCCGCCGCAGCGTCCCGACGGTGAACACGAGGTCCGGGGGCTGGCGTTCCGCGACGAGCAGGCCGAACAGGAAGGACTGGCCGAGCAGGCGGAGGCGGGGGCCGAGGAGACCCGGCAGGGGCTGACCGCGGCGCGCCGGCCGCCCGGACGGCCGGTGCGCCGGCTGACCTGGCTGAAGCTGCTCTTCATGCCGGTGCTGCTGGCCGTCGTGGTCGGCGCCACGCTGATCTGGATCACCCATATCCACCTGGACTCGATCTCGCGGAACTCGCTGGCCCACGACGCGACCCAGACCGCCCTGTGGCAGCACGTCCAGCTCACCGCGATCTCCACCTTCTTCGTACTGATCATCGCGATCCCGCTCGGTATCGCACTGACCCGCCGCGCACTGCGCAGGGCCTCGCCGTACGTCGTGGCGCTGGCCAACATCGGTCAGGCGACGCCCGCGATCGGCCTGCTCGCCCTGCTGGTGATCTGGCTCGGCACCGGCCGGGAGCCGGCCCTGATCGGGATCACCATCTACGCCGTGCTGCCGGTGCTCAGCAACACCATCGCGGGCCTGCGCGCCACCGACCCGGGCCTGATCGACGCGGCGCGGGGCATCGGGATGTCGGCGCCCGGTGTGCTGTTGCGGGTGGAACTGCCGCTGGCCGTACCGCTGATCCTGGCGGGGGTGCGGACGGCGCTGGTACTGAATGTGGGCACCGCCACGCTGGCCACGTTCGGCGGGGGCGGCGGCCTCGGGGACCTGATCAACGCGGGGATCACCAACCAGCGGATGCCGGTGCTGATCCTGGGCTCCGTACTGACCGTGGCGCTGGCGCTGCTGGTGGACTGGCTGGCGTCGATCGCCGAGGTGCTGCTGCGGCCGCGCGGGCTGGAGACGTGATGCGGGTACGTACGACACTCGCGGCGGCCGGGGCCGGGGTCCTGGCGGCAGCGGCCGCGCTCTCGGGGTGCGGGCTCACCAGCGGAAGCCCCATGGTCGACGATGTGAAGCCCGGGTCGATCGGCCGGGGGCTGCCGCTGAAGGGCGCGAACCTCACGGTCACGTCGAAGCAGTTCACCGAGCAGATCATCCTGGGCGAGATGATGGGCCTTGCCTTCAAGGCGGCGGGGGCTTCGGTCCTGGACCGGACGGACATCCAGGGGTCGATCGGCGCGCGCGAGGCGGTCAAGTCCGGTTCGGCGGACGGAATGTACGAGTACACGGGCACGGCCTGGATCACCTACCTCGGCCACACCAAGCCCATCGCCAGTCCGCAGAAGCAGTGGCAGGCCGTCCATGACGCGGACCTCGCGAACGGCATCACCTGGCTGCCGCCCGCCCGGCTCAACAACACGTACGCACTGGCGGTGAGCGCGAAGAACGCCGCGAAGTACCACCTCAAGGACCTATCCGACGTGGCACGGCTGGCGAAGACGAACCCGTCGGCGGCGACGGTCTGCGTCGAGGCGGAGTTCGCGGTACGCAACGACGGGCTGCCCGGAGTGGAGAGGGCATACGGCTTCTCGATCCCGCAGTCGCACATCAAAAAGATGGACAGCGGTGTGGTCTACACCCAGGTCTCCCGGGGCAGCACCTGCACCCTGGGCGAGGTGTTCACGACGGACGGCCGCATCCCCCACCTCGGGCTCAAGGTCCTCGCGGACAACAGGAAGTTCTTTCCCAACTACAACGCGGCGCCCGAGATGTACACGAAGGCGATGAAGAGGCACCCGGCCATCGCGGACGTGCTCAACCCGATCACGAAGAAGCTGACGACACAGATCGCACAGCAGCTGAACGCGAAGGTGGACGTGGAGGGCCAGGACCCGCACGAGGTGGCGAAGGCCTGGCTGATCAAGGAGGGCTTCATCAGGAACGGGTGAGAGGCAACCGGCGCGAGAGGGGGGGCGACCGGTGCGAGAGGGGCAACCGGCGCGGGACGGGCCGACCGGTGCGGGACGACGGGACGACCAGTGCGGGGAGGCTGCTCAGCAGCTGGGCACGGACCCGCCCTTCTTGAGCGCCCCCAGGGCCGACACCGCGCCCTTGAGCGTGGTGACCGGGATCAGCCGCAGGCCGTGCGGAAGGCCGGACTTGGCGTCCGCGCACTCGGCCTTCGGGACGAGGAAGACGGTGGCCCCGTCGCGGGCGGCGGACTGCGTCTTCAGCGCCACCCCTCCGACCGCGCCGACCTTCCCCGAGGCGTCGATCGTGCCCGTACCGGCGATGGTCCGCCCGCCCGTGAGGTCGCTGCCCGCACCGTCGCCGTCCAGCTTGTCGACGATGCCGAGCGAGAAGAGCAGCCCGGCGCTGGGGCCGCCGACGTCCGCGAGGTGCAGCACCACCTTGACCTTCTTGGAGCTGTCACCGAGGTACGAGAGCGCGGCCTCGGTCGCGGCGTCCTGCGAGCCCTTCATCTCGTCGAGGTTGTGCTGCTCGATCTGCTTGTCGCTGCCGCCGCCCGGATAGACCGCGTCACGCGGCATGACCGCCCGGTCGGTACGGAACCAGCCGTCGACCACCTGCCCCAGATCCACGTCCGTGGACGGCCCGGTCGCCTCGATGGTCACCATCCGCAACTGCCCGGACGTCTTCCGTACGGGAGCACCCGAGACGCTGATCACGGGCTGCCCCTTGTCGTCACCGAGCACGTTGGCGGTCAGCCCCGGCTGCGCCACCGAGAACGGCAGCGGCGCGAAGGCGGCCGTACCGAGCAGAGCGAGCAGCAGAACGGCACAGACGGCGAGGACACGGGAGCGCGGATCACGGAGGAGCACCGCCCCAATCTATCGGGCACCGCAAATCGGCCCGCCCGCCCGGCCGAATCAAGCCCGTCCGGCGACACCCCGGCCAAATCAAGCCCGTCCTGGGGGTCCCCCCGGACGGAGTCCGGGGGAGATTGAGGACCGGGGTCCGGGGCAGAGCCCCGTGCACACCGGGCAGCTCACATCTCCGCACCGCGCCACACACCACCCGCACCGCCCCATGTCACCGCCCCACGTCACCACCCCCCTGTCACCGCAACGCCTCCGCGACCTCCCGCGCCGCGTCGACCACACGCGGCCCCACCCGCTCCGGTATCGAGTCGGCGAGCATGACCACCCCCACACTCCCCTCCACCCCGGTCACCCCGACCAGCGGCGCGGCGGCGCCACTGGCACCGGCCTCCAGTTCCCCGTGGGTGAGCGTGTAGCCGGGCCCGTCGGGCAGCCCCTGCCGGGAGGCGAGGATCGCGCGCCCGGCGGCGCCCCGGTCCAGCGGATGGCGGAAGCCCGCCCGGTACGCCACGTGGTAGTCCGTCCACGTCGGTTCGACGACGGCGACGGCGAGCGCGTCCGAACCATCGACAAGTGTGAGGTGCGCGGTCGCCCCGATGTCCTCGGCGAGCGAGCGCAGCGCGGGCAGCGCAGCCTCCCTGACGAGCGGATGCACCTGCCGGCCCAGGCGCAGCACACCGAGCCCGACCCGGGCACGGCCCCCCAGGTCGCGGCGGACCAGGGTGTGCTGCTCCAATGTGGCGAGCAGCCGGTAGACCACGGTGCGGTTGACCCCGAGCCTGTTGGACAGTTCGGTGACGGTCAGCCCGTGATCGGTGTCTGCGAGCAGTTTGAGGACGCGGAGTCCCCGGTCGAGCGTCTGAGAAGTCTCGGCGGTCACGACGCCCACTCCTTACGTGGTAGTCGCGGCGGCTCACCACGAACGTCACGTCACCGGTTCCCGTCGGCGACGCGCGCGCAGCGGCCGCCGGCAGGCCAGGGCACCGGCTGCGCTCCGAGGCGGCTCTGCCACGGGGCGTATGCGTTGCCGGGACAGTAGCGAGCCGGTCCGCTCAGCGGAAGGGTAAGTCCAGAATCCGGGCAGTCGGTGCGACGTTTGGCCCATTTGTAACGGAATGACCGCAGTACGTGACCGAATCGCGTTCCCCTGCCTTCACTCTTTTTATGCCTAGCTTTTACTCTCCGCCGGGTCTCCCGCGTACCGGCAGCGCGCCCTCTCTCCCGGCGCCCGCTCAGCGCCCCGGAGGTGCGAGCGGGCGGACCGCGACAGACCCGGAGGGTTAGCCGGCCCCACCCCCAACCGGCGGAACCCGATGGCCTGTTGGCTGGATCCAGCGCTCAGACCGACCAGTGGAGTGGGAATGCCGACTGCGGTCCCACTGCGCACCGGCAGCGGCGTTTTACGTTGTCCTACGATCAACCGCGGGCTGAGGCACTGCCCAACACCGCGCACGACACGTATTCGCTCATAAGCAGGGGGACGACATGGGGGAGTCAGAGACACCGGCCGAGCTGAAGAAGCGCGCCGAGACGCTCCGTTCGGCGGCGCGGCGTGCGCGTACCGCCGCACATGGCCTTGGCAGCTATCTCGACAAGGAGGCGAAGAAGGCAGCAGGTAGGGGAAAGGGGCGCACCGAGATATGGAGAGGGCCCTACGCGGAATCCACCACCGCGAAGCTCCAGCTTCACAGCCGCACGCTCCACACGATGGCGAACGACCTCGTCGCCGACTCACGGCGCTGGGACGGTGAAGCGCGGAACCTCGACGAGCGAGCGAAGCACGCCTCCCGCCACAACAGCGGCCACTGATGGGCTTCCGAGGGTTCGATGCGGGAGAGGTAGGAAAACTCGCAGCGGATCTGGAGAGAGCGAGCGCCGGTGCGGGTGCGCTGCACCGCAGCATCGGCTCGATCCTGACCGACGCGCAGCAGGCACTCGACCCCGGACAGCGGGCCACCCACAACCCGGACCTTCAGCGCGTCCAGGAGACCTCTGCGGGTAGCGGGGTCCTCGTACCGACCGCGCCGGTCCCGGCTTTCGCGGGCCTGCCCGGGTCGCTCGGCGCGGAACTGCACCTCATGTCCGCGGAAATCAAGTTGCGCCTACGCATGTTCGACGATGCCAAAGGCCCTCACAGTTTCGGTGACGGAATAATCTCTCCGGTCGACGCGTTCAATGGGATCACCACGCGCGCCAAGCCGGACCCGAAACCAGAACCGAAGAAGCGCTCCTGGTGGAAGAAGTGGGTGGCGGACCCCCTCGAAGACGCCGGCACCGACGTCGCCACCGTCATGCAGGCCGCCTTCAGCCCGGATTCCCTCACCGGCATCTTCGAAAGTGCCGTCGGCATCTGGTTGATGTCCGTCGGCGTCGGGGGCGAGTTCGGCGGCGCCGCGCTCGACGCCACCGGAATCGGCGCTGTTGCCGGCGTTCCCGTGAATATCCTCAGCGGCGCGGCCATCGCAGGCGGCGGGGCTCTGACGTACAAGGGCTTCGACGACTTCATAGCAGCGATGTCCAAGGGCGACTACAACGCCTGGAATCGCGCCAGCCGGAGAGGCCCGAAGCCGCCACAGCCGCGGGAGGCCGACCCGCTCAAGGACGAGGGGTACGGGGGCCATGGAGTCACCAAGCATGTAGGCCGCAGCGACAAGCAGATGGGGGATCGACTGGCGAAGGAAGAAAAGATCAAAAGTGTGTCGACGTTCAAGAACACCGGTGAAGCCCAGCGCTTTTCCCAACGGGCCATCGATGCCAACAAACAAGAGATCAGCAACTGGCTGAAGAACGAAAAAAGCGGAGTTCCGAAGGCTTTCCAGGTGAAGGATACCGGCGAGGTCACCGGCCGATCACTCTCCCGTGCAGATTGGCAGGCCGGTAAAGGTTCCAGAGAGGCCCGGGGCGTACGCGTCATCCTAAGACCAGATCCGGGCGCTCCGGGAGGGTATTACATACTCACTACCCATCCCGTTGCTTGACGGGCAGACGCAAGAGCATAAGAGCAGTGACATCTGAAGGAACAACTAATGACCCAACCTGATATTTTCGACGACGATGCCCCGTGGGCGGAGTGGCTACCGGAGCTGCGGCTGCTTCTTTTTGCGTACTCGTCGGTGAACTACGAAAACGCTTACACCGATACCGATGAGGCTCCGTCCAAGGCTATGCGCAGCTATCTGCGGATGGCCACGTACTACCCAGGCCGGGCCTTCCGGGTATCACGCGAGATCATGGACGTGCTCCACTACGGACTCGACGAGGCCGATGTTGCATCCAACCTCGCCACCATGCCACCGATGATCACCCCACCGGACCGAACTCGTGAAGAGTGCTTCATCGCCATGCTTCCGCATCTGGCGGCCTTCACCGAAGCCGGCGAAGTAGCAGAGCCCGCAGTCCCAGAAACCAGCTGGGAGTGGTGCGAGCGCCTTCCGAATCTGAACACCCTGCTCGGCGGTAGTTTCCATCGGGATATCGAGGATCCGTACGACATCGTCCTGGACGAATACGTCAATGCGGGAACCCACGAAGCGGACCACGAGAAAGCGGCTGCCGCTCACGAGATCACCGAACTCCTCGCCATCTGCCCCGACGAGGAATGTGTGGAAGCCGCAGTCGAAGCCCTCGGGTGTGATCTCATGCCACCAGAGGGCCAGACCTACACACAGTGGATGGATCACATCGCCAAGCGGCTCAACGCCCATCTGGAAGCAGAGGGATACCAGCCCCCAGCGGGCCGGAACCCGGCATATCCACCGCACGACAAACGAGCCGTCGCCCATCTGTAGGGCATCGGAAGCCGGGGCGCATGCCGAGCCCCCTCCCGCCCCCGCGCACCTGCCTCACCGCATCCGCGTGGCCCACTCCTGGACCTTCGCGATGCGTTCCTTCAGCTGGCCCGCCGTCGCCTCCGCGCTCGGGGGGCCGCCGCAGGTGCGGCGCAGTTCTGTGTGGATCACGCCGTGCGGTTTGCCGCTCTGGTGGGTGTAGGCGGAGACCATCGTGTTGAGCTGCTTGCGCAGTTCGAGCAGCTGTTTGTGCGTGACGACCGGGCGGGCCTCGGCGGCCTTCTCCAGCAGGTCGGCCTCCTCGGCCGGCTTCTGGCGGCTGTGCGCGATCTGCCGGGTCTGCCGCTTCTGGAGCAGCAGCTGCACCTGGTCCGGCTCAAGGAGGCCGGGGATGCCGAGGTAGTCCTGCTCCTCCTCGCTGCCCGGATGGGCCTGCATCCCGAACTCGGCGCCGTCGTAGAGGACCCGGTCGAAGACCGCGTCGGATTCGAGTGCCTCGAAGGGCAGTTGCTCCTCGGTCTCCTCGTCCTCCAGCTTCTCCGCGTCGGCGAGGAGCTTGTCCTCCTCCGCGAACGGGTTCTCCTCGTCGCTGCCCTTCTTGGGCTTGTCGAGTACGTGGTCCCGTTCGACCTCCATCTCGTTCGCGAAGTCGAGGAGCATCGGGATCGTCGGCACGAAGACCGACGCGGTCTCGCCACGCCTGCGGGAGCGTACGAAGCGGCCCACGGCCTGGGCGAAGAAGAGCGGTGTCGAGATGGTGGTGGCGTACACACCGACAGCCAGGCGCGGTACGTCGACGCCCTCCGACACCATCCGGACCGCGACCATCCAGCGGGACTCGTCGGCGGCGAACTGGTCGATCTTCTTCGAAGCGGCCTTCTCGTCCGAGAGCACCACGGCCGGCCGGTCGCCGGTGATCTTGCGGAGGATCTTGGCGTAATCGCGCGCGGTGTCCTGGTCGGACGCGATGACCAGACCGCCCGCGTCCGGGATGCCTTTGCGGACCTCGGTGAGCCGCTGGTCGGCGGCGCGCAGCACGTTCGGGATCCACTCACCGGTCGGCGCGAGCGCGGTGCGCCAGGCCTGGCCGATCGCGTCCTTGGTCATCGGTTCGCCGAGCCGGGCGGCGATCTCGTCGCCCGCCTTGGTGCGCCAGCGCATGTTGCCGCTGTAGCTGAGGAAGATCACCGGGCGGACCACACCGTCGGCGAGCGCGTTGCCGTAGCCGTACGTGTAGTCGGCCGATGAGCGCCGGATGCCGTCGTTGCCCTCCTCGTACGTGACGAAGGGGATCGGGTTGGTGTCCGAGCGGAACGGCGTACCGGTCAGCGCAAGACGCCGGGTGGCCGGGTCGAACGCCTCCTGGCACGCCTCGCCCCAGGACTTGCTGTCGCCGGCGTGGTGGATCTCGTCCAGGATCACCAGGGTCTTGCGCTGCTCGCAGCGGTTGCGGTGCAGCATCGGGCGCACGCCGACACCTGCGTAGGTGACCGCGACGCCGTCGTACTCCTTGCTCAGCGGGCCCGCGCTGTAGTCCGGGTCCAGCTTGATCCCTATCCGGGCCGCGGCCTCCGCCCACTGCTTCTTCAGATGCTCCGTCGGCGCGACGACGGTGACCTGCTGCACGACATGGTGGTGCAGCAGCCAGGACGCGAGGGTCAGCGCGAAGGTGGTCTTCCCGGCGCCGGGGGTCGCGACCGCGAGGAAGTCCCGGGGCTGCTCATGGAGGTAGCGCTCCAGAGCGCCTTCCTGCCAGGCACGCAGCTTGCTGGCGGTACCCCAGGGGGCGCGGCCGGGGAAGGCGGGTGAGAGGTGGTGGGAGGCGGTAGTAGTCACGGTCTCCGAATCGGTTCTCAGAGGTGCACGGGGCGGCGGTACGACAACCGGGCCACCCTACCTGTGGCCCGATCGAGCCCTCGCGCGAACGGCGCCACCCGTACGCGATGAGACCCGGCTCACTCCGCCAAGGCGCGCAGCTCCTGGGAGATCTCCTTGACCTCTTCCGTACGCCCCGCGGCCACCGCGACCACCAACCGTTCGGCGGCGTCGATGTCCGGACGCAGCTGCACACCGTTCATGGCCAGGAAGACGACGCAGGACACCCAGGCCGTGCGCTTGTTCCCGTCGATGAAGGGGTGGTTGATGGCCAGCGACTGGAGCAGCGAAGCCGCCTTGTCGAACAGGTCGGGGTACGCCTCCTGGCCGAACATCGACGCCGACGGCCGGTGCACGGCCGAATCGAGCAGCCCGGCGTCCCGGATGACGATGTCCTGGTCGTCGACGGCACGGTCCGCGATGGCCAGTCCGTCGTCAGCCGACAGATACACGGGACTCACTTGAGCCGCTCCATCAGCTCGGACCACTTGGCGACCTGCTCCTTGGCCGTTTCGCGCACGAGGGCCTCATGAGCGGTCCTGGCCAGGTAGTCGTCCACGGCCCGGAGCAGTATGGCGTGCATGCTGGTGCCCTCCTGCTCGGCACGGAGCTTGAGCGCTTCGGTCTGGTCGTCGCGGAGACGCAGATTCATAGCCATACCAATATGGTACCAACGAGTGGGGTCAGAGTGGTACCAGTCAGTCGGTCCCCAGCCGGGTCGCCACCCACGCCCCCGCCAGCGCCACCGCCGCCATCGGCAGGAACACCGCGGCGAACGCCGCCGGGTGCGGGGCCGAGGCCCCGTCGTGCAGGGCGCCCACCGCTCCCCCGCCCAGCGCCGCGAAGGCCGCGCCGCCCGCAGCGAGCAGCAGGACGTTCGAGAGGCCGTCGGAGATCTGCAGGGCGGCCGAGTTCGCGCCCGCCTCCTCGGGGGCCGACAGCTTCAGCATCATCACACTCGTCGATGCGATGACCGTCCCCATGCCGTAGCAGCCGAACGCCCAGGCCACCGCGACCGTCCACGCCGGGACCGAGTGGATCAGCACGCTCGGCGCGGCCAGGATGGCCGCCGCGACGAGAACCATGCCGATGACCATGAGCCGCTGCCGGTACGGCTCCATGCGCGGCCGGGACTGTACATACGAGCCGAGCGCCCAGGTCCCGCCGCCGACCGCCAGGGAGAGCCCGGCAAGCGTCGGCGAGAGGCCGCGCTGGGTGACCAGCATCAGCGGTACGAAGCTCTCGGCCGCGATGAACGACCCGGCGGCCACCCCGCGCAGCAGCACGACGGAAGGCAGCCCGCGCGCAGCCCGGCAGGTACCGCGGGGCAGCAGCCCCAGCACGGCGGGTACCAGCATGGCCACGCCCACCACGGCCGGGACCAGCGAGAACCACCGCAGGTCCTGGCCCGCGTACTGGAGCAGCCCGGCGCCCACCGAGATCCCGAGTGCGAGCCGGATGCGCCGCCGGTCGAAGGCCGGCGGCGGTACGGAGGGATCGGCGGGGCCCGCGGCCGTACGGCGGATCGCAGGCAGCGCGAGGGCGAGCGGCGGCACCACCAGGACCGGGATGGCGATGAACACCCAGCGCCAGCCGAGGTGTTCGGTGACCGTACCGGCGGCGAGCGGCCCGACGACGGAGGGCACCACCCAGCTCGCGGCGAAGGCGGCCATGATCGAGGGCCGCAGCCGCTCCGGGTAGGCGCGGCTGACCACGACGTACAGCGCGACGATGACCAGACCGCCGCCGAGCCCCTGCACCGCGCGCCCGGCGACGAAGATCCACATGCTGGAGGCCGTACCGGCGAGCAGCAGTCCGGCCGCGAAGGCGGCGATCCCGGTGGCGAGCGGGCGCAGCGGCCCGCTCCGGTCGGCCCACTGGCCGGAGAGCACCATCGCGAAGAGCGAGGTGGTGAAGTACGCGGAGAACGCGAAGGCGTAGAGGGCGACGCCGTGCAACTCGCGTGCGGCGACCGGCATCGCGGTGCCGACGGCCGTCGCCTCGAAGGCGATGAGCAGGACGACGGTGACGATGCCGATACTGAGCGCCCGGTGCGCGCTGCCGAGAATGCCGCTGGTCGCGGGGGCGGAAGCGCCTTCGGGCAGCTCGGGGGGCGCGACCTCGGCGTCGCGGGATTCCAGCGCGGTCATGAGCCCAGCGTAAGGGGCGAACCGCCGAATGAACCCTGTCGGAGGGTGGGGCCCGGCTGGTCCGTTGGTCGTACGACCATGAACGGGGTGTGGCAGTCACGTTGCGGCCCGGCCCGCGGCCTTGAGCCGGGCGGTGCGGGGAGCCTACGGTCGGCGTACCGGATCGACCGGATCGGATCGATGGGGTCGGTTCCGGTGACTTCCGACTTGGCCGTGTGCCCGAGTGGTTCAGGGACTCGCCTGCAAAGCGAGTTACGCGGGTTCGATTCCCGCCACGGCCTCTGTGTACGTAGGGGCATCGCCCCCGTGTGTACGTAAGAGCATCGCCCCCGGCCGGCCCCGGCCGGGGATGGCTGGAGGGTGGGCGGCCCTCCACGTACGGAATCTTCAGCCCGTCACCCCCGGGCCGCGTGCGGGCCGCTCGGGACGACGACCAGGCCCTGGCCCGCCGCGGACGGCCGGGGGTGGGCCGGTGGGGCGCCCAGGAGTTCGGCGCGGGTGAGGGCGTGGAGGCGGTTCGCGCTGGCCCGGTAGAAGCGGCGCTGGGTCATACGGCCGAACAGGACGAAGCCCGCGCGGACGACGGGGTTGCGGATCGGCGCCCGCCGGGAGTAGCCGGTGATCAGGAACTCGACCGCACCCGTGTGCGGGTACTTGATGACCTGGTAGAGCAGTTCCCCCTCCTCCAGATGTCCGTCCAGCGTCTGGTAGCCCCAGCCCCAGACCCGCTGCGCCGTGTCGTCCGTACCGCGCCGTTCGTCGGTCACCGAGGTGATCCTGACCCCCATGTCGAAGCGGAGGCCGAGGAAACGGCCCTCCAGCAGGATGTTCCGCCCGAGCAGCGCGTCGTCGCGGCAGTAGAGCGCACGGAGGATGCCCGGCTCCGGGAACTGATAGTCGCGTACGAGCCGGCAGGCGGTCTCCCAGGCGCCGCCCGGCTCAGGGTCGCCCGGCCGCTCACGGGCCAGCGGCCTGCGGAGCGAGTCGACATGCCACCCCTCGTCCCGGGCGGGCGCGCCGCCGGGCGGGAGCGAGTAGTTCACCCGGCGGCCCCGCAGGGAACGCAGTGCCGATGCGGCGCTCTCGCCGTGGAGTCGCCCCTCACGCAGCATGGCCGCCCCTCAGTGGGAGTACTGGAGAACCCCGCGTGGCCGGCACCGGCCGGCCCGCTCCGTCCGCGCTAAACGGTCCGCTCCCGCTGCTCGATCTGGTCGATCAGCTCGATCCGTTCGATCAGCTCGGCTTCGCCGATGGACTGGCCGATGAGCCAGAGCACGGCGGGCCAGAGACCGACGAACAGCGCCCGCCGCTCCGCATTGCCCCGCTCGTCCTGGTCGTATCCCTTGGCCCGCAGCCAGAACCCGATGCAGACCGCGACCGCGGCCATCGAAGCCGCCTCCATATAGACACCGCGCACTCCTGCGCGCCACAGCATCCGCGAGATCCGCACCGTACCTCCCACTGTGTCCAGTAAAAATATGAAGTGAGCGTTTTGAACGTATCGTGACGTTATGACGTCAGCGGATACCGAGCAACCGTTCCAGTTGCCCCCTCGGCGCCGGCTGGGGGTCCTTCTGCGGTTCCCCGCCGGGATGGCGATCACGTCCTGGAACTACCTCTGGCGGATCTGCGCACTGCACCGCAGCGAGGCGCCGGGCGACAGCGGTGATCTGCCGGCCGCCGTCCCCGCCGGCCTGCTGGACCGGCGCAGCCAGTGCCTGGAGGACGGGGTGGGGCCGATGCTCCACCGGCGCTTCTCCGTCCTGATCGAGGGCAGCGAGGCAGGCCCGCGGGAGCTGATGGGCGCAGTCATGGCCGACCTGAACCGGGCGGCTCCGTCGAGCGCCGCCGTGTTCGACAAGACGGCGGGCCACCGGGGGACCGTTCGGGTCGGCGACGAGTACCGGGTGCGGATGCCGGGGCCGTGGGACGGGCCGGTACGTGTACTGCACCGCGACGCGGTGTCGTTCAGGTTCGGCACGCTGCGGGGCCATCTCGAAGCCGGCCAGATCGAGTTCCGGGCCAGGGACGAGGGCGCGCTGCTCGCCTTCGAGATCGAGGCCTGGTCCCGGGCGGGCGACCGGCTGGCGGATCTGCTGTACAACCGTCTCCGGGTGTCCAAGGAGATCCAGTTCAACATGTGGGTGCACTTCTGCCTGCGGGCGGCGTCGATCGCCGGCGGGCGCACCCGTGGCGGCATCACCATCGACACGCGGGTCGTCCCGGCGGCGGACTGCCGGGAAGTATCTGCGGGGTGACGGCCCCGCTCAGGTCATGACCCGGCAGCAGGCCCGGCCCACCCCGGGGCTCATGGCCCACCCCCGGGGCTGCTGGCCCACCCCCGGGTCTCATGCCCCACCCCCTGGGCTGCTGGCCCACCCCCCGGGGCTCATGCCCCACCCCCTGGGCTACTGGCCCACCCCCCGGGGCTCATGCCCCGCCCCTAGGGCTCCGGCCGCGTCGTCGGCTGCTCCGTGTCCTCCACCCGCTCCGAACCGCCCCGCTCCGGCCGCGTCGTCGGCTGCTCCGTGTTCCCGGTCCGCCCCGCCCCGCCGTGCCCCGGCTCACCCCGTGCCGCCTGGACCATCGACCTCAGGTGGTCCTCGTCCTCCGACGAGAGCGACGTCTGGACCAGCTGGCCGCCGAACGGCGCCAGCTCGGCCACGACCTTGTCGGTCGCGTCCGACTGGGCCAGGGCGAAGACCGCCGCGGCCCCCGGGCGGAGGTTCGAGCTGATGTCGCGCATGAAGTCGTCGTTCACCCCGGTGTCGCTGACGGCCCCGCCCGCCGCGCCCGCCGCGGCGCCGACCGCCGCACCGAGCAGAGGCGCCAGGAAGAGCAGCCCGATGAGCCCGCCCCAGAGCGCACCACCTGCCGCACCCGTCGCGGTGAGGTTGACGGCCTGGTGCAGTTTGATCCTGCCGTCGGCCTCGCGGCGCTCGACCACGACCACGTCCTCCAGCTCGACGAGGTGCTGGCGGCTCAGCGAAATGAGCTTGTCGCGAACCTGGTTGGCGGTGGCGACGTCGTTGTAGGCGACGACGAACAGATTGCTCATACGGCTGACTCCTACTCACCGGGGCGCACCTCAGGGAGGCACAGGACTCAGCCCACTATAGGAAATATGCCGCAAAGAGGACACGCGGCAGCGGCGTCCGGGTGCCGGAACGAGTGCCGGACCGGGTGCCGGACCTGCCCCGGGCGCCGCCGCCCCCCTCACCCCCGCCCGACCAGCTCCGCCAGTCCCAGCGCCGCCGTACCGAGCCCCCGGGGAGCGGGCGGCCGGTAGCGGGAGCCGGGGCCGCCCGCGAGCAGATCGGCCTCCGTGTACCGGCGGGTCATCCGGTGCCAGTTCAGGATGGCCGCCATCCAGTCCTCCAGCTCCCGCACATAGCTCCGCAGCGCGGCACGGGCCTTCTCGTCCAGCCCGAAGTCCGCACAGACCACCGGGATCTCATGCTCAGCCACATGCCGGAACTGCCGCATGCGCGACACCATCAGATCGTCGACCATCGCCAGTGCGGTCGGGTAGTCGACCGCGAAGAACGCCTGGACGACCAGGACGGCGTTGTGCACCTCACCCTCGAACTCGATCTCCTTCTGGTAGGAGAAGACGTCGTTCATCAGACAGGCGTAGTCGGCGGCCGAACTCTCCAGCGACTTCACCGGACCGCTGCGGAACACCTCCTCCGGGATCAGGTGCCGATGGCCGAGCCGCGCCAGGGACATCGTCAGATCCGAGCCGAAGGTCATCCGGCGCATCTCGATGTAGTCGACCGGTTCCGGGATCCGGTGCTGCGCCTGGTTGGCGAGCTCCCAGAGCCAGCTGGCCGTCATCTTCTCGACGGCCGTACGGAAGGCGCGGCGCGCCGCTTCGTCCATCGGGGCCGCCGTGCGCGCCCAGAGATCGGCCAGCGCCCGTTCCATGACGTTCCCCGGCGCGGGCGCCTCCCCCTCCAGCGGCATGAAGAGCGAGAACCGCTCGTTCTGCGCCTTCGCCCCCGCGAGGTCGCGGCTGCGCCCGTACACCAGTGGGAAGTAGTCGTCCGCGTACGTCCCCCAGGCCAGCCAGCCGGACGCCAGGTCCAGTTCGTCCGCGGTGGCGTCCGGGTCGATGCCCGCGGCGCAGACCGGGAAGTCGAAGCCGGTGAGCTGCCGCTCGTCCCAGATGTCGTCGAGCATCCGCATCCGGTGCGCCCACTCGGTGAGATGGCGCCGCGCGGTCTCCAGATGCGGTGAGAGCGAGAGGGGGAACGGCATGTCGAAGTCCGGCAGCCGGGAGGGGCCGACGTGCTGGTGCGGCACATGCAGATGGTTCCGGAGCCGGGCCGCCCCCGTCTTCCCCAGGAACTGCTTGATGTCCGCGGCGGATGTGCCGAGCCCCACCGGGGCGAGCGGCAGCCCCCGTTCGGCGACTGCGCCGCCGTCGTTCATGTAGCGGCTGGAGCGCATGTGCCACTCATGGCCGCCCGACTGCCAGTCCTGGAGCCCCTTCACATAGGTGAGCGTGTCGGCCACGCCGTCCGGGCCGACTCCGAACTCCACGAAGAGCGGGCCCAGTTCGGTGAAGAAGGTGTTCTCGAACTGCTGGAGCCGCGCGGTGAGCAGATCGTTGACTGCGTCCGCGGCCTCCTGCGTGGTGCAGCCGAGGAAGGTCTCCAGGACCAGTACGCCGTTGCTGAGTTCGCCCTCCTCCTGGATCTCCCGCTCGTACGAGAAGAGGTCGTTGCGCAGATGCACCCCGTCCGAGAACGTGTCCTTCAGGACGCGCAGCGGACGCGATCCCGCGATGGCCGCGGGGACCTCGGCGCCCGTCGCGTACTCGATGAGCCCCGCCGACCAGGGCGCGCCGCCGACCTTGCGCCGCATCTCGATGTACTCGACGGGGTTGGAGACGCGCCCCGCGTTGATATTGGAGAGCTCCCAGAGAGATTCGTTGAGCAGGTTCTCGGTGCTCACGGCGAAACGTTCCCGCCAGTCCATCGACATCCCGGGCACCGTGCGCGCCCAGAGATCGGCGAGGCCCGCCTCCACCTGGTTCCGCGGCTCGGGGAATCCGTCGGCCAGATCCATCGGCATGAAGGCGGGCAGCCGGTCGAGATACGCCTTCCCGCCCTGCCGGTCCTGCGACCGCTTGAACAGCTCCAGGAAGTGGTCGTCGAAGAAGAACACCCACACGTACCAGTCGGTCACCAGGGACAGTTCGGGTCCGCCGCAGTCGGGGTGGGTGTACGCGCAGAGCAGGGCGTAGTCGTGGGAGTCGAGGTCCTGCTCGTCCCAGATCCCCGACCCCTCCAGCATCCCCATGTCCCTGGCCCACTGCTTGGTATGGGCTCTGGCCTCTTCGAGATGGGGATTCAGCCTGGCCGGATGCGGCAGGTAGAACTCCGGCAGTTCAAAAGGCTTTGACACTGACGTTCGGCCCTTTCCCATGAGGTCGCTGATCGGGGCAGCACTACCCCTGCGCGGGAAAGGGCATCCTCCGGCGGGTCCGGATATGCCCATATGTGTGATGTGGGGGCGAAACGGGGGCGGGGCGGGGTGCGGTGTGCTGCGGGCCGGACCCCGCAGGCGGTCGGCAGTGCGTTGCGGCCCGGTGCGGCCGGCCGTCGGCAGTGCGCCGCGGACCGGCCCCGCACGCGCTTCAGCTCGTGACCACCGCGGCCTGCGGCCGGATCGGGAGCCGGCTCACCGGGCGGCCGGTCGCCGCCCGTACCGCCGCCGCCACCGCGGCCGGGGAGGTGACCACCGGCACCGCGCTCGCTGCCTTCGCGCCGAACGGGGCGACCACGTCGCGCTCCTCGATGAGTTTCACGATGCGGATGTCCGGGGCGTCCAGGGCGGTGGGCAGCGCGTAACCGGTCAGGTCCGGGTGGCGCACCACACCCCGTGCCGTACGGAGGTTCTCGGTGAGGGCCGCCCCGACGCCCTGCGTGACGCCCGCCTCGATACGGGCGGCCAGCAGCCGCGGGTTGAGGATCCGGCCGACGTCCTGCGCGACGGCCATCTCCACGACCCGGACGGAGCCCAGTTCGATGTCGACGTCCACCACCGCGCGGACCGCGCAGAAGGCGAGGCCGACGAAGGCGTCGCCCTGGCCGGACTCGTCGAGCGGTTCGGTCGGATGCGGCCGGCACTGGGCCGTCGCCCAGAGCTCTTTGCCGTCCATGGCCTCGGTGACCGTCGTGGAGAGCACCCCGTCGTACGAGGTGATCTTGCCGTCGGCGATCTGGAGCAGTTCGGTGGACATCCCGAACTGGTGGGCCAGCGGCTGGAGGAGCTGGGTGCGGACCATCTTCGCGGCCCGCTCCACCGCGCCGCCGGATACCCAGGTGTGCCTGCCGTGCGTGGCGGGCCCGGCCGGGGGCTGGTCGGTGTCGACGGACGCGACATGGACCTCCTCGATACCGAGGGTGTCCTGGACGATCTGCCGGGCCAGGGTGGAGAATCCCTGCCCGGTCTCGACGGCGGCGCAGATGACCGTGGCGACCCCGTCGTGCACCTTGACCGTGGCCGTGGAGACCTCGTCGGCCCCCTCGGCGCCGAGCATGTGCACCATGCCCAGTGCGTAGCCGACCCCGCGGCGCACCGCGCCCGGCTCGCCCGCGCCCTCCGGTCCTCCGGGCAGCAGCCAGTCGCTGTCGGGGGTGTCCTTGGGCAGTGCGGGCAGCGGGAAGTCCTTGACGGAGCGCAGGAGTTCGGCGACCGGGGCCGGGCAGGTGATGGTCTGCCCTGTGGGCAGCAGATCGCCGGTGGCCAGTACGTTGCGCAGCCGCAGTTCCGCCGGGTCGAGGGAGAGCCGGGCCGCGAGCTTGTCCATCTGGCCCTCGTACGCGGCGCAGACCTGGAGCGCGCCCTCACCGCGGACATGGCCGGACGGCGGGTTGTTCGTACGGACCGCCCAGCCCTCGATGAAGGCGTGCGGCACCACGTAAGGACCGCAGGCGAACGAGACGGCGGCGGCCAGGGACTCGGACGAGGCGTCGGCGTACGCACCCGCGTCGAGGAGGATCTGCGCCTCGACCTTCACCAGGCGCCCCTCGGCGTCCGCGTGGTGGCGGTAGCGGAGCAGGGTCGGGTGGCGGTGGGCGTGGCCGAGGAAGGACTCCTCGCGGGTGGCGGCCAGTTTGACCGGGCAGCCGGTCCGCAGGGCGAGCAGGCCCAGCGGGAGCTGGAAGCTGGTGTCCTCGCGGTCGCCGGTCGCGCCGGGCACCCCGGTCACCACCACCTTGACCCGGTCCGGCTCCAGGCCGAAGCAGGCGGCGGCCAGATCGCGGTCGGTGTGCGGGTCGGTGGACGCGGTGTAGATCTCGACGCCGCCGTCGGGCCGCGGTACGGCGAGCCCGGCCTCGGCACCGATGGGCGCCGGGTCCTGGCGGCCGATCCGGTAGAGGCCCTCGACGACGACCTCACCGGTGATGTCCGGGTCGCCGAAGCGCAGCGGGATGTGGCGGATCAGATTGCCGTCGGGGTGCAGTGGTTCGGCCTCGAATGCCTGCTCCGGGTCGGTGACCGGCTCCAGGACCTCGTACTCGACCGTGATGGCGGCCACCGCGAGGCGGGCGGTGTCCGGGTGGTCGGCGGCGACCGCGGCGATGGCCTCGCCGTGGTGGCGGACCAGTTCGGATGCGAAGACCGGACGGTCGGCGATCGCGCGGCCGTGCGCGGCGTCGCCGGGAATGTCGGCGTGGGTGACGACCGTGCGGACCCCGGGCATCGCGGACGCCTCGGACGTGTCGATGGAGAGGATCCGGGCGTGCGGGTGCGGGGAGCGCAGCACGGCGGCCCAGAGGAGACCCTCGGCCCACAGGTCGGCCGCGTAGGGGAAGGTGCCCTCGGTCTTCGCCCGGGTGTCGGCGGGCGGGAGGGACGCGCCGAGCCCGTGCGCGGGCGGCTCCTGCTCCGGGCCGTCCGCCTCGGGGGACTTCGCGGTGGCCGCGGTGGCCGCGTCGCTGCTCACGCCATGCCTCCGTCGTGCTGCTGCGGGTTGTCGGGCTGCGGGTTGTCGGGCTGCATGCCGCCGGAGCCGGGTGCTGCCTGGTGCGGGATACGGGGTTCTTCGGACACGGCACCCGCCGCCGCGCGCCCGGCGACCACCTCGCCCACCGCGTCCAGCACGCCTCGGTAGCCGGAGCAGCGGCAGAGGTTGCCGCACAGGGCCTGTCTGGTTTCGAGTTCGGTGGGGGCGTGGTTGCCCTCCAGGAGGTCATGGACCGTCATGGCCATGCCCGGGATGCAGAAGCCGCACTGGACGGCTCCGCAGTCGGCGAGGGCGCGCTGGACGTCGGACGGTTCACCGTTGACGGCGAGGCCCTCGACCGTACGGACCTCGGAGCCGGCGGCGGTGGCGGCGGGGACCAGGCAGGAGGCGACAAGACGGCCGTCCACCTGGACGTTGCAGGCGCCGCACTCCCCCTGCGAGCAGCCGTCCTTGGCGCCCGCGAGCCCGAGCCGCTCCCGCAGGACGTAGAGCAGCGACTCCCCGATCCAGGCGTCCGTGACGGGGCGGTCGGTGCCGTTCACGCGCAGGACGTACGAGGCGGGGGTGTGCTCGCTCCAGGCGGCGGGCGGCGCGTCGGACACGGGCGCCGGACCGGGGTCGGCTGTGTTGGGGTCGGCCGTGTTGGGGTCGGCCGTGCCGGGCTCCGCCATATCCCGGTCCGCCGCGCCGGGGACTGCCGCGCCGGGGACTGCCGCAGGGGCGTCCGGGTGGGTGGCGTCCGGGTGCGCGGCCTCGGGGTGCAGCGCGTCAGCGTGCGTGGCCTCGGGGTCCGCCGGGGCGGGAGCGGTGGTCTCCGGACCGTCATCGGCACCGGCCCCGGATGCGGATACGGCGTCCGGCTCCGGGGACTCCACGCCGGACTCCGCCGCACGGGGCGCGGGGATGTCCTGCGGGTCCGGCGCCGGGGCACCGTGCGGCTCGTGCGGGCGGTGCGGCTCGTGCCCGCCGTCGTGTCCGGCCACCCGGTCGGCGGCACCGGCGCCCTCGTCGTCCTGGCCGGATCCGTAACCGCCCCGCGGGCTGCCGGGCTCGTCGGCCGCCGCCACCGGCGCGTCCCCGGCGGACGGCTCGGCGCCCGCCTGCTGCGCGTCCTGTGGGTCGTGCGGTACGGGCGTGCCACCGGCCGGAGTTCCGTGGTCCGGCGCGGGCTCGGCCGGTACGGCCCACGGCGCGGGCGCGCCACCGGGCAGCGTGGCCGGGCGCATCAGCGAGGAGGCGGTGTACTCGCCGGACTCCTCGGGGACATCGCCCTCGGCGACCGGAATCGTCCACTGCCCGGTGAGGTCCCCGCCGTGCTGCTGATGCGGCTGCGGGTGCTGTTCGTGGGAGTGTGGCTGATGCTGCTGCTGGTGCTGCTGGTACGGCTGTTGGCGACCGGACTGGTCCTGCGCGTCCCCGAAGGTCCACTGACCCGTGGCCACCGGCTCCTGCGGATACCCCGGCCCCGGCTGCGGATCCCGTGCGGGCTCCGGCCAGTACGGCGTCTCGGGCACCGACCGGGGCTGTCCGGACTGGTGGGGCGGGCCGGACTCGTAGGGCTGGTAGGACTGGCCGAACTGGTGCGGCGGGTACGCCTGCTGGGGCTGGTGCCCCTGGTCCGTCGGCCGGCCCTGGTCCTGGGCCTGTGGCACCGTCCACTGCCCGGTGGCGGCCGGGTCCGTCCCCGCCGCGGGCGTCAGCGGCAGAATCATCGGCGGTACATAGCCGTGGCCGGGAGCGGCCAGCGGTGCGCCGGACGGGTCCATGCCCTCCGGGAGCTGCACGAACGCGGTGGCCTCCGCGTCGTACTCACCGCCCTGCGGGACCGGCTGCCAGCCGCCGCGGTCGTCGTTGGTGGTCATGAGAGCGCCCTCCCCAGTGCTCGCCGGGCCAGTGCGGCGACGGTCCGCCGCAGGTGCAGTACGGCCGGGGGCAACGGCGGCGCCTCTCCCCCTTCGGGCGGCGGCGCCGCGTCGGGGATGCAGGCGGCGGCGACGTACTCGCCGAAGGCGGTGAGCGCCTCCTGCGCCAGCCCGCGCTCCCCGTCCCAGTCGATGAGCGAGGCGATCCACTGCTCGGCCTCCATCGGCCGCAGCGGCATCGGCGCGACGGCCCCGACCGCACACCGCACCCCGCGCCTTGCCGGGTCCAGGACCACCGCGACCGACGCGGTGGCCCGGCCAGGTCCGGTACGCCCGGTGGCCTTGAGGAAGACCTGCGGCGCGTGCAGCAGCGGTACCCGTACGAAACCCACGAGTTCGGCGGGCTGGAGCATGTCCCGGCCCGCGAGCAGATGCGAGACCGGGGTCTCGCGGCGGACACCGCCAGGACCCGCGACGACCAGCGTGGCCTCCAGCGCGGCCAGCACGGGCAGCGCGTCACCGGTCGGTGCGGCGGTGACGATGTTGCCGCCGAGCGTGCCCGCGTTACGGATCTGCGGCGGACCGGCGGCGCGTGCGGCAGCGGCCAGCGCCGGGATGAGCGCCGCGAAGTCGGGCCGTCCCATCCGGGCGTGGGTGAGGCCGGCGCCGAGCAGTGCGTGGCCGTCCTGGTAGTGCCAGCCACGGATCTCGCTGATCCTGCCGAGTCCGACGAGTCCTGTGGGCCGCAGCAGCCCCGAGTTCACGGCCGCCATCAGATCGGTGCCGCCCGCGACGGGGACGGCGGCAGGCATGGCCGTCAGTGCCGCCACAGCCTCGTCGAGCGACGTCGGCAGCGTCACGGACTGCGCCGCCTGCGGTGCGTGCGTGGTCAACCCAGCTGCCCCTTCCCGGTGTCCCGGTGTCCCGGCTGTCCCGCCTGTTGCGCCGTACGGTACGTGCTCAGAGCCCGGACGTGGCAACTCTGGCACATCTTCCGCACTGCCCGACGGGAGGGTCCGCGAAGGGCAGATCCATCCCTTCCCAGACTGAACGTCCGCATTCACACGGGATTGCCGTGAACTGCCGATTACCTCTCTTCTGCACCCGTTGCCTGAGTTGTTCGGCCCGGCGGCCCATGGTTCCGGACCGCCGGGCCGCTGCCCTCACCTTGCCCGCACACTCACACGTTCGGGGGCTGCCCCTCGATCGGACGTCCGAGATCCGCGGCGGTCAGCCCCTCCGGTGCGGGGCGGCGCTGCGCGGGCAACGGGCCGCCGGGCGGGCGGTACTGGACACCGAGCGCGTCAAGTCGGGCGTAGTGCGCGGCCATCCGCCGGCCGAAGTCCGCGAAGTCCCGGGCCGCCGGTTCCGGCAGCGCCGACCAGGCCACCTCAGCGAAGGCCGCGAGCCTGGGGAACACCTGGTAGTCGACCCGGCTCTGGTTCTCCGTCACCTCGGTCCAGAGGTTGGCCTGGGTGCCGAGTACATGGGCGGCGGCCTCCGGGCCGAGCTGCGGCGGTACGGGCTCGAAGCGGTAGACGTCCTCCAGGGTGCGGACCCAGCCGATGGGCATCGGCTCGTCCTCGCCGCCGTCCTCCCGGAAGTTCAGATACACCTGCTGCTCGGGGCACATGACGACGTCGTGACCGGCCTCGGCCGCGGCGATCCCGCCCGCGTAACCGCGCCAGGAGGAGACCGTCGCGCCGGGCGCGAGGCCGCCCTCCAGGATCTCGTCCCAGCCGATGAGACGGCGCCCCCGGTCGGCGAGCCAGCGGTCGAAGTGCAGGATGAACCACGACTGGAGCTCGTCCTCGTCACGCAGGCCCAGCTCCTTGATCTGCGCCTGGGCGGTCGCCGACGCCTTCCACTGCTCCTTGGGGCACTCGTCGCCGCCGAGATGGACGAAGGCCGAAGGGAAGAGGTCGAGGACCTCCTCCAGTACGCCTTCGTAGAAGCGCAGCGAACTCTCCGTCGGGGCGAGCACATTGGGGTTGACGCCCCAGGTGTCCCAGACGGTGAGGGCGGCCGTGTCGACGACATCGGCGTTGCCCAGCTCCGGATAGGCGGCGATGGCGGCCTGCGAGTGGCCGGGGACGTCGATCTCGGGGACGACGGTGATGTGCCGCTCGGCGGCGTAGGCGACGATCTCGCGGATGTCGTCCTGGGTGTAGTAACCGCCGTGCGGCTTCTCGTCCCAGAGCGGTGACGCCCGGTGGCCCCACTTCGTACGGGCGCGCCAGGCGCCGACCTCCGTCAGCCGCGGATAGCGCTTGATCTCGATGCGCCAGCCCTGGTCGTCGGTGAGGTGGAAGTGGAAGACGTTGAGCTTGTGGGCGGCGAGGAGGTCGAGGTAGCGCAGTACGCCTTCCTTGGGCATGAAGTGCCGTGCCACGTCGAGCATCATGCCGCGCCAGGCGAACCGGGGGCTGTCCTCGATGGCGCAGCCGGGGATCCGCCAGGGGGCGCCGGGCCGCAGCGGAGCCCGCCGGAAGGCGTCCGGCCCGAGCAGCTGACGGAGGGTCTGGGCGCCCCAGAAGAGACCGGCCGCGCTGCCACCGCTCAGCAGGACGCCGTCACCGCCGACGGCCAGCGCGTATCCCTCGGGGCTGCCAACGCTCCCGTCACCGGGCGTACCGGATCCGGGCGCGGGATCGATCCGCAGCCGGATGGCGCCGCCGAGGGTGGCCCCGCCGGAACCCTCACCGGAACCGGAGTCGGGAGAGGAGCCGGAAGGGGGGATGCCGTCACCGGCCCCGGACCGGGAACCGGCCTCCAGGGGCAGCCCCGTCGCATCGCCCAGCACCTGCCGCAGCCACCGGGCGACACCCTCGGTGCCCGGCCCGGCGTCGATCACCGTGCCGGCGTCCAGGGTGAACGCGTCGCCGTCCTGCCCGTCCTGTGCGCCGAGAGGCGCGGGAATCAGATCCATGCGCCCATCCTGCCGGACCCACGGCAAGTGGCATAGACCAATTCGCCGGGCCGGCCGATGACGACGGGGGGCGACACGGGCCGGGCCCCCACGGCGGAAAGCGGTACAGCCGAAAGCCGTACGGCGAGGCGCAGTACGGCCAGACCGGTCCGGCAAGGAGGAGCCCTGCGCACACCGGTCCGGCGAGAAGAGGATCTACGTGGACCAGTCCGGCGGGGCGGCTACTTCTTGCCGCCGTCCTTGCCGCCCTTGTCCTTGTCGCCCCCGGCGCCCATGGACTCGTAGATCTCCTTGCACATGGGACAGACCGGATACTTCTTCGGGTCGCGGCCCGGCACCCAGACCTTGCCGCAGAGTGCGACAACAGGCGTGCCTTCCAGCGCGCTCGCCATGATCTTGTCCTTCTGGACATAGTGGGCGAAGCGCTCGTGGTCGCCGTCGCCGTTCGACACCTGGGGTGTCGGCTCTACGAGGGTCCCCGTACCTGCCCCGCGCTCGGGCTCAAGAGTGCTCATGAGGGCCAAGGGTACTGACTCATTCCGGCTTCAGTTCAGCGAAGGGTCGTCCGGATAGGTGGCGATCATCGCCAGACCGCTCCGCTGGCGCCTCAGCACCGACCGCCACAGCCCGTCCGGGTCGGGCGACGAGACATCGCCGGGCTCCGAATCCACCACGTACCAGGCCCCCTCCGCCACCTCTTCGGCCAGCTGTCCCGGGCCCCAGCCCGCGTAACCGGCGAAGATCCGCAGCGAGCCGAGCGCCGCCGCGAGCAGCTCGGGCGGGGTCTCCAGATCGACCAGCCCGATCGCCCCGTGCACCCGCCGCCAGCCGATGGGGTCGTTGCGGTCGGCCCGGCGCCGCAGCCCCGTGGCCGCGTCGCCCCACGGCCTGCGCCGGGGGGTGGGCTCGTCGATCCCCGGGACCGGCACCGCGTCGCCGCCGCCGCCGTTCCGCGCCCCGCCGGGGATCACCGCGAGGCCCAGCGCCGAGTCCAGCGAGACCGGGCCGCCCTGGAAGACGACGCCGGGCTCCGCGGCCAGCTGCTCCCAGCCCGCCAGGATGTCGCCGACGCCGACCGGGGTCGGGCGGTTCAGCACCACCCCGAGGGAGCCCTCCCTGTCATGGTCGAGCACGAGCACCACGGCACGGCCGAAATTCGGGTCCGCCAGGGCGGGAGTGGCCACGAGCAGCCGCCCTGTGAGCGAGGACACCTCCGTCATGGCACATATGATCCCGCACATTCGCGTTCCGTGGGGCGCGGGGCCCGGAGCTCTCGTCCGGCGCAGCTCAGCGCGGGAGGAGCACCGCCCCGCGGGCCGGACGGCGGGGACGCCGGGCGGCGGCGCGCCGTGACCGGACCCGCACGGAGCGTGTTGTAGCGAAGTCATGACGCACGACAGCCCCCCTTTGCCTTATGGAAGGGGGCCGTTCGCCCCTTACCCTTTGAGACTGCCCCTCTGTCCACCCTCCTCCACCGGAACGCGAGATTCATGACCGGCACTGGCACCGACGATGTCCTGCTCGTCCACGGCGGTAACCCGCTTGAGGGCGAGATCCGCGTTCGCGGCGCGAAGAACCTCGTGCCCAAGGCGATGGTCGCCGCCCTGCTCGGCAGCGGTCCGAGCAGACTGCGCAATGTGCCCGACATCCGGGACGTACGCGTCGTGCGCGGCCTGCTCCAGCTGCACGGGGTGACGGTCCGCCCCGGTGAGGAACCGGGCGAGCTGGTCCTCGACCCGTCGCACGTCGAGAGCGCCAACGTCGCGGACATCGACGCCCATGCGGGCTCCTCGCGCATCCCGATCCTCTTCTGCGGCCCGCTGCTGCACCGGCTGGGTCACGCGTTCATCCCCGGTCTCGGCGGCTGCGACATCGGCGGCCGGCCGATCGACTTCCACTTCGAGGTGCTGCGGCAGTTCGGCGCGACGATCGAGAAGCGGGCGGACGGCCAGTACCTGGAGGCCCCGCAGCGGCTGCGCGGCTGCAAGATCCGGCTGCCGTACCCGTCGGTGGGCTCGACCGAGCAGGTGCTGCTGACCGCGGTGCTCGCCGAGGGCGTCACCGAGCTGTCGAACGCGGCCGTGGAGCCGGAGATCGAGGACCTCATCTGCGTCCTGCAGAAGATGGGCGCGATCATCTCGATGGACACCGACCGGACGATCCGGATCACCGGTGTCGACCAGCTCGGCGGCTACAACCACCGGGCGCTCCCGGACCGTCTGGAGGCCGCGTCCTGGGCGTCGGCCGCGCTGGCGACCGAGGGCAACATCTATGTGCGCGGCGCCCAGCAGCGCTCGATGATGACCTTCCTCAACACCTTCCGCCGGGTCGGCGGCGCCTTCGAGATCGACGACGAGGGCATCCGCTTCTGGCACCCGGGCGGCCCGCTCGACGCGATCGCGCTGGAGACGGACGTCCACCCCGGCTTCCAGACCGACTGGCAGCAGCCCCTGGTGGTGGCGCTGACGCAGGCGAGCGGCCTCTCCATCGTGCACGAGACGGTGTACGAGTCCCGGCTCGGCTTCACGTCCGCGCTGAACCAGATGGGCGCGCACATCCAGCTCTACCGCGAGTGCCTGGGCGGCTCGGACTGCCGCTTCGGCCAGCGCAACTTCCTGCACTCGGCGGTCGTCAGCGGCCCCACCAAGCTGCAGGGCGCCGATCTGGTCATCCCCGACCTGCGCGGCGGCTTCTCGTACCTGATCGCCGCACTGGCGGCCCAGGGCACGTCCCGGGTGCACGGGATCGATCTGATCAACCGGGGCTACGAGAACTTCCTCGACAAGCTGATCGAACTGGGCGCCAAGGTGGAGCTGCCGGGAGCGGCACTGGTCTGAGGGCGGATACCCGGCCGAACTCCCTCCAGGGGTCCCTGAGTTGTGCGGGACCGCTCAGGCCGCTGCCTTCTTCCGGGTGCGGACGCCGGCCGGGGTGGTGAGCAGGAGCGGCGGCCCGGTCGTCCTCACCGTGGGCAACTCCTTCCGGGCCGGCCCCCTGGCCCGTACCGCACCTGAACAGAGAGGCAAGCCCTCATGACGCTCCCCGTGGCGCTGCTGTGCGACATGGACGGCACCCTGGTCGACACCGAGCACGCCTGGCTGGAGACGGTCGCCCGGCTGCTCAGGGCCGAGGGTGTCCCCGCAGGCCCGGGTGTCGTGGCGGCGTACGCCGGGGCCGCGGTGGCCGACGCGGCGGAGCGCGCGGTCCATGAGCACGGTGTCGGTCTGACGGTGGCGGAGACGGCGGCCCGTCTGGACCGGGACTTCACGGCCGGTGTGGCCTCCGGGGTCACCGTGCAGCCGGGCGCCCTGCGCCTGCTCGACCAGGCGGCGGCGCTGGGTGTCGCGGTGGCGCTGGTCACCGCGTCGGAACGGCATGTGGCCGACATGGTGCTCGACGCGCTCGGTGCGCACCGGTTCGCGGCGTCCGTGGCCTCGGGAGAGTCGGCGCGGGGAAAGCCCCATCCGGACCCGTATCTGGCGGCAGCGGCGGCGCTGGGCGTGGACCCGGCCCGCTGTCTGGCCGTCGAGGACACCCCGACCGGGGCCACGGCGGCGCTCTCCGCAGGCTGCCGGCTGCTGGCGGTCCCCTCGGTCCCCGGCATCGCCGCAGGGCCGCGCACCACCCTCGTCACGTCCCTGGCGACGGTGGACCTGGAGACGTTCCGGGAGAGCTGAGTCCGGGAGAGCCGAATCCGGCTGAGTCCGGTCCTGACATGACGGAGGGCGGCCACCCTGACCGGGTGGCCGCCCTCCGTTCTGTGCTCCGTACTTTGCGCTTGGGGTTACTTGCCCTTCGCGGCTTCCTTGAGCTTCGAGCCCGCGGAGACCTTCACGCTGTAGCCGGCGGGGATGTTGATCGGGTCGCCGGTCTGCGGGTTACGCGCGGTGCGAGCGGCACGGTGGGTGCGCTCGAAGGTCAGGAAGCCGGGGATGGTGACCTTCTCGTCGCCCTTGGCGACGATCTCGCCGACGGTCTCGGCGAGAGCGGCCAGAACGGCGTCGGCGTCCTTACGGGTCACCTCGGCACGATCGGCCAGGGCGGCCACCAGCTCACTGCGGTTCATGTTGTTACTCCCGTGTTCTTCTTGCCTGTAAGGCGTGAGATCGAAGCCGATGCTGCCAGGGCCCTAGGACAGTCCCCGGACCCGGGTCTGACGTCAGACCCTCGCGCCCGAATATGCATCCTGCCCCCACCAACGGCGGGAAAGCCAATCCGGCACTCACCGGAGTCACACGAACGCGTCACTGTCCCGGGACGGTGACGCTCCGTCGACTCCGTGAAACCCGGCTGTGGGCGCCCGGGGGCTCATTTCCCGCCACCCTAGAGGGGCGTTCGGGGCCGTGAGTCCCGCGACGCGCCGGGCGTCAGGCGGACGTGGGCGCCGTCACGGTCACACCGGCGGCCTTCGCGGCCGAGCGGACCGCTCCCGCGACCGCCCCGGCGACCTTGTCGTTGAAGACGGAGGGGATGATGTAGTTGGCGTTGAGCTCGTCCGCGCCGACGACATCGGCGAGCGCGCCCGCCGCCGCGAGCATCATCTCCGTGTTGACCGTACGGGACTGGGCGTCGAGCAGACCGCGGAAGACGCCCGGGAAGACCAGCACGTTGTTGATCTGGTTCGGGAAGTCCGAGCGGCCGGTGGCCACAACTGCCGCCGTCTGACGGGCGATCGCCGGGTCGACCTCGGGGTCGGGGTTCGCGAGCGCGAACACGATCGCGCCGTCCGCCATCGCCGCGACGTCCTCGCCGCCCAGCACGTCGGGGGCCGAGACACCGATGAAGATGTCCGCGCCGACCACGGCCTCCTTCAACGTGCCCGTCACGCCTTCGGGGTTGGTGTTGTCGGCGATCCAGCGCAGCGGCGACTCGGGCTCGGCGTCGACCAGGTCCTTGCGGCCCGCGTGCACCACACCGTGGATGTCGGCGACGACCGCGTGCTTGACACCCGCGGCCAGCAGCAGCTTCAGAATGGCCGTACCGGCCGCTCCGGCACCGGACATGACCACCCGGACCTCGCTGAACTCCTTGTCCACCACGCGCAGCGCGTTGGTCAGCGCGGCCAGCACGACGATCGCGGTGCCGTGCTGGTCGTCGTGGAAGACCGGGATGTCCAGGGCCTCGCGCAGCCGGGCCTCGATCTCGAAGCAGCGGGGCGCCGAGATGTCCTCCAGGTTGATGCCGGCGAAGCCGGGCGCGATGGCCTTGACGATCTCCACGATCGCGTCGGAGTCCTGGGTGTCCAGGCAGAGCGGCCAGGCGTCGATCCCGGCGAAGCGCTTGAAGAGGGCCGCCTTGCCCTCCATGACCGGCAGGGCGGCCTTCGGGCCGATGTTGCCGAGGCCCAGGACCGCGGAGCCGTCCGTCACCACTGCAACGGAGTTGCGCTTGATGGTGAGCCGACGGGCGTCCTCGGGGTTGTCCGCGATCGCCATGCAGACGCGGGCCACACCCGGCGTGTAGACCATCGAGAGGTCGTCACGGTTGCGGATGGGGTGCTTGGACGCCATCTCGATCTTGCCGCCGAGGTGCATCAGGAACGTACGGTCGGAGACCTTCCCGAGCTCGACCCCCTCGATGCCCTTGAGCTGCTGGACGATCTGGTCGGCGTGGTCGGTGGAGGAAGCGGCGATGGTGACGTCGATCCGCAGCTTCTCGTGGCCGGATGCGGTGACGTCGAGGCCGGTGACCGAGCCGCCTGAGGACTCCACGGCCGTGGTGAGCTGGCTGACCGCGGTCCCGCTCGCGGGGACCTCCAGACGCGCCGTGATCGAGTACGAGACGCTGGGCGCCGTTGCCATGGCCGACTTCCTTTGCTTTTCCCTGGTTGTTCGGTAAAACGCATCCGATGGTCGCACCTACCAGCCAGTAGCTGGTAATGGGACCTCCGATTCGGAAAGTGTTTTCCACCATACGAGAAACGTCCTGGTCGGGGAAGCCCCAGGGACGTACGGTCCGCAGAAAGTTGCGCGGACCCGCCCGGAAACAGAAAAAGTCCGCACCACCCGGGGGTGGTGCGGACCTTCTTCAGTCACGGTCTAGGTGACACCGGCCCGCCATGCTCGCCTCGCGGCAAGTGGTCGCTCGAAGCGACGAAGGTTGGGCCCGGGGGCTTGGATCGAGCCGGTGTCACGTCCAGATTAACAAACCACCCGGGAAAGTGATTCCCCTCCGGCACATTGACTCCGGGCCCGTCACCCGGACCCCCGGGCATGAGACGGCCGGACCCCCGGCGAGCTGCGCTGTCAGTCCCGCAGCAGATCCGGTACGCCGTCGCCGTCCGGCGCGTCGCCCGCCGCCGAGACCACCGTGAGCTGCTGCGTGGCACGGGTCAGCGCCACGTACAGCACCCGCAGCCCGGCCGGTGACTCGTCCGCGATCTCCGCGGGCGACACCACGACCGTGGCGTCGTACTCAAGCCCCTTCGCCTCCAGGCTGCCCAGCGCCACCACCCGGTCCCCGAGACCGGACAGCCACTTCCTGGCCTGATCGCGACGGTTCATGGCGACCACCACACCGACCGTCCCGTCGACCCGGTCGAGCAGCAGCCGGGCCTCCTCACGCACCGTGCCCGCCAGATCCCCGTCCGGGACGACGGCGAAGCGCGGCTCGACGCCGGTGGAGCGGACCGCCGACGGCGACTCCATGCCCGGCATGGCCAGCGCGAGCACCTTCGCCGCCAGCTCGGCGATCTCCGCCGGATTGCGGTAGTTGACGGTCAGTGTGAAGCGGCGGCGCGGGCGCGCGCCGAGCGCCTCGTCGCGGGCGGCGGCAGCCTCGTCGGGGGCCGACCACGACGACTGGGCCGCGTCGCCCACGACCGTCCAGGTCGCCTGACGGCCCCTGCGGCCGACCATCCGCCACTGCATGGGCGTCAGGTCCTGGGCCTCGTCGACGATGACATGCGCGTACTCGGTGCGCTCCTGGGCCAGCCGGTCGGCCCGCTCCCACTGGGTCTCCTCGCGCTGCGGCATCAGCTCGTCAAGACCGGTGAGCTGATCCAGCGGGTCGTACTCCCGCTTCTTCCTCGGACGGTGCGGTGTGCCGAGCAGCGCCTGGAGCTCGTCGAGGAGCGCCACATCGTGCACCGAGAGGGTCTCGCGCCGCAGCGAGCGGGCCAGCTTGCGCACCTCGCCCTGGTTGAGCACCCGGCGGGCCCAGCGGCCGAGCCTGCGCTCGTCCGCCATCGCGGCGAGCACCCCGCGCGGGGTCAGCTCGGGCCACCAGGCGTCCAGGAAGTCGGTGAAGCTGTCCTCGCTCGACACGTCGTCGTCGAAGGACGACCGCAGCTCGGCGGCGAGTTCCGGATCGCTCGCGTACGAGGAGGCGCCCCGGGACCGGCCGCCCGACTTGGCCCACAACGCGTCGAGCAGCAGCTTCCTGGCGCGCGGGCGCAGCAGGTTGACGGGCGCGGTGCCGCCGAGGACGTTCTGCCGGATACGCCGGAGCTCGTCGGCCTCCAGCTCGAGCCGGCCGCCGAAGACGACCACCCGCAGCCGGTCGGGGGTGGCGGGGGACGGTGTGTCCCGCGGCTCCTCCCGCTCGCCGGACTGCTCGCCGGACTGCTCGCCGGACTGCTGGTCCGGGTCGCCGAAGGACAGCTGCTCGTCCCCCGCGCGGCCGCCGGGACCGCCGCCCCGGGTCCGCTGCCGTACCGGACGCTGCGCCGGGTTCTCCAGCGCCCCGCGTGCCGCCTTCCGCAGCACCTGGAGCATCCGCGACGAGCCCTTGATCCGGGCGACGGCCGGATCGTCGTACGCCGTCGCCTCCGCGCCGTCCACCAGCGAGCCGACCGCGCGGATCGCGACCTGGCCCTCCTCGCCGAGCGAGGGCAGCACGCCCTCGGTGTACGCCACGAGCAGCGGCGTCGGCGAGACGATCAGGATGCCGCCCGCGTACTTGCGGCGGTCCTGGTAGAGCAGGTACGCGGCACGGTGCAGCGCCACGGCCGTCTTGCCGGTGCCGGGCCCGCCGGACACCTCGGTGACGGATGCCGCCGGCGCCCGGATCACCAGGTCCTGCTCGGCCTGGATGGACGAGACGATGTCCCGCATGGTGTGGCTGCGGGCCTGCCCGAGCGCGGCCATCAGCGCGCCGTCCCCGACGACGGCCAGCGGGGCGCCGTCGAGCGAGGCGGTCAGCTCGGGGCGCATCAGGTCGTCCTCGACGCCGAGGACCTTGCGGCCCTTGGAGCGGACGACCCTGCGGCGTACGACCCGGCCGGGGTCGACCGGGGTCGAGCGGTAGAAGGGCGCGGCGGCCGGGGCCCGCCAGTCGATGACCAGCGGCGAGTAGTCGGAGTCCAGAACCCCGATACGGCCGATGTGCAGGGTCTCGGCGACATCGGCGGTGTCGTCGGGGCGTACGGCGTCGTCGGCCGGCTCGACGGCGGTGTACGCGCCGTCCGGGCCCTTCTTGCCGTCCTTGCCCTGGAGCAGGTCGATACGTCCGAAGAGGAAGTCCTCGAACTCGTTGTTGAGGCGGTTGAGATGGATACCGGCCCGGAAGACCTGGGCGTCCCGCTCGGCGAGCGCGCCCGGCGTGCCGACCTGGCCGCGCTGGGCGGCGTCGTTCATGAGGAACTCAGCCTCGTGGATCTTCTCCTCAAGGCGTCGGTACACCTGATCGAGGTGCTCCTGCTCGGTCGCGATCTCGCGGTCCCTGACCGAGTCGACAGCGGCGTCCTGCGCGGCCACTGAGGCCCCCTTCTTGCATTCATTGGGCGACCGTCAACCCTATGCGAAGGGGGAGCGTATGTCAGGCGCCGTTCCGTCGGCGTTACGGCCGGCGTCCCGCCGGTGTTCCTCCGGCGTTCCCCGGGCGTGCTGCGGCTCCCCCTCAGGTGCGGGCCGCCACGGCCGCCCTGCGGCGGTGGCGGGCGACCCGTTCGCGGTTGCCGCAGACCTCGCTGGAGCACCAGCGTCGGCGGTGTCCCCGGGAGGTGTCCAGATAGAGCCGCCGGCAGTTGTCGCCCTCGCACTGGCGCAGCAGCGCGCGGGCCCCCGGGTCGGTGAGCAGCTCGACGGCGTCCCGGGCGACGGCCGCGAGCAGGGCGTCACGCTCGGGCGCGGCGGCCAGTTCCCTGACGAGGCCGCCGCCCTCACCGCGTACCGCCCGGAGCCCCGGAGGCGGGCCCGCCGCACGGGCGTTGACCTCCGCCAGCGCCCGCTCCGCCGGGCGCCCCGCGACCTCGGCCCGTACCAACTCGGCCACATGGGAACGGAGTTCGGTGAAGGCATGCAGCCAGTCGGCGCCGGGGGCCGGGATCGGGGTGCCGACCGGGACCAGTCCGGCGCCGGTCAGCCAGGCGGCCAGCCGCCGCCCGCAGTCGAGTTGTTCAACGGAATCCGTCCCTGTCGCCACCAGGTCCAGGCAGATGCGCCCGGAGTCGAACCGCAGCTCGTACGCGTGCGAACCCATACCTCTTACAGTGCCCAGTCACGTGCCGTGCCGTAACCCCGCCGGTGAGGGTTGCCGGAACACGCACGTGCCTGATCGCGCACGGCGACCGGATCCCGCACGGCCGGAATCCCTTACCGCCGGGCTCAGTTGCGGTCGTGCAGGATCCGCTGGAAGAGCCGGTGGTCGCGCCACTCGCCGTTGATGTGCAGATAGCGGGGCGCCACCCCGTAGGACTCGAAGCCGCACTTGGTGAGCACCCGCTGCGAGGCAACGTTGTCGAGCAGCGTCCCGGCCTCGACGCGGTGCAGCCCGAGCTCGTCGCGGGCGATCCGGCAGACCTCATCGACCGCACCGGACGCCACCCCGCGGCCTGTGCAGCCCGCGTCCACCCAGTAGCCGACGACCGCGCTGCAGAGCGGTCCGAGGATGATGTTGTTGAGGGTGATGGTCCCCACGATGTCCCCGGTGCCGGTCTCCTCCAGGACCCAGGGCATCACCCGCCCGGCCTCCCGTTCGGCAAGCGAGACCCGGAGGCGCTCCCGTTGGCCATCGACGGTGTAGAAGGACTCGGGTCTGGCCGGGTCCCAGGGGGCCATATGGGCACGGTTGCGGTCCAGGACGGTGGCGAGGGCTTCGGCGTCGGAGAGCTCGACCGGGCGCAGCCGGATGTTTTCGGTCATCATTCCCGCACGGTAGCCCCGGGGCTCCGCGGCCCCGCCGCCGGGTCGGCGGCCGGCCGGCAGTCCCGCCCGGCGGACGTCCGGATCAGCTCGGGCCGCCCCGGCGACCGTCCGGATCAGCTCCGGCCGCCCAGGCTCCGCCCGCGGCCCGGACGCCTCCGCGACGAAGGCCCGCTCGTCACCGCCCGCCTCCGGAAGCACCACCCGCGGATCCGCGCGCGACACCGTCCGACCGGGACGGCAGCTCCGCGCAGAGCAGCTGTACGAGCGGCCCGAGCCGGAAGCGCTCCGGCTGGAGCGTGGGGACGCCGTGCGCCTGGAGGGGCTGCGCCGTGACCGGCCCCACGCAGAACGCGGGCACGCTGTGCCGGAGCGCGGCGAGCAGGTCGGCGTGGAGTCCGCGCGCTTCGGCTCGGGCCAGCAGCGAGACGACCGCGGGTGCGCTGGTGAAAGTCAGGGCGTCGACCGACCCGGCGAGTACCGCGTCGGTCAGCCGGTCGAGCGGGCCGATGTCCTCGGGCGGCAGCCACCGGTACACCGGTACGCCGACCACATCGGCGCCCGCGCCCCGCAGCTCCTGGATCAGACCGGTCAGCGGATCGCCGTGCAGCTGCACCGCGATCCGGCGGCCCGCGACGCCCTGCGCGAGCAGCCGGTCGCGTACTTCGGCCATCGACTCGGACCCGGGCGACCACGCCTCGCGCAGTCCGGCCGCCCGGATCGCCCCCGTGACCTTGGGCCCGCGTGCGAGGAGTTCCGCGCCGTGCAGCCGCTCGGCCAGGGCGCCGCCCAGGCCCCAGCCCTCGGCAGCCTCGACCCAGCCCCGGAAGCCGACCGCGGTGGTCGCGATCACGGTGTCCGGCGCGGTGGCGATCAACTGGTCGGTCGCGGTACGGAGTTCACGGTCGTCGGCGAGTGGGACGGTACGCAGCGCGGGCGCGTGCCGGACCTCGGCGCCCCGCCGCTGGAGCAGCGCGATGAACTCGTCGGCGCGCCGGGCGGCGGTGACGCCGACGGTGAACCCGGCGAGCGGGCCCGGCCGGGGCGGTGCGGTGTCGTGCATGGTGCGTGAGCCTCCCAGGAACGCGTGACGGCCCGGTCCCGCCGGCCGGCCGCCCCTGCCGCCGCGGCGGCGCCCGCCCTGCTGAGCTCGCGGCGTCATCGGTACCGGATCCGTACGCCGACGGTATACCGCCCGCACCAGCCCGGATGCGGTGGACGACCCCGGAACCCACCCGCTCACGGCACGGCCGCCGCACGGTCGGTCACCCGGTGTCGGGTTCGCGGGGGTCGGATCCCGGTTCGGGGTGGACGGCGGGCTCCGCCTCACGGGAAACCGGCTCGCGGGAAACCGGCTCCGGTGCGTGGTGGACCGGCTCCGGCACACGGGAAACGGGCTCCGGATCCTGGTGGACGGGCTCGCGCAGCGCGATGGAGAGCAGGACCGCGAGGACCGGCACGGTGGCAAGCAGCATGAGCGCGCCCCGGGGACCGTAGTGCGTGGCGACGAGGCCCAGCAGCGGCATGAACAGTCCTCCGGCGCTCATGGCGAGGCCGAGTGTCACTCCGGCCGCCGTGCCGGGCCTGCTGGGCAGGTAGTCCTGGCCGAGCTTGATGAGCACGGCGAACGGGATGTTCGAGATCAGACCGACCAGCATCGCCAGCGGCAGCGCGTAGTACTTGTCGTCGCAGACCAGCATGGACCAGAGGGCGGGCAGCATGGCGGCGTTGCCGATCTGCACCGTACGGACCATGCCGATGCGGTCGGCGAGCCGGCCGCCGAGCAGGGTGCCGAGCACGCCGCCTCCGAGTTCGAGGGTCAGGGCGATGCCGCCGAGACCGCTGCTCCCCTCCAGGTGGCGGATCCAGTACAGCGAGATGAAGGTGTTCAGGCCGGTCGAGATGGTGGAGCGCACGACCTCGACGGCGGTCAGGGCCGCGAAGAGGCCGGGCCGGTCCTCGCCCCGGTGCCGCACCGTCCTGGCCGCCGGGCCTGCGGTCCGGTTGTGGTGGCGCAGCAGAACGAATCCCATGAGCACGGCAGGCGGCACGAACAGCGCTGTCGCGCCCATCCCGAGGGTGTCCAGGGCCGGTGTGACCAGCGCCGGAGCGACGAAGAAGCCGACGCTTCCGCCGGCGGCGAAGTAACTCATCGCGGTGGCACTGCCCCCGGCCGCGCGGCGCGCGTCGCGCCCCGCCGGCGGGTGGAACATCGCGATGCCCACGCCCGCCATCAGCAGGAGCGCGAACACCACCGGGTAGGAGGGCACGAGCCCGGACAGGCCCGCCCCGGTCCCCGCCAGGCTGATGCCCAGCGGCGACATCCACCGCAGCCGGTAACGGTCGGCCAGCAGCCCGATCGGCACCTGCGGCAGTGCACTGCCCAGCGTCGCGGCCAGTGCGAGCCCGGACGCCTGCACATAGCTGAAGTCCCGCTGCAGTACGAAGTACGGGACCGCGGCGGGCACCAGGCCCTGGTAGAAGTCGTCGACGGCATGGGCGCCGGCCCAGATCCGCATCCGGCGCCAGTGCCCCGGCCGGTCGGCGGCACCGCTGGGAGCGTCCTCGCCGGGGCCGGCCGCACCGGGAGCGCTTGTTCCCTGGATCGATGTCATTCCCCCACGATGGGCAACAGGCCCCCCGGCGCGCTTCCCGTATTCTGCCTATCCATGTCGCAGATCCGCCACACGCCCGTCGCGCCGACCAGCACCCAGTTCCGTGACGGTGGCGACACCATCGACCGGCACCGCCACGACGACCACCAACTCATCTATGTCAGCTCCGGGGTACTCGCGATCACCACGGAACACGGATCCTGGATCGCCTCCAACGACCGGGCCCTGTGGGTCCCCGCGAACACCTGGCACGAACACCGCTTCTACGGGCAGAGCCACTTCCACACCATCGGTTTCCCCGCCCGGGGAAGGACGCCGCTGCTCCACACCGGACGCCCGACGGTCATCGCCGTGGACAGCCTGGTCCGCGAACTCCTCATCGCCCTGACCAGCACCGCCCTCGCACCGGCCGAGACCCGGCACATCGAAGCCGTGCTCCGCGACCGGCTGCGCCGCGTCCCGGCTCAGCCCGTCGCCCTGCCCGCCCCCCGTGACCGGCGGCTCGCCGACGCCTGCCGCCTCGTCGAGGACGATCTGCGCAGGTGCTACACCCTCGCCCAGCTCGCCGACAGGACCCACACCGGCCAGCGCACCCTCTCAAGGCTGTTCCGCGACGAATTCGGCATGACCTACCCCCAGTGGCGCACCCGCGCCCGCCTCTTCACCGCGCTGGTCATGCTCGCCGAGGGCGCCGCCGTCACCGAGACCGCCCATGCCTGCGGCTGGGCGACCACCAGCGCGTTCGTCCACACCTTCGCCCAGGCCATGGGCACCACCCCCGGGGCCTACCGTGCGGGCGCCGCCCCGGCCAGATAGCGCGCCGTCCGGCCAGAGCCGGGGGCGGCGGCCGGCCGCCAGGTCCTCGATCCAGCCGGTGGCCAGCACGGCCAGCCCGATCAGCGGCCAGACCGCGAGGAACATCCACACGTTGTACGTGGCGGTCAGCGCAAAGTCGAACCGGCCCTCGATGAACGGCACTTCGTACAGCTGGTCGACGAGCGGCACGGTGGCCATGATGAGGGCGTTGTGCCAGAGGTAGATGGTCACCGCGCGGTTGTTGGTGAGCGTGATGACCCTGTCGAACCGGGCCAGGCGGGGCGGGAGTCGGCGCCAGGACGGGGCGTAGGTGAGGAGCAGCGCGCAGGCGCCGAGCGACCAGGCGGCCTGGGCGAGCGGGATGTCGTTGAGGTCCCAGCCGTCGGGCCCGATGTGGCCGTGCGCCCACCAGAGGCCGAACGCCATGACGGGGACGGCGCAGGAGACCAGGAAGTAGCGCGGCACCTTGCTGAGCAGCCCGTCCCGGTGGGCGAAGCCCAGGATCCAGCAGGAGCCGTAGACCGCGAAGTCGGTGAGGGCGAGGCCCGGTTCACCGGGTACGGTCACCATCCCCGTGCCGACGACCGCGGTCAGCGCGAGCGGCGCGAGCAGCGTCGGCCAGGGCAGTCTGCGGAACGCCCGCAGCAGCAGCGGGGAGAGCAGTACGAACCAGAGGTAGGCGCGGAGATACCAGAGCGGACCCACCGCCTGGTCGGGCCAGTCCTGGTCGAGCCTGCCGGACGCGGAGCCGAGCGTGTCGGGATAGGGCGGGGCGCCGAGCGGGACGACGTACCACAGCAGCTTCGTGACGGAGGGCCGCCAACCGGCGTACGCCATCATCCCCACCATCAGCGCGCCGAACGCCCACATCGGCGGCAGCAGCCGGCGGACCCGGCCCCGGATGACGGCCAGAGCTGCCTTTCCGGTCACCGGGGTCCGGCGGCCGAGTGAGCGGGCCATCAGGGAGCCGGCGAGGGCGAACATGACGCCCATGGAAGGGAAGACGACCGACAGCCAGGCCCAGCCGAACAGGTGGTAGAAGACGACGCGGACCAGGGCGGTGGTACGGAGCAGATCGAGACAGCGGTCACGGCCGGGAACGTCCGGGACGGACGGAGGCGTGGTGGCGGTCATACGGCAGAACTCCGTTTATCTCTGGGCCGTTTATCTCTGGGCCGGTTGTCGCTGGGCCGGTTGTCGCTGGGCCGGTTGTCGCTGGGCCGGTTGTCGCTGGGCCGGTTGTCGCTGGGCCGCGCCCCGGGCACGCTGCCCGCTCGGTCCTCGCGTGGTGCGGGCAGCGCGCCGGGGGCGGCGACCGCTCCGGTACGGCGCAGCTTCTGCCAGCGCAGTCGCCCGCCGGTGAGAGCGGTGATCCACGACTGGAGCAGCACGACGTACATCAGCTGCCGGTACAGGATCTGCTGGAGCGGCAGCGAGACCAGGTGCCGCATCCGTTCGCGGTCGAGCCGGAACGCGTACCCGGCGCACACCGCCTGCACCGAGAGGACGGCCAGCCAGGCGAGCACGGTCTTCTCGGTGGGGCCGAAGATCAGCCCGTACAGCAGGAAGACATCGATGAGCGGGGCCAGCAGCGGCGCCAGCACCATGAAGAGCGCGACCAGCGGCAGGCCGATCCGGCCGAACCGCCCGGACGGGCCCCGCTCGACCAGTGCGCGGCGGTGCTTCCAGATCGCCTGCATCGTCCCGTACGACCAGCGGTAGCGCTGCGACCAGAGCTGCTGGACGCTCTCGGGCGCCTCGGTCCAGGCGCGGGCGTTCTCCGCGTAGACCACGCGCCAGCCGTCGCGGTGCAGGGCCATCGTGAGCGGTGTCCTCGGCGAGGGTGTCCTCGCTCAGCCCGCCGGCTCCGTCGAGCGCCGTCCTGCGGAAGGCGCCGACGGCCCCCGGGATGGTGGGCATACAGCCCAGGACGTCGTACATCCGGCGGTCCAGGTTGAAGCCCATCACATACTCGATGTGCTGCCAGGCACCGATGAGGCCGTCCCTGTTGCCGACCTTGGCGTTCCCGGCGACCGCGCCGACCGCCGGGTCGCCGAAGGGCTGCACCAGTTCGCGCACGGTGGCCGCTTCGAAGACGGTGTCGCCGTCCATCATCACGATGAGGTCGTGCCGGGCGTGCGCGATGCCGGTGTTGAGCGCGGCGGCCTTCCCCGCGTTGTGGCGGCGCACCACCCGGACACCGGGCAGCCGCTCCGCCTCCACCAGCTCCGCCGTACCGTCCGACGAGCCGTCGTCGATGACGACGACCTCGACGGGGTGGTCACTTCCGGCCAGCGAGCGGACCGTACTGACGATGCAGGCGGCCTCGTTGTACGCGGGGACGAGCACCGACACCGGTTCGGTGACCGGCTCGCCCCAGCGGAAGCCCGGTGCGCGGACCCTGCGGGCATGGACGAAGGAGAGCACGAGCATCAGCCCGAAGCGGGCGAACACCAGCACGCCGACGACGGCGAGGCAGCCGATCAGGATGCCGGAGACCTCGTCGGAGAGCCCGACCGCGAAGACGAACGCCTTGCCGCGCCACAGCTCGGCGCCGCTGACCGGGGTCTGCGACGAAGGGGCGCCCAGGGCATCGGTGAGGCTGCTGAACTCGTAACCCCTGCGCTGGAGTTCGGGAAGATAGCGGCCGAGCGCCGCCACGGTCTGCGCGCGGTTCCCGCCCGAGTCGTGCATGAGGACGATCGCGCCCCGGCCGCCGTGCGGAGCGGCATTGCGCAGAATCGTGGGGACGCCGGGCCGCTGCCAGTCCTCGCTGTCGACGGAGTCGAGCACCGTGATGTAGCCACGGCTTCCGATGTACTTCACGACCGGCCAGTTCTTGTCGTCCAGCGCGTCGGCGAACGACGAGTAGGGCGGCCGGAAGAGCGAGGAGCGGATACCGGCCGCGCCCGCCAGGGCCAGCTGGGTCTGGGAGAGCTCCCGGTCGATACGGCTCTTCGACTGGTACGAGAGGTCGGGGTGGTCGAAGGTGTGCACGCCGACCTCGTGGCCCTCCTCGACCATCCGCCTGACCAGGGCCGGGTAGCGGGAGGCCATGGTGCCGGTGACGAAGAAGACGGCGTGTGCGTGGTACTTCCTCAGCTCGTCGAGCACCTTCGGGGTCCACTCCGGGTCGGGTCCGTCGTCGAAGGTCAGGACGATCCGGTGGTCGGGGATGCGCAGGCTGGTGGGTTCCCCCTTGCCACGGGCGTCGATGACCGGACCGCCGTCGAGGATGTGGCCGGGCACGTCACCGGTCGGGGCCGGCGGTCTGACCCGGTGGTCCGCGACGATCTCGCTGTGCACATAACCGCGCATCACCAGCATGCCGAAGAGCGCGAGGAGCAGGAGCAGCGGCAGGAGGTACCGCATGGGCGGCCTGAACCGGGCGGGCCGGGCGGCACTCGGCCGTCGGACGGTTCTCATGGCTTACGGTGCGCTCTCTGCGGGTGCGGACGGCTCGGGCCAGTTCGGCGCGCTCGGGCCGGCCGAGGGGGCCGGTGCGGCCGGAGACGGTGAGTGGCCGCCCCCGGACGGCGGAGCGGACACCACGGGCGCCGGATCCGCTGAGCCCGCGCCGGGGGCGCGGACGGGCGGTGCGGATGTACTGGACGTACCGGACTCGGCGGCGCCGCCCTGGCGGGCGCTTCCGGTGCCGGGGGGCGCGGGCGTGACCCGTACCCCGGGGGAGACCGCGGTGGCCGGTTCCGGTGCCCCGGCGGAGGCGACGTTCACCGGTACGGGTGCCGGTGTTGCTCCCGGGTCCCGTACCCCCGGCGCCGGGGACGCCGCATGCGTGGCCGGATCTCTGCCGGTCTCCGCCTTCTTCCCGTGGGCGGGCCCCGGGATCAGCAGCCAGGGGGCGGTGGAGTCCCCGCCGACGACGGTGGCCACCAGCAGTACCGCGTAGGAGGCGCAGGCCAGGGCGATGAGCCAGCCGATACGGCGGTACTGACGGCCCCGGCGGCCACTGGCGTCCACAAAGACGGGACGGTCGGCGGCCGGGGCCGAATCCCCCCGCTCCGAGCCGGCGGAACCACCCGGTCCAGGTGGCACACCTCCCACCCCGGGCGCCACACCTCCTGCTGCGGAGGGCCGGCCCGAGGGCTCGCCGGGCCTGGCGGACTCCCCGGACCTGGGAGAACCGCCCGGCCCCGGAGGTCTGTTCGGCCCGGTAGGCCCGCCCGGCCGGGGTGTCCCGCCCGGACCGCCGCCCGCCACCTCCCGCCCCAGGCAGTCGAGTTGAACGGTCACGTCCGGCGGCTCATACATCTGCCCGAAACGGGCGCCTTCTCGCCATTTTTCCACCACGGTCCACACATCCCCCCAAGGTCGTTTCACTGCGCGTCATTGACCGGACGGATACCGCCGGACCGAGTCCCCACTCAGGTCCGAGCGCCCCCTGCTGGCTGCGTCCGGTGGGCGAATCTAGCGCAGGTTCAAGCCACTTCAGGACGCTTGTTCACAGTTGCTCATATGGGCCCCTGATCTGCCCACTCATCGCCATGTCCACAGCAGGAAGCCACGCCCCGGCAGGCAGGTCCAGCCAGTCATGGGCGGCCACCCCCTCGTCGATCGCCCGATGGAGCGCACGAAGTCCCGCGTGTCGCAAGGATTTTCGCCAGACGAGCGAGATCGGCGAGAGCGGTACAGGACCGACCAGCGGGCGCAGCACCATGCCCGGGACCCCGATGAACTCCGTACTCGCCAGCACCGACCAGCGGCGTTTGCGAATCACCCGCGCGAACTCCTCCGCACCGTCGATCTCCGGGAACGGCTCGGCCAGGACGATGCCCCGGCCGGCGAACAGCCGCTCCGCCAGATCGGTCCACTCCGCCGTGGCCCGGTTTCCCGCCGCCGCATAGAGCGTCTCCCCCGCCAGCGCGGTCAGCGGCACCTCGTCGAGGGGGGCGAGAGGGTGCTCGGCCGGCAGCAGGACCGCCATCCGTTCGAACCGGACCGGCCGGTGGTCGAGCAGGTCCAGCACCTCCGGCGGAAGACCGGCGACCCGGCCGGCCGAGACATCGAGCCGCCCCGCCACGATCTCCGCCGCCGCCCCGGTCAGACCGCTGTGAAAGCGGGCCACGAACTCGACGTCGGGCGCCATCTCCCGGGCCCGCGCCAGCAACCGGGAGGCCGTACTGACCGGGGCACCCACATCGACCAGCAGGGGGCGCCCGTCAGGGGTCCAGGCCGCCGCCAGCTCGTCGTACGCCGCGAGCACCCGCCGGGCGTACGGCAGCAACCGCGCCCCGTCGGCCGTGAGCGACACCTGCCGGGTGGTCCTGACGAACAGCTCGGCCCCCAACTCCCGCTCCACCCGCCGCACATCACGGCTCAGCGCCTGCTGCGCCACATAGAGCCGGGCGGCGGCGCGGGTGAAGTGCAGATCCTCCGCGACGGCGACGAAGGCACGCAGCAGACGGGGTGCGATGTCCGGAAGGCGCTGGGGCATCCGCCGAATTTACAACGCGACCGCGTCAATCGGGCCCGAACAGGTGTTGGACCACGTCACGCCGGGCCCGGGAGGCTGACACCCATGGAGCCGGAAACCACCCGCACCCAAGCCCCCACCGCCACCGCCCCCACCACCGAGAGCCCCACCCCCACCGCCACCGCCCCCACCACCGATGGCCCCGCACCCGCCACGGACGCACCCACCACCCATGAGCCCGCACCGGCCACCGGCGCATCCACCCCCGGCGGGCCCGCACCCACCACCGACAAGCCCACCCCCGACGCACCCCCCACCGCCCCCTCGCCCGCCCCCCGCACCGGGAGCGAACCCGCGAGCGAACCCGCGACCGAGGGTGCGCTCGCCCCGTACCGCAGGCTGCTGGCCACCCCCGGCGCCCGCGCCTTCACCGCGGGCAACCTCCTGGCCCGGCTCCCGATGGGGATGTTCAGCGTCAGCGCCGTGGTCATGATCGCCGGCTCCCGCGGCTCGTACGCGCTCGCCGGTACCGTCACCGCCACCGGCCTCGCCGCCACCGCGGTCGTCGGCCCGTGGACGGCGCGCCTGGTCGACCGTTACGGCCAGGCCAGGATCGCCGTACCCGCCACGCTGCTCGCGGCGCTCGGCTCGCTGGCCCTGCTGCTCTGTGTGCGGTACGGCGCACCCGACTGGACGCTCTACGCCGCCTACGCCGCCACCGCGACCACCCCCAACACCGGCGGGATGTCCCGGGCCCGCTGGTCGCATCTGCACCGCGGGGACCCGGCCGCCCTGCACACCGCCAACTCCTTCGAACAGGCCGTGGACGAACTCTGCTTCATGCTCGGCCCGGTGGCGGCCGCGTTCCTCTGCTCGTCACTCTTCCCCGAGGCGGGCACCCTGGTGGGAGCGTTCCTCCTGGTCACGGGGGTACTGATCTTCGCCGCCCAGCGCGCGACGGAACCGCCCGCGGCCCCCCGTACGACCACGACCCGCTCACCGCTGCGCGCCCCCGGATTCCCGCCCCTGATCGCCGTCTTCCTCGCGACCGGCGCGGTGTTCGGTGCCATGGAGGTCACCACACTCGCCTTCGCCGACGCACAGGGACACCGTGCGGCGGCGGGAGCGGTACTCGGACTCCAGGCGGCCGGTTCGTGCGTCGCGGGGCTGCTCTACGGATCGGTGCGCCCGGCGCCGCACGTACGCCGGCGCCTGCTCGGGTGCCTCGCCGCCATGACGCTGCTGATGGCAGGCCCGCTCGTCGCGGCATCGGCGACCGGCTCCCTGCTCGCCTTGTCGGCCACCCTGCTGCTGGCGGGCGCGGCCACCGCACCGACCATGGTGACCGGTATGACCCTGGTCCAACGCATCACGCCGCAGGGCCAGTTGAACGAGGGGATGACTCTGTCCGTCACCGCGCTCCTGGGCGGCATCGCCACGGGGTCTGCGACGGCGGGATGGATCGTGGAGCACCTGAGCCCCACCGCCGGGTACGCGGTCCCCACATCGGCGGCAGCCGTCGCGCTCCTGCTGTCGGCGGTCTTCCAGCGGGACGGCGGGCCGGGACGACCCGGCCGGACCGGCTGAACACCCCGCCCCTGCGGCTAAGCGCCCCCGGCGGTGGCCTCCGGCGGCGGGGCCGGAAAAGTACGCGGCGGAGCGAAGAGCAGCGGCAGGTAGACGTCGTCGACGATCTCACCGATGACGTCCTCCGGGATCGGGGCCCCGAAGAGCAGGAAGTGGTTGCGGAGCAGATCGATCGCCACCGTGGCACGCCGCGATGCCGGAACCCACGGCTCGATCTCGCCACGTGCCACAGCGCGCCACAGCACTCCCTGGATCGGCCCCGGGCCTGCGCCCTGGACGCGTTCGCGGACCAGCCGGGCGAATTCCGGATCGTGCATGGCCTCGGTCAGCAGACCGCGCAGGATGTCGCCGTGCGAGGAGGCCATCTTGGCGGAGACCTGCCGTAGCGCGGCGAGGACATCGGTGCGCAGGGCACCGGTGTCGGGCAGATCGGTCTCGTACAGGCGGTGGGCCGCGCAGGCGTCGATGACGAGTTCCGCACGCCCCGACCACCGCCGGTACAGGGTGGCCTTGCCGGTGCGGGCCCGCGCCGCCACCCGTTCCATCGTCAGTCCGGCGTAACCGACCTCGGCCAGTTCCTCGACGGTGGCGGCCAGGATGGCGTTCTCCAGCTCCTCGCCCCGGCGGCGAGGATTTCTGCGGTGGTCACCGGTCGGCCGGTCCGGCGCATCTCCGTGGGTTGGAAGCATGACTCCCGGCCATTTGTCGAAACACCCGTTGTGGACCTCAAGGCGGCCAGCCTAGCCTCCCTTTAGAGAACGGACCGTTCTTTAAGCGTCGAGCACATCGAGGGAACGATGACCGAGACCGTTACGACGCCCCCTTCAGGCGCCCCCGCCTATCCCAGCGACCGCACCTGTCCCTACCACCTGCCCGATCAGTACAAGGAGCTGCGGGACCGCGAGGGGTCACTGCAGCAGGTGACCCTCTACGACGGACGGCCGGCCTGGCTGGTGACCGGGTACGAGACGGCGCGGAAGCTGCTGTCCGACCCCCGGCTGTCGTCCGACCGGGCCAAGGACGCGTTCCCCGCGACGTCCGAGCGAGTGATGGGCTTCCGGGAACGCCAGGCGGCCTTCATCGGCATGGACCCGCCGGAGCACGGGTCCAAGCGCCGGATGACCATCAGCGATTTCACGGTCCGGCGCATCAAGGGCATGCGGGCCGACATCGAGCAGATCGTGCACGGCTTCCTGGACGACATGATCGCCTCCGGCTCGCCCGCCGACCTCGTCAGCCAGTTCGCGCTGCCCGTGCCGTCCATGGTGATCTGCCGGATGCTCGGTGTGCCCTACGCCGATCACGACGCCTTCCAGGACGCCAGCAGGCGGCTCATCCAGTCCCCGGACGCGGCGGGTTCGCTGGCCGCCCGGGACGAACTGGAGGAGTATCTGGGCGGCCTGATCGAGTCCCTGCGCGGCAACCCCGGACCCGGCCTGCTGAGCACCCTGGTCACGGAACAGCTGGAGAAGGGCACGATCGACCGCGACGAACTGGTGGCGACCGCGATCCTGCTGCTGGTGGCCGGCCATGAGACAACCGCGTCGATGACATCGCTCAGCGTCATCACCCTGCTCGAACACCCCGACCAGTACGCCGAGTTGCGCGCCGACCCTTCGCTGGTGCCGGGCGCGGTGGAGGAACTGCTGCGCTATCTGGCGATCGCGGACATCGCCGGGGCCCGCATCGCAACCGCTGACATCGATGTCGACGGACAGCTCATACGGGCGGGCGAGGGTGTCATCGTCACCAACTCCATCGCCAACCGAGACAGTTCGGTCTTCTCCGACCCGGACACCTTCGACATCCACCGCCAGGCACGCCACCATCTGGCGTTCGGCTACGGGGTGCACCAGTGCCTCGGCCAGAACCTGGCCCGCCTCGAACTGGAGATCATCCTCACGGCGCTGTTCGACCGCCTGCCGAACCTGCGGCTCGCGGTACCGGTGGAAAGCCTGACCCTGCGCCCTGGCACCACGATCCAGGGCGTCAACGAACTCCCGGTCATCTGGTGACCACGGCGAAAGGAGCAACCATGCGCGTGACGGCCGACCGCGAGGTCTGCGTGGGAGCGGGCCTGTGCGCACTCACCGCGCCGGAGGTCTTCGACCAGGACGACGACGGCGTGGTGACGGTACTGACCCCGGACCCGTCTCCGGAGACCCACGCCACAGCACGCGAGGCCGGCATGCTCTGCCCGTCGGGCGCGCTGCGCGTCACCGAGTAGCGCCCGGAGACTCGGGCAGTGGCCGCCGGGACGTCCCGGCGGCCCCCGCCCCGGCCCCCCCCCCCCCCAAAAATGCGCAATCCCCCCCCGGCCAAAGCCGGCCGGGCCGGGCCCCCCCAGGGGGGGGGGGGTTGGG
>NZ_JBSHBW010000028.1:50184-98157 GCF_053612185.1 Streptomyces sp. NPDC054757
CCGCCGGGACGTCCCGGCGGCCACTGCCCGGCCACACGACACACAGAAAAAGGCTCATGCCCCACCGGAACAATCCGGCAGGGCATGAGCCACACATGGGGTGGTGGAGATGGCGGGAATCGAACCCGCGTCCAACGGTGCCGGACCAGGGCTTCTCCGAGCGCAGTTCGCTGCGATTTTCTCGGCCCCGGAGATCTCGCGAACAAGTCTCCGACAGGCCCAGTCACTGTTTGGTTTCCCACTGATCCCCGTGACCGGGACCAGTGGTTTAGTTCCCTAGCTTATGCCAGGATCCGGGTCGGGAACTTCCCCGGGCTGACACCCATTTAGGGTCCTTCAGTCACTGCTTATTAGGCAGCGAGGGCGAAGGACTGGGAATCGCGCTTAGAATTGGCGATTATTTTTTGCGACATATGGTTTACGAGATCATTGCCGCTTCCTCGGCTCGCTTCCCCTGCTTCAACAGCCGCTGTCGAAACCGATCATCCCCATGTTGATTTTTCAAGGTGGTACCGCGCCCCGTGGGGTGCAGTGCCATCGTACGTGACCAACGTACGGCGGTGCCACTGTATTCCCCGCAGGTCGGCGTCCCCGCCAGGTCCACGTCCCCGCGGGGCCGGTCAGGCGCGCTGCTTCCTGCGGGCCGCCGAGATCGCCCGGTCCGTCTCGCGGCGGTCCTGCTTCTCGCGGAGAGTCTGCCGCTTGTCGTACTCCTTCTTGCCCTTCGCCAGCGCGATCTCGACCTTGGCCCGGCCGTCCTTGAAGTACAGCGCCAGGGGCACGATCGTGTGGCCCGACTCCTGGGACTTCGACTCCAGCTTGTCGATCTCCATGCGGTGCATCAGCAGCTTCCGCTTCCGGCGCGCGCTGTGGTTGGTCCAGGTGCCCTGCGTGTACTCCGGTACATGCACGTTGTGCAGCCAGGCCTCGTGGTTGTCGATCTGGACGAAGCCGTCGACCAGCGACGCCCGGCCCATCCGCAGCGACTTCACCTCGGTACCGGTCAGGACCAGCCCGCACTCGTATGTGTCGAGGATCAGGTAGTCGTGCCGTGCCTTCTTGTGCTGGGCGATCATCTTCCGCCCGGTTTCCTTAGCCATAGTGCGTCCATTTTCGCACTACGCCCCTCCCCCGAGGCCACTCAATACTGTCTCCGCCCGCGCCTCGGCCCGGTCGCCCGCTGTCACGTCCGGGGTGATGCCCCGGCCGTCCACGCTGCGGCCCGCCGGTGTGCGGTAGTGGCCGACGGTGAGCTCCGCCACTGAGCCGCCGGGCAGCGCGCTCGGCATCTGGACCGAGCCCTTGCCGAAGGTGCGGGAACCGACCGTGACCGCCCGGCCACGGTCCTGGAGGGCCCCGGTGAGCAGCTCGGCCGCGCTCATCGTGCCGCCGTCGATCAGGACGACCAGCGGCCGGCCCGTGTCGCCGCCCCGCTGTGCGTAGAGGGCGCGCTGTGCGCCGTGCACGTCGTACGTGGCGACCAGACCGCCGTCCAGGAGCGCGGAGGCGGCCGTGGTGGCCTCGGCGACCAGGCCGCCGCTGTTCCCCCGCAGGTCCAGCAGGATGCCGCCACCCGCCGGAGCCGCCCGTACGGCCTCCCGCACCCGGGCTCCGGAGCCCCTGGTGAAGGCGGTGACCTTGATCCGGGTCGCCCGGCCCGGCAGCCGTGTCACGGTGACCGGGTCGGTGGTGAGCCTGGCCCGGTGCAGGGTCCTCGTCACGGTGTCGTCTCCGCGCCGTACGCCGACGACCACCGGCGTACCGGGGACGGACGCGCGGTCGCCGCCGCGCAGCTGCGAGAGCACATCGGTGACCGGCCGGGTGCCGACCTGGCGGCCGTCGATCGTACGGAGCAGGTCGCCGGCGCGCAGTCCGGCCCGCGCGGCCGGGCCGCCGGGCTGGACCCTGGCCACCTCGATGCGGCCGTCCCGGCCGCGCCTGGCCCACAGGCCGACGCCGGTGTACTCGCCGTCGAGGGCGTCCTCGAACTGCTCGTAGCCGCTCCGGTCGTACACGGCGCCCCAGCGGTCGCCGCTGCGGCTGACTATCCCCTCGGCGGCCTTCGTACCGGACTTGCCGTCGGCGACCGCATCCGAAGCGGCCCTGGCGAGTTCGGCGCCGTCGACGGTGGACGCGGCGCTGCCGGTACGGGCCGGGCGCGGCGTATGCCCGTCGCCGGGCAGGGAGTTGGTGGCCGCAGCCGTGGCGAGAACGCTCACGAAGACCAACGTCAGAGCCGCCCCGCGGCGAAGGCTGCGGGGCGGCTCGACGAATTCCGGGCCTGACATGGCGACCACTGTAGACCGACGCCCGTGTGCCGTATGGGGCGTTCACCCCGCGGCACACAGGGCGTGTCTCACACCTTCAGGTACTTGCGCAACGCGAAGAGAGCGGCGAGTGCGGGCATCAGCAGCCCGATCGCGAGCACCAGCGGCAGTTTCGACAGCACGGCGTCCCAGCCGATGAAGTCGATCAGGTTCAGCTTCTCGTGCAGGGCGAGGCCGTGGTCGATCAGGAAGTAGCGGCCGACGAGCAGCATTCCGCAGGCCACGAGTCCGCCCAGCAGACCGGCGAACGCGGCCTCCATGATGAACGGCATCTGGATGTAGAAGCTGGACGCGCCCACCAGGCGCATGATCCCGGTCTCGCGTCTGCGGCTGAACGCCGACACCCGCACGGTGTTGACGATCAGCATCAGCGCGATCACGAGCATCAGGGCCATCACACAGAGCGCGGCCACATTCATGCCGTTGAGGAGCGCGAAGAGGTTCTCCAGGATGCCGCGCTGGTCCTGGACGGTCATGACACCGTCCCGGCCGGCGAACGCGGTGGCGATCACCTTGTACTTGGTGGGGTCCTTGAGCTTGACGCGGAACGACGACTGGAGCTGGTCCGGCGTGATGGAGCCCGTCATCGGGGCGCCCTTGAACTCCTGCTGGTAGTGCTTGTACGCCTCGTCTGTGCTCTCGTAACTGACCTTCTGGACCAGGTCGGTCATCTTGTTGAGATCGGTCTCTATCGACTTCTTCTGCTCCTCGGTCACCGGACCCTTGGCGCACTTCGGGGTGGATTCCACATCACCCTTGGAGCAGAGGAAGATCGAGACGTTGACCTTGTCGTACCAGTAGCCCTTCATCGTGTTCACCTGGTCGCGCATGAGCAGCGAGCCACCGAACAGGGCGAGGGACAGGGCGACGGAGACGATGACCGCGAAGGTCATCGTGAGATTGCGGCGGAGACCCACGCCGATCTCCGACAGGACGAACTGGGCGCGCATGGCGTCCTTTCAGTGCTGGTAGCCGTAGACGCCGCGCGACTGGTCGCGTACGAGACGGCCCTTCTCAAGTTCAATGACGCGCTTGCGCATCTGGTCGACGATCTGCTGGTCGTGAGTGGCCATCACCACGGTGGTACCGGTGCGGTTGATCCGGTCCAGCAGCTTCATGATGCCGACGGAGGTCTGCGGGTCGAGGTTGCCGGTCGGCTCGTCCGCGATCAGCAGCATGGGGCGGTTGACGAAGGCGCGCGCGATGGCCACGCGCTGCTGTTCACCACCGGAGAGTTCACCGGGCATCCGGTCCTCCTTGCCGCCGAGGCCGACGAGGTCGAGGACCTGGGGGACGGCCTTGCGGATCTCTCCGCGCGGCTTGCCGATGACCTCCTGCGCGAACGCGACGTTCTCCGCGACGGTCTTGTTCGGCAGCAGCCGGAAGTCCTGGAAGACCGTGCCGAGCTGGCGGCGCATCTGCGGCACCTTCCAGTTCGACAGGCGCGCGAGGTCCTTGCCGAGGACGTGCACCATGCCGTGGCTGGTGCGCTCCTCGCGCAGGACGAGCCTCAGAAAAGTCGACTTGCCCGAGCCGGATGAACCCACCAGGAAGACGAACTCTCCCTTCTCGATCTCAAGGGAGACATCCCGCAGGGCGGGGCGGTTCTGCTTGGGGTAGGTCTTGGAGACGTTGTCGAATCGGATCACGAGTGCACCACGTCGGCCGGGAATAGGTGAGCGTGACATTACGCGAAGCCGGAGTGCGCCCGCATGCAGCATCCGCCGATGCGTGGTATGTCCGCGTTGGCCCCGGGTACGGACCGGGCGGAATCAGGCGGGGCGCGCCGAAACGCGCGGAAGCTGGCACAGTGGTAAGGGGAACAGTTGCGGTTCGCCGGGCGTTGTCGGGAGTGACAGCGCGTGGAACGGCTCCGCCGCATGGGAGGAGTGCGCATGACCTACGACCGATTGGTGTGCGCCCATTGCGCGTCCCCTGTCAGTGAGGGCCGCTGCCAGGTCTGCCGGGCCAGCAGGGAGCGCCTCCAGCAGCAGGAAGGCCCCTTCGGCGGAGTGCACCCGCTGGTGCTGATCGGTGCGCTGATCGTGCTGATGGCCGCGGTGGCCCTGCTGGCGCATCAGGCCGTCTGAGAGCCGCCGGATCGTCCGAGAGCTTCACCGGGCATCCGAGAGCTTCACCGAGCATGGGGAAGGGCCCCGGGTTCCGTTCGGAATCCGGGGCCCTTCCTCGTACGCGCTGGACGTCAGGCGAGGTTTCCGCCACGGCCGGCGAGACGCGGCAGCATACGGAAGCCGATGCCGCCGGCGATCATCGTGGCCGCACCGATGATCAGGAACGTGGTCTCACCCGCACCGGTCTCGGCGAGTTCCTGCTTGGGCTTGCCCTGCTCGACCGGCTGGGAGCCGATGTTGTCGGGCTGGGTGCCGGTGACGGAACCGCCGGTCGTGGAACCGCCCGTGGAGGAACCGCCGGTCGACGAGGAGCCGTTGCTGGCGGAGCCGGAGGTGCCGCCGTGGTGGCCGCCGCCGGTGGAGCCGGAGTTACCGCCGTTGTCGCCGCCGCCCGTGGTCGAGCCGCTGGTGGACGAGCCACCGGACTGGTCGCCGCCGCTCGTGTCACCGCCCGTGGCGTTGCCACCGGACTGGTCGCCACCGGCAGCGTTGCCACCGGACTCGTCACCACCCGCAGCGTTACCGCCCGACTGGTCACCACCGGCAGCGTTACCGCCGGACTCGTCACCACCGGCAGCGTTACCGCCGGACTCGTCACCACCCGCGGCGTTACCGCCCGACTGGTCACCACCGGCAGCGTTGCCACCGGACTCGTCACCACCCGCAGCGTTACCGCCCGACTGGTCACCACCCGCAGCGTTGCCACCGGACTCGTCACCACCCGCGGCATTACCGCCGGACTGGTCACCGCTGGTGCCACCGGGCGTGCAGGTCGGGTCGAGCGGCGAGCAGTCGCCGCCACCGCCGTTGTCGCCGTCGTCGTCGCCACCGGTGTGGATCGAAAGGCCGGGAAGGTTGATATCCGCGGCCTGTGCCGCGCCCGCGGCGGTCAGCGAAGCGCCTGCGGCGATCACTGCGCCTGCAGCTATGCGCGCTACGCGAATCCGCGTCTTCTTGGTCATCTGGCTGCTACCCCCAGTAGCTTCATTGTCAATGGTGCAGCGCACGGGGCAGGCAGGCCGTAGGGGTCATGTGGTCCGTCCCCCCGATCACACGCGCCCCAGAATTACGCATGCCGCGTGTCACTTTTCCGAGTTTTAAGAAGCGCGTCAAGGCCGTTGCGGGCGCGATGCCTGAAATGCAGTGACTTGCCCGGCGTACGGGAATACGACTGTGACGCAGTAGGGGAACTACCGTCTCCAGGACGGCAGTTCCCCTACTCACCATGTCGATAAAGCGCTGGTTCGACGGCGCCGGAGAGGCGGTCTACTTCTCCTGCTGCTTGCGCCAGCGAATTCCGGCTTCGAGGAAGCCGTCGATCTCACCGTCGAGCACCGACTGCGGGTTGCCGACCTCGTACTCCGTACGCAGGTCCTTGACCATCTGGTACGGGTGCAGGACGTACGAACGCATCTGGTTGCCCCAGGAGTTGCCGCCGTCGCCCTTGAGCGAGTCCATCAGCGCCTGCTCCTCCTGGCGGCGGCGCTCCAGGAGCTTGGCCTGCAGCACGTTCATCGCGCTGGCCTTGTTCTGGATCTGCGAGCGCTCGTTCTGGCAGGAGACGACGATGCCGGTGGGGATGTGGGTCAGCCGGACCGCGGAGTCCGTGGTGTTGACGCCCTGGCCGCCGGGGCCCGAGGCGCGGTAGACGTCCACGCGCAGCTCGGTCTCGTCGATCTCGACGTGGTCGGTCTTCTCCACCACCGGGAGCACCTCGACACCCGCGAAGGACGTCTGGCGGCGCCCCTGGTTGTCGAAGGGCGAGATACGGACCAGCCGGTGGGTGCCCTGCTCGACCGAGAGCGTGCCGTACGCGTACGGCGCCTTCACGACGAAGGTGGTCGACTTGATGCCGGCCTCCTCCGCGTACGACGTCTCGTAGACCTCGGTGCCGTAGCCGTGCCGCTCGGACCAGCGGAGGTACATGCGCTGGAGCTGTTCGGCGAAGTCCGCCGCGTCGACGCCGCCGGCCTCCGCGCGGATGTTGACGAGCGCCTCACGGGCGTCGTACTCGCCGGAGAGGAGGGTGCGGACCTCCATCTCGTCGAGCGCCTTGCGCACGGCCTCCAGCTCCGACTCGGCCTCGGCGAAGGTGTCGGCGTCGTCCTCGGCCTCGGCGAGCTCGAAGAGCACACCCAGGTCGTCGATCCGCCCGCGCAGCGTCGCCGTCTTGCGGACCTCGGCCTGCAGGTGGGAAAGCTTGCTGGTGATCTTCTGGGCCTCTTCCGGGTCGTCCCACAGGGACGGCGCCGCGGCCTGCTCCTCCAGCACGGCGATATCGGCCCTCAGCTTGTCGAGGTCCAGGACGGCCTCGATCGACCCCATGGTCGAGGAGAGGGACTTCAGCTCTTCGGATACATCGACGACTGCCACGCCACCAGCGTAACGGCTTGGAGCGGGGGCGGTCCCCGGCCCTTGCGATCGGGCTGCCTCCCGCGCCGCTACGGGCCGGACGGCGCCGACTGGTGGCTGTCCTGCGGGGCCCGTCCGCCGTCGTCGCCCGACGATGTGGCCAGCCAGCCGCCGACGCCCACCGCGGCGGCGACGACCAGGGCGGCGGCGCCCAGCTTGATACGGCGCTTGCGCACCGCCTCGGCGGTGGAGCGGTGGCGGGCCGAGCCGGGCCTGCTCGGGGAGCGGGGCGCGCGGGCCGTGCCCAGGGGGCCGCCCGCCAGTTCGTCGGGGGCCGGGACACGCATGCTCGTATGGGTGTCCCGGTTGGAGTCGGCCGATGAGCCGGGGACGAGCGGGACCGCGCCGCGGCGGCGGCCCTCGGTGGGCGGGGACGGTTCGTACGCCGTCCCCTCCTGAGGCTGCTCCCCCGGCTCCGCTTCATCGGGCTCGTCCACATCGAGCGGCGGGATGCCCGCGAGGTGCGGGAGCTGCGCGCGCAGCCGCTCGCCCAGCTCGGACGCGCGCAGCCGGGACGCCGGGGCCTTCGCGAGGCACTGGACCAGCAGCTGCCAGAGGTCGTCGGGGATGCCGGGCAGCGGTACGACGGTCTCGGTGACATGGCGGCGCAGGACCGCGCCGGGGTGTCCGCCGCCGAAGGGGGTGAAGCCCGCGAGGAGTTCGTAGAGGACCGTCGCCAGGGCGTAGATGTCGACGGAGGCGCGCGGCGGCAGGCCCTCGATGATCTCGGGGGCGAGGTAGTCGGGGGTACCGATGATCTTCGAAGCCTGGGGGCGGCCCGGTCCGGCCGGGCTCGCGGGCAGCGCCCGGCGCGGGGCGTCGATGAGCTTGGCGACACCGAAGTCGGTGAGCAGGGCCGGGTGCGAACCGCCGGGGCCGAGCGGGCCCTGCATGTCCAGGAGGATGTTCTCCGGCTTGACGTCGCGGTGCACGACGCCCGCGGAGTGCGCGGCGGCGAGACCGTCCGCGATGTCCGCGACGATGGCCACGGCGGCCTCGGGGCTGAGGCGGCGCTCGCGGTCGAGGCGGGTGCGCAGGTCGGTGCCCCGGACCAGGTCCATGACGAGGGCGAGGTCGTTGCCGTCCACGACGAGGTCGCGTACGGAGACGACGTGCGGGTGGTCGAGGCCGAGCAGCGCGGTGCGCTCCTGTACGAAGCGGCCGACCAGCTCCTGGTCGGCCGCGAGGTCCTCACGCAGCAGCTTGACGGCGACCGGGCCCGACGGCCCCTCGCCCAGCCACACCGTGCCCGCGCTCCCGCGCCCCAGGATCTGGTGCGCGGTGTACCGGCTGCCGATCTTCCGTGCCAAGACTGCTCCCTCAGCGGCTGGCGCTGTACCGGGCCCGGGGCTGCGTCCCTGGACGGAAGCAGGGTCTCCGGGCGGTCTCCGGCTCCCAAAATACGCGGGTGCCGGGGTGTTCCGTGCCCCGGATGACAGGAACCCTCACTTCTGCGGGGGTAATTCATTTCGCGGAAGTCGACATGTATACAGACCGGGCCCCGGGGCGGTAATCCGGACCGGGTCCGGTACACGGACCGGGCCGGGCCGGGCCGGGCCGGTAATACCGACCCGGGGCCGGGTACGGCGTGCTGTCCGACCCGGCCGTCCCGTGCGTACTGTCCGACCCGGCCGTCCCGCGCGTGCTGTCAGTTTCCGCCGGAGCTGCCGAGCCCCTGTACGAAGTCCTTGACCGAGTGGTACCCGTCGGAGATCTCCGAGAGGAAGCTCTTGGAGGTGCCGATCCAGTGCTGCAGCGGGGTCAGTTCCCAGATCAGCCAGGAGCCGACGAAGAGGATCACGACCATGAAGAGGCAGCCCTTGAGGCAGCCGAGGCCGGGGATCTTCATCGGGTTGGCGCTGCGCTGCCGCGGCGGCCGGGGCTCGCGCGGGGCACGTGCCTGGGGCTGCTGCGGGGGTTCGTACGGCTGCTGAGGGCGCTGCTGCGGCCGGCGCTGCGGTGCGTACTGCTGTTGCTGGGGCTGCTGTTGCTGCTGCTGCTGCTGCTGGGGTGCGTACCGCTGCTGCTGGGGCGGGTACTGCTGCTGGGGCTGCCGGTACTGCGGCGGCTGCTGGGGCCGCTGCGGCCGGTGGCGCAGCGGGTCCTGCTCCGGCGCCAGATACTGCACCTGGGTCTGCTCGTTGCGGTCGCGGGCCGCGCTGAGCTGGCTCTGCCAGGGGTGCGGCTGCTCGGAGTCCTGGGCCCCGCCGGGCACGGGCGGCAGCACGGCGGTCGGATCCGCGGCGCCGGGCCCCGGGCGTCCGTCCGGGCCGGGCGCGCCGGTGCTGGGCAGCACGCTGGTGCGCGCGTTGGGGTCGTACGCCCCGGCGTTCGCCCCGGCGTTGTTCGGCAGGACCTGGGTGGGGTCGGCGGCGCCGGGCGTCTCGGGCACCTCCGCGGGCGCGGGGTCCGGTGCCAGCAGCGCGCCCACCCCGAGTGCGGCGGCGACCTGCGCGGGCGTGGCGCGGACGCCGATGCCGTCGGCGACCGTACGCAGCCCGCGGGCCAGGTTCTCCGCGCTGGGGCGGCGGTCCGGGTCCTTGCTGAGGCAGCGCTCTATGACCGTCCAGAGCGCCTCGGGGACGGTGGTGGGCCTGCGCGGGTCCTCGTTGAGGTGGCGCTGGAGGACTTCGAGGGCCGTGCCGCCCGCGAACGGGGGCCGTCCGGTGACCAGTTCGTACAGCAGGATGCCCGCGCCGTAGATGTCGACAGCGGAGGTCTGCGGGCGGCCCTCGGCGGACTCCGGTGCGACATAGGCGGGCGTGCCGACGAACTCGTGGGTACGGGTCAGGCCGGGCGAGTCCGCGAGGCGGGCGATGCCGAAGTCGGTGAGCATCGGGTGCATCTGGCCGTCGGCGTCCTGCTTGACCAGGACGTTCGCGGGCTTCAGGTCGCGGTGGACGACACCGTCCGCGTGGCTGGCGGCCAGTGCGTCGGCGATCTGGGCGGTGAGCAGTGCGGCGGCGACCGGGCTGAACGGGCCGTTCTCCCGAAGATAGCGGTGCAGGTCCGGGCCGTCGATCAGGTCCATGACGAGCGCCAGGAGATCGCCCTCGACGACGAGGTCCCTGGTCCGCACGATGTTGGGGTGGGTCAGCCGCAGCAGGACGGAGCGCTCCCGCAGGAAGCGCATCACCACGTCCGGGTCGCTCGCCAGCTCCTCCTTGAGGACCTTGATCGCCACGGTCTCGCCGGGCTGACCGGCGACGGCCGCCTCGGCCCCTGCGGTCTCCCGCTGGCTGGCACGCCAGACGGTGCCCGTGGCGCCGCGTCCCAGCGGCTCCTCGAGCAGGTACTTGCTGCCTACGGGCCGCACGTCATGCGCTCCCTGTGATCGTCGTCCCTTGCCTGGTCCACCGGCCCCCCGCCCGGATGTCCGCCCCACTCTAGTGCCGCTCATGGGGGTACCGGCCGATGATCTTCCGGAGCTGCTTCCGCTCCGTCCGGTGGTTGTGACGGCCGGTGGCCGGGATCGGGTTCCGGGGCCGGTTCCAGCCGGTCGACGGCCGGTTTCCAGCCGTCTTCCAGCCCTTTTCCAGCCGTGTTTCCGCTGGAGTCCAACGCCTCCAGCCGGTTCCCACTGGTTCCAGTTGTGTTCGAAGGCAAGACGCCAGGAGCGTCCCGATGGTTGCCGCGGTGCGCCCGCCTGCGCCTCCTGGCAGGTCAGCCGCGATCCCAACCAGGCACTTTTACGTCCAGAGCCGACCATTCAAGATCACTTGGCCGTGACCGCCGGGCGTGTTGTCAGTGGCAGATGCGAGGATGCCTTCAGCACGGAGTTGTGGGGCCGGGGGCCCGGGAATCCGTGCCGACCTGCCGGGTGGGGGAGATCACAGGGCGGCTCCTGCCAGGCACCCTCCGCAGAAGGGACCGCTGACGGCTATGCAGATCCGGCTGACCGTCCTCGCGCCGCGCAGCGGCCGCTCCGTGTCCGAGGCGCGCTCCTGCGACGTGCTCGTCACCGCCCCGGCCGGGGCGGCGCTGGCCACCGTCGCGTCCGGCCTCGCCACGGCGGCCGCGGGCCCGGAGGGCACGGGTTCGGGAAGCGTCGTGCTGTACGCGGGCGGGCACCGCCTCGACCTGCAGCGCTCCGCCCTCGGTGAGCCCCCGCTCGTGGACGGAGCGGTGCTCTCGCTCCAGGTCCCGGCCGATGGGGACGACCGGGGCGACGGATCGGCCACCCAGCTCCATGTGGTCGCCGGGCCGGACGCGGGCGGTGTCCATCTGCTGCACGGCGGACAGATCCGTATCGGCCGCTCCGCCGATGCGGATGTCCCGCTGGACGACCCGGACGTCTCACGCATGCACTGCGCGGTGACGGTGGAGCAGGACGGCCGGGTGACGGTCGCCGACCTCGGCTCGACCAACGGCACGACGCTGGACGGCTCGGGCGTCGCCGCCGCCCCGGTCCGTATGACACCGGGCTCCCTGCTCCGGATCGGTGAGTCGGCGCTGCGGATCACGACGGCGGACGGCGGAGCGCAGGACGGGATCGCGGCCGTCCCGGACGGCGAAGGCCATCTGCGGGTCGCCCGCGCCGGCACGGCCCCTGCGCCGACGGGCCCGGGAACGGCCGGTACGGCAGCGGGCGGACCGGCGGCGGGCAGTGGACCGGCGGCCGTTGGCGGACCGGCGGCGGGCGGCGGACAGGCGGCGGGTGCAGGTACGCGTACAGGAGCGGATGCGGGCCCCGGTGCCGGTCCCGGTGCGAACGGTTACGGGACGGGTGAGGTCCGGTACGGGACGGTGCCCGCTCAGGCCACCGGCCCCACAGACACCCGTACGGGGCCCGGCCCCGGCGCCCTCCCCCATTCCGGCCCCGGGGCCGGGAGCGACGCCGCCGCTTCCCCCGAGGCCCGGATACCCGAACAGGGCGGCGCTCCTGGCGCCTCCCGTGGCGGCGGGCCGGGCTCGCGGCGCGTCAGCACGGTCGGTGCCCAGCGGCCGCACGACCCCTACAGCAATCTCTACGACGAGGCCGCGGCGGCCTACGCCCAGGACGCCGAATTCGCCTCCCGGGGCCGCCAGGGCACGCCCGCGCGCGGCACCAGGCTGCGGCCCGACCGGAGCGCGGAGACCCACGAACGCGCACAGGACGGCTTCGACACCGGCCGCACCCGCGGCACCGGCCGCTCCGATCCCAGGAGCGCTCCGAACAGCACAAACAGGACGAACGGCACGGGCGGCACGGGTGCCATCGCCCCCGGCCCCACCGCTGCCCCCCATGGCCCAGGCAGCGGCGACACGACCGGCACACACACCACCGGCACCGGCACCGGCACCGGCACCGACCCGACCGGCCCCCGCGGCAGCGGCGCCCCCGCCCCCCAAAGCGCCCCCGGGACGGACGACGGCGCGCGCAGACGGGGCGGTATAGGGGCCTGGGCGAGGCGGCTCACCGGCGGCCGGCCCGACGCCGTACGCGACAGGCCCCTGCCGGGCAGCAGGTCCGCGGACCCGTCCGGCGCACCGCAGGACCCGGCGGCCGGGGTGCCCGGCGCGGACACCTGGCCCGATCCGGCCGCCCTGCTGCTCACCGCGCTGGGCCCGGGACCCCGGCTCTGGGAGCGCGCCCCCGACCACCGTGAGGCGCTCGTCATCCGGCTCGGCACCGCCGACAGGACCGGCCCCGGCGGGGGCGGTGTGGTGCCTGCCGTGCCCGTGACGGTCTCGCTCCGCGAGGCCGGTTCACTCGGGCTGGCCGGGCCCCGTGAGCGGCTGGCCGGTCTGGCCCGTTCGGCGGTCGCCCAGCTCGCCGCGCTGCATCCGCCGACGGACCTGGAGATCGTCCTGGTCAGTACGGACCGGGGGCGCTCCCTCGATGCGCGCACGTCCGACTGGGGCTGGCTCGGCTGGCTGCCGCATGTCCGGCCCGCACACGGCCAGGACTGCCGGCTCCTGCTGGCCTACGACAGGGAACAGGCGACAGCCCGTACCGCCGAGCTGGTGCGCCGGCTGGACGACGGCCCGCTGGGAACGGGCTGGGCGTCCGCCGAGCCGGGCGCGGTCTCGGCGGCGGCCGAGCGGTACGACGGCCCCGCCACCCTGCTGATCGTCGACGGCGACCCCGGCTCGGCCGCCCTGCGCGAGACCACCGCGCGGCTGGCCTCGGCGGGCGCCGCCTGCGGGGTGCATGTCCTCTGTCTCGCGGAGACCGCGGCGGCCTCCCCCGCCTCCCCGCTCGAAACGACCTACGAAGCCGCCTGCGCCGCCTCGCTCGCCTTCCGCGAGTGCGGGGCCGCCGCCCTGCTGAGCGGCGATGTGGCCACCGCGCTGCGGCTGCTGCGTACCGCGCGCGGAATCCATCCGGCGGCGGCCGGGCAGTCCGCGAGCCGTGGCACGTTCGCCGTGGTCGACGCGGTGTCGGCGGCCTGGGCCGAGCGGTTCGGCCGGGCGCTCGCACCTCTGCGGGCCGACGCGTCGGTGGCCGGCACCCCCGCCCGGCAGGCCGCGGCGCTGCCCGCCTCGTCCCGGCTCCTGGACGAGCTGGGGCTGGCCCGCGCCACGCCCGCATCGCTGATGGCCCGCTGGGCCGCCGCGGCCGAGACGACCGCCGTGCTCGGCGCCGGGCCGCGCGGCCCGGTCACCGTGGACCTGGCCACCGAGGGGCCGCATCTGCTCATCGAGGGTCCGCCGGGCAGCGGCCGTACGGAGCTGCTGCGCGCCATCGCGGCCTCGCTGGCGGCAGCCGCCCGGCCGGACCGGCTCGGGCTGATCCTGGTCGACGGGGCGGGCGGCGAGCGCGGCGAGGGCCTGCGGGCCTGTACGGAGCTGCCGCACGCCTCGACCTGTCTGGTGGCGTCCGACCCGGTCCGGATGCGGGAGTTCGCGCAGGCGCTCGGCGGCGAGCTGAAGCGCCGGGCCGAGCTGCTCGGCACGGGCAGCTTCGCCGAGTGGCACCGGACCCGGGCGGTGGCGGAGCGGGTGGTGGGACCGCGCCGGCCCGGCCAGGAAGAGCAGAGCGGCGACATCGAGTCACCGACCAGCGGCACGCTGCGGCTGCGCCCGGCCGGAGCGCGCACCGACCCGATGCCCGGCCCCACACCGCTCCCCCGGCTCGTGGTGATCGTCGACGACTTCGACGCGCTGGTCGCACCGGCGCTCGGCAGCCCCGGGCGCCCCACCGCGGGCTCGGTCGTCCGGGCGCTGGACGCGGTGGCCAGGGAAGGCGAGCGGCTCGGCGTCCACCTGATCGCCGCATCGGCACGGCCGGACCGTACGGCGGACACCGAGCTGGCCCGGGTCAGCGGGCTGCGGGTGGTGCTCGACGCCCCGCCGTCCTCCCCCGCGCCGGACGCCCCGGCGCCGGGCCGGGGCAGGCTGGGCCGCCCCGACCGGGGCGTGACACCGTTCCAGGGCGGCCGGGTGACGGGCCGTATTCCGCGTACGGCGACACTGCGGCCGACCGTCGTCCCGCTGGAGTGGGAGCGGATGGGCGACCCGCCGGCCCGCCGCCCCGTCCGTGAACTCGGCAATGGCCCAACGGACTTGGCACTGCTGGCCAGCGCCCTGGAGCGGGCCGCGCGGTCGGTCGACGCGATGTCCATACCCTCCCTGAATGCCTGACGTAACGTCACAGGCCCATCACGATCGGATACTTGGACCACGGTCCGGTATTGCGGCCCCGGAGTGACCCGGCGTAGGACTGTGCCCACGGGGCGACGGCGTCGCCGATGTCATGGGCGCGTCAGCCGTACGCGCACGGGAGAGGTCGGGGCAGATGCGCACTACAGGCACAGCTCTGCGTTCACGCAGAGCCTTTCCATACTCGGGTCCGCATTCGGGCGGCGCCGTTCTGCGTTCGCGCAGGACCGTTCTGGCGGTGCTGGCCGCGGGTTCGCTCGTCCTGGCCGCGGGATGCGGCAGCGACAGCAAGAAGGACACCGGGAGCGACAAGCCCGCCGGAAAGAGCAGCGCCTCCGCGTCCGGGGTCGAGCTGCCCGCTCTGAAGGGTACGAAGCTCGAAGTGGCCGCCGTCTGGACCGGCCCCGAGCAGGCGAACTTCATCAAGGTGCTCAAGGAGTTCGAGAAGCGGACCGGGGCCTCGGTCACCTTCGTGCCCGCGCAGGACCCGATCGTCAACTTCCTCGGGACGAAGATCGCCGGTGGCGCACCGCCGGACGTGGCGATGATGCCGCAGGTCGGCGCGATCACCCAGGCCGTGGCCAAGAAGTGGGCGAAGCCGGTGGGCCCGGACGCGCAGGCACAGCTGGACAAGAACTACGCGCAGGTCTGGAAGGACCTCGGCGCGGTCGGCGGCAAGCAGTACGGCGTGTACTTCAAGGCCGCCAACAAGTCGCTGGTCTGGTACAACGCCAAGGCGCTGCAGAACGCGGGGGCGAGTGAGCCCAGGACCTGGCCGGACTTCCTCAAGACGGCCGAGACCGTGTCGGCCTCGGGTGTCACCCCGGTCTCGGTGGGCGGAGCGGACGGCTGGACGCTGACCGACTGGTTCGAGAACGTCTATCTCTCCCAGGCGGGCCCGGAGAAGTACGACCAGCTGGCCCAGCACAAGATCAAGTGGACGGACCCCTCGGTGAAGGCGGCGCTGACGACGCTCGCGCAGCTCTTCGGCAAGCCGTCGCTCATCGCGGGCGGTGCGGACGGCGCGCTCCAGACCGAGTTCCCCGCCTCGGTGACCCAGACCTTCACCGGCGGTGACCAGCCCAAGGGTGCGATGGTCTTCGAGGGCGACTTCGCGCAGACCAACATCGCGCAGACCAAGGCGAAGGTGGGGACCGACGCGAAGGTCTTCCCGTTCCCCGCGGTGGGCGCCAAGGCGCCGGTGGTGACCGGCGGCGACGCCGCGGTGATCCTCAAGGACTCCAAGGGGGCGCAGGCGCTGCTGACCTGGCTGGCCTCCACGGACGCGGCGAAGATCGCCGCGGGCTCCGGCGGCTTCGTCTCGCCCAACAAGGGCCTGGATCTGTCGGCGTACCCCAATGACGTCCAGCGCACCATCGCCAAGGCGCTGGTCGCGGCGGGCGACGACATCCGCTTCGACATGTCGGACCAGGCGCCGCAGTCCTTCGGCGGTACGCCGGGCAAGGGCGAGTGGAAGGACCTCCAGGACTTCCTGAAGAACCCGAAGGACATCGCGGGGACCCAGCAGAAGCTGGAGTCCGACGCGGCCAAGGCGTACAAGAACTGACGCGGCGATGACTTCCGCTGTCGCGGGGGACGCCCTCAACGGGGCGCCCCCCGCCGGAAAGCCGCACAAGAGCGTGACAGGCACACGTAAAGTCCTGGCGGCGGTCTTCCTGCTGCCCGCCCTGGTGCTGCTCGGCGCGCTCGTGGTCTACCCGATCGGGTACTCGGTCTACCGGTCCTTCTTCGACCAGGCAGGCTCCCGCTTCATCGGCATCGACAACTACCGGACTCTCTTCACCGACGACGCGATCCGCACCGCGATCAAGAACACCGCGATCTGGGTCGTGGTCGCCCCGACCGTCGCCACCGTGCTCGGGCTGATCTTCGCCGTACTCACCGAACGGGTGCGCTGGGGAACGGCGTTCAAGCTGGTCGTCTTCATGCCGATGGCCATCTCGATGCTCGCCGCCGGCATCATCTTCCGGCTGGTGTACGAGCAGGACCCGGGGCGCGGGGTGGCCAACGCCGTCTGGGTGGGTGTGCATGACACGTTCGCCGAGTCCGCCGGATACCCGGGGGCGCACCCGCTGCCGGTGGCCCCGCTGAAGTCCGGTGGCGGCGGCGCGTTCCTGACCAGGCAGCCGGTACACGCGGGCGCCCCGGTCCGGCTGCCGCTCGTCGGCGTACTGCCCACGAAGATGCCCTCGTCGGCGAAGCCCGCCAGAGCCCCGGAGGCTGCGGCAGGTTCGGTGTCCGGCACCGCCTGGCTGGACTTCACCCTGGGCGGCGGCGGCCGGCCGAACGTCATCGACCCCAAGGAGCGGGGGCTCAAGGGCGTCACGGTCGAGGCGGTCAAGGGCGGCAAGGTGGTGGCGAGCGCCAAGGCGGCGCCCGACGGTACGTTCACCCTGCCCGCGGCGGCGGACGGGGCGCTGCTGCGGCTGCCCGCGTCGAACTTCCGCGAACCGTACAACGGCGTCAACTGGCTCGGGCCGACGCTGGTCACCCCGTCGATCATCGGCAGTTACGTCTGGATGTGGGCCGGGTTCGCCATGGTGCTGATCGCGGCGGGCCTTGCCGGGCTCCCGCGTGAACTCCTCGAACAGGCCCGGGTGGACGGGGCCGGCGAGTGGCAGGTGTTCCGCCGGATCACCATCCCGCTGCTCGCACCGGTCCTCGCGGTGGTGCTCGTCACGCTGATGATCAACGTCCTGAAGATCTTCGACCTGGTCTTCATCGTGGCGCCCGGCTCCTCGCAGGACGACGCCAACGTCCTGGCGCTCCAGCTCTACCGCTCGTCGTTCGGCACGGACGCGGATCTGGGGACCGGCAGCGCCATCGCCGTACTGCTGCTGCTCCTGGTCGTCCCGATCATGCTCGTCAACATCCGCAGAATGCGGAAGGAGGGGCGCCGATGACCACCGAAGCGCAGATGCCCGCGCCACGGGCAGCCGGTGAGCGGTTGCCCGCGCCCGCTCCCGTAAGGGCGAAGGAGCCGCTGGCCGCCCGGATCGCGGCTCGGGCGGGCTCCACGGTGATGCGGGTCTTCCTCGTCCTGGCCGGTCTGTTCTGGCTGATGCCGACGATCGGCCTGCTGCTGTCCTCGCTGCGCGGCTCGTCCGACATCGCGGCTTCCGGCTGGTGGAAGGTCTTCACCGCGCCCTCGCAGCTGACCTTCGACAACTACTCCAGGATCCTCGACAACAAGGTCATCACCGACTCCCTGCTGAGCACGGTCATGATCACCGTCCCGGCGACCGTCCTGGTGGTGGTCATCGGCTCGCTCGCCGCGTACGCCTTCGCCTGGATGGACTTCCCCGGCCGCGACTGGTGGTTCCTGATCGTGGTCGGCCTGCTGGTCGTACCGGTCCAGGTGGCCCTGATCCCGGTCTCGGAACTCTTCGGTGAGATCGGGCTCTTCGAGACGACGGCGGGGGTGGTCCTCTTCCATGTGGCGTTCGGGCTGCCGTTCGCGATCTTCCTGCTGAGGAACTTCTTCGCGGAGATCCCGAGGGAGCTGCTGGAGGCGGCGCGGCTGGACGGGGCCGGGGAGATCCGGCTGTTCACCCGGGTCGTGATGCCGCTCGGCGGCCCGGCCATCGCCTCGCTGGGGATCTTCCAGTTCCTCTGGGTGTGGAACGACATGCTGGTCGCCCTGATCTTCGCGGACTCCAAGCACCCGCCGATCACGGTCGCGCTCCAGCAGCAGGTCCGGCAGTTCGGCAACAACATCGATGTGCTGGCACCCGGCGCGTTCATCTCGATGGTGATCCCGCTGGCGGTGTTCTTCGCCTTCCAGCGGCAGTTCGTCAACGGCGTCATGGCGGGCGCGGTGAAGTAGCCGGCCGGGGTCCGTCCTCTCACCGCCCACCTGGGGCTACTGCCCGAAAGGGTGGTTCGGGCGGGCCGGGACGGGCTCCCGCGCAACCGCGCCTGCCCGCCTTCGTTAACCCCGGCATGGCCTTTTGATCACGATGTGCCATCCCCCCACGTGAGAGAGCCCCCATGCACAGGCACGAATTCCTCCAGCGGCTGCACGCGGTGCTGAAGCCGCGCACCTATCTGGAGATCGGGACCAACGACGGACGGAGCCTCGCCCTCTCGCGGGTCCCCAGCATCGCGGTCGACCCGGCCCCGAAGATCCGGACGCGGCTGCACTGCGACCTCCAGCTGGTGACATCGACCAGCGACACCTTCTTCGCCGGCCGGCAGCCGATGGGGCATCTGATGAGCTGCCGCAACCCGCTGCGCAACATGCGCAAGGGCCGCCCGCTGCTCGGCGCGTACACCGGTGCCAACCAGGTCGACCTGGCGTTCATCGACGGGATGCACCTCTTCGAGTACGCCCTGCGCGACTTCATCAACACCGAGCGGTTCACCGGCTGGTCGAGCGTCGTGGTCCTCGACGACATGCTGCCGCGCAACAACGCGGAAGCCGTCCGCGAGCGCACGAAGCCGTCCGGGCCGTGGACCGGGGACGTGTACAAGTTCATCCCGGTGGTCGCCAAGCACCGGCCGGACCTGATCACCGTCCAGGTCGACACCCAGCCGACCGGTGTCTTCCTGGTGTTCGGCACCGACCGGTCGAACACGGTGCTCAAGGACGGTTACGACGCGATCGCCGCCGAGTGGCTGACGCCGGACCCGCAGAAGGTCCCGGAGGCACTGCTCGAACGGGTGGAGGCCGTCGAACCCGAGGCCCTGCTCGGCTCACGGATCTGGCCGACGCTCGCCCGCAGGCGCGGCCGGACCGCGAGCCTGCGCACGGTCCGGGCGGAACTGGCGGCGCTGCGGGGGTACTGAAACCGCGGGGTATCGAAACCGCCGGGCACTGAAACCGCTGAGTACTCAAACCACTGGGTACTCAAACCGCTGAGTACTGAAGCGCCGCCGCCCGTCCTACCGCGTCGCGGCCATCCGCCGGGCCCTGCGCACCGCCCGCCCCACAACGCCGCGCCGGAGGGTCCGCATCAGGCGGGCCCGCCGCTGCGCCAGGCTCCGGCGCGGGCGGCGGACCGTCAGCGCGCCGGATGCCTCCGACGCGACGAGCACCAGGGGCAGCGGGGTGCGCTCCGCCTCCTCGCTGCCCACGCTCACCGCCATCTTCCAGGTGCCCGGGGGCAGTTGGCCTTCGGGCCGGTCGGCGCACAGCACCGTCCCGGCCCGTCCCGTGGACCTGGTCAGCGTCGCGGCCACCCGTACGGCGTCGTGGGCACCCTTGCGGTCGGTGAGGTGGAGCGCGGCGGGTACTGCGCCGGCGGACTCGGTGCGCAGCGGCAGCAGCATCTCCAGGAGCAGCGGCCCGTCCATCAGCCGGACCTCACGGACGCTGAGCTTCCGGTACTCCCCGCCGAGTACACCGGTCGTCGCACCGACATCGAGCGAGAGATTGCCGTGCGCCGCGGTCCAGTACGGTGCGACGAGCTGTGCGGGCTCGCCCACCAGCGCCGCCTGCCGGCCGGCCGTGACCGCGTCGGACCGTACCGAGCCGAGCCTGACGTTCTTGTTCCACCCGCTCTGGTGGACGCGCACCAGCACATCCCAGATGCCGGTGCCCAGGGGCGCGCCGCCGGCCGCCGTGCCGGGGGTGACGGTCGCGGTCCCCCGCAGCACCAGCCGGAAATCCCCGGCCCGGGGGCCGTCCACCCGCTCCCTGGTGAACTCGACGGGCTGGTAGAACTCGGCGGCGCTCGACCGTTCCCTCACCACCAGTTCGACCTTGGCCCGGTCGGCAGCGTCCAGGGGTTTCACTCCGAGCTGCGCGAGCATCTCGGGGCTGTCGAGACCGTCGGGCAGGCCGATCAGCTCGTCGCCGCCCTCCCTGACGTAGTGGACCGGCTCGTCGCCCGCCCGCAGCCCGGCCGTGAACGCCAGCTTCAGCGCGTCGCCTTCCCAGGCGAGCCCAGTGAGTTCGGTGTGCGCGGCGATGCCGCTCTCCCAGCGGGCGAAGCGCTCGACGTCCGGGTAGCGGTCGGCCTTGATGAGCGCGCCGACGAGTTGCTGCGTGGGCAGCAGGGATGCGGTGACCCCCGGCCCGAACCGCTCCACGGCGATCTTGTGCATCTCCTGGAACATGTCCTGCCGGTAGCCGTCGTCCGGCGTGGCCAGCAGCCGGGCGCCGCGCATCCGCTCGATCATCTCGTTGCGGAACCACCGCCGGTACAGCTTGTCGCGCAGCGGCCCCGGTTCGGTGTACTTCTCCACGACGTCGAGTGCCTCGCCGAGGTTGTGGAAGTAGCCCACCGGCTCGATACGCCGGAAGCCCGCGTTGGAGGCGTCGTCGCGCTTGACGTGGTAGTAGCAGACGTAGTCGCTGAGGACGGCGACGCTCTTCGCCCGCAGATACGCCTCGGTGACGAAGACATGGTCCTCAAGACGGCGGCGCCCTTCGAGGAAGCGCAGCCCCGTCTCCTCCAGGAAGGATCGGCGGAACATCTTGTGCGGCGTGAGGCTGTCGATCAGCGGGGCGTTCTTCACGGTGGCGCGCGGCCGGTTGACGCGGAAGAGTTCGCGCGGCACGGGCCGCCCCTTGCCGGCCATCTTGCCCACGACGACATCGGCGCCGTGCTTGACGCCGTAGTCGTACATCCGCTCCAGCGCCTCGTCGCCCAGCCAGTCGTCATTGTCGACGAACATCACGAACTCGCCCTGCGCTGCGGCGATCCCGACATTGCGCGGCTTGCCCGACCAGCCGGAGTTCTCCTGGTGGACGACGTGGATCAGCGGGTGCTCGGCAGCGAGCCGGTCCAGGCGCTCGGCGGTGCCGTCCGTGGAACCGTCGTCCACGAAGACCGCTTCGTACGCGTCGTCGGGAAGGGACTGTCTCAGCAGCGAAGCGATGCAGTCCTCGATGTAGGGCCCCGGATTGTAGACCGGGATGATCACGCTGACTCGGATGGTCATGCTGTGCACTCGTTTCCCACTGCTCTGCGCCGGCGATCTCTCGTTGCGGGTGCACAGTACTATCGCCACGATCATTCGCCCCAGCGGGCCGACCTGTCGTGTCCCGGGCAGATTTACCCGGATTCGGCCCTGCTCAGCGGTTGTGCGGCACTTGTCGGTGCCGGTTACGGCGCGGTGGAAGCCACGATTCCAGGGCGTCGGCCTCGCACAGGCGCGCGCAAAGGGAGAGTCACGGCTCCGTTCCGGGCGGGCAATGAGAGGTTCCGGGCGGGCGGCCCGTAGCCCGGACGGCTCCGGCCTCGATCCCGGGCGGTCCGTCCTCGACCCCCGGCGTCCGCCCCCGCCGCCCCGCCCGGGTCCGGGCGTCCGCCCCCGCCCTACGCCTTGAGCGCCGCCACCGCGGCCGAGGCGAGTCCGTCCAGATAGCCCTTGGGCAGGTCGTCCCTGACCACCGCGAGCCGCCAGTAGAGCGGGCCCACGATCAGTTCGAGCGCCCGTGCGGGGTCGGCACCGGCCGGCAGGTCACCGCGGGCCACCGCGTCGCGGACGACCGCGGCCGCGACGCCCTTCTGGCTGTCGAGAAGCGCCGCCTTGATCGCGTCGGCGATCTCCGGCTGGCGGGCGGCCTCGACCAGCAGATCGGGGATGACCTGCGAGGCGACGGGGTGGCGCAGCGCGGTCGACGCCACGGCGAGCAGGGCGCGTACATCGCCGTACAGCGAGCCGGTCGCGGGCGCGGGCAGGCCCTGCACCGCGAACGCCGTGACCAGATCGAGGACCAGATACAGCTTCGACTTCCAGCGGCGGTAGACCGCGGTCTTGCCGACACCGGCCCGGCGGGCGATGGCCTCGATGGACATCCGCGCGTATCCGACAGCCGCCAGCTCCTCGAAGACGGCGGCGCGGATCGCCTCCGTCACATCCTCCCGGAGCACTGCGGCTCCAGCGGGGGCCCGGCGGGTCGTACGAGGGTCAGGGGATGCCATGGGGAGAAGTTTACCTATTCGTCGCGACGATACGGTTGCGTTTCGACGTCAATCCGTCCTAACCTCGGCGTTACGACGATACGTATCCGTTGCGACGTGTGCCACGGGGTGTTCACACCCGTGCTTCCCTTTCTTCCGTGTGGAGCCGGTCGACTTCTTCCGTGTGGAGCCGGTCGACCCGGCCCCCTCCGGTGAAACCCCGCCGGACTCCATCGCCCCGACGAACGTCCCCGAACGCCCCGAAAACCCAGAACACCCAGAACACCCGCGAAGACCATCGGATCTCGTCGAACCCTGTCGAACTCTGTCGAAAGCGAATGCTGTGATCCCCACGACAGCCCGGACCGCGCCCGCCACGGAGGCGGCCGTTCCGAGGGTCTCCCCGCAGCCCCCGCAGGATCTGGCCGCGCTGGCCGCCGCACACGGCCTGACCATCAGCGGCGCCCGCCCTCCGCTGTTCACGTACATCCGCAGGACCTGGGGGCGCCGGCACTTCATCACCGCCTTCGCCACCGCCCGGCTGACCGCGCAGTACAGCCAGGCGAAGCTGGGGCAGATCTGGCAGATCATGACACCGCTGCTGAACGCGGCGGTCTACTACTTCATCTTCGGTGTCCTGCTCGGCACCAGCCACGGAGTCCCCGACTTCATCCCGTTCCTGGTGACCGGCGTCTTCATCTGGACGTTCACCAGCAACTCGATCCAGACGGGCACCCGGGCGATCAGCGGCAGCCTCGGCCTGGTGCGCGCGCTGCACTTCCCCCGGGCCTCGCTGCCCATCGCGTACGCCGTCCAGCAGCTCCAGCAGCTGCTCTTCTCGATGGGCGCGCTGGTCGTCATCCTGGTCTGCTTCGGCAAGTACCCGACGGTCAGCTGGGTGCTCGCGGTCCCGGCGCTGGTGCTTCAGGCGCTGTTCAACACGGGCGTCTCGATGGTCATGGCCAGGCTCGCGGCCAAGACCCCGGACGTCTCCCAGCTGATGCCGTTCATCCTGCGCACCTGGATGTACGTCTCGGGCGTGATGTGGAGCATCAAGAAGGTGCTGGCCCACGACCACCTCCCGCACCTCGTACTGCTGTCGCTGCAGGCCAATCCGGCCGCCGTCTACATCGATCTCATGCGTTACGCGCTCATCGACAGCTACCACGCGAACCAGCTCCCGCCGCACGTCTGGGCGCTGGCGGTCTTCTGGGCGGTCCTCGCAGGGGCGGGCGGCTTTATCTACTTCTGGAAGGCAGAGGAGCAGTACGGACGTGGCTGAGTACGAGAGGGGCGCGCTGCCTCCGACCATGACGCCGATCTCCGCCGCGCCCCAGGGCGCCGGGGCTGCGGCGGGCCCGGCAACCCCGGCGGGCCCGGCGATTCCGACCGTCATCGCGGACGACCTGCACATCGTCTACAAGATCCAGGGCACCGGATCCGGCAAGGGCAGCGCCACATCGGCGCTGAACCGGATCATCTCCCGCAAGCCCCGGCCGGGCACCCGCGAGGTGCACGCGGTCCGGGGGGTGACCTTCGTCGCGCACAAGGGCGAGGCCATCGGTCTGATCGGCTCCAACGGCTCGGGGAAGTCGACCCTGCTGAAGGCCGTGGCCGGGCTGCTGCCCGCCGCGTCCGGCCGGGTCTACACCCAGGGCCAGCCCTCACTGCTCGGCGTCAACGCCGCCCTGATGAGCGATCTGACCGGCGAGCGCAATGTGGTGCTCGGCGGCCTGGCCATGGGGATGACCCGGGAGGAGGTCCGCGAGCGCTACCAGGACATCGTCGACTTCTCCGGTATCAACGAGAAGGGCGACTTCATCTCGCTGCCGATGCGGACGTACTCGTCAGGCATGGGCGCCCGGCTGCGGTTCTCCATCGCCGCCGCCAAGAGCCACGACGTCCTGATGATCGACGAGGCGCTCTCCACCGGCGACGCGAGGTTCCAGCGCCGCAGCCAGGACCGGATCGCCGAACTGCGTGAGTCGGCGGGCACCGTCTTCCTGGTCAGCCACAGCAACAAGTCGATCCTGGAGACCTGCGAGCGGGCCATCTGGCTGGAGTCGGGGACGATGCGGATGGACGGCCCGGCGGAGGAAGTCGTGGCCGCCTACGAGGAGTTCACCTCGAAGAAGTAGCCGCCCAGCACCACACCGGCCCGCGGGGGCGAGTTCCGCCAGTGTGCGGCGCAGCTCCGGGGTGAGTGCGAGCCGGTCGGCGACCTGCTGGGCCAAGCCGCGGCCCCGGCCCACCTGTACTGACGCCAGGTGGGCCGGGGCCGCGGTGGGTGGGGGGCACGCACACAGCGTGCCCCCCCCACCCCTCTTCTCTGCCTTCGCACCGATTTCGCACCGGTCCCGAGCCGACTCACGCACCGGTCTCCCGAGCCGACTCGACTCGCGTACGGGCTCACGCTCCGGCTCACGCAGCGGTCAGGTGCCTACGCCCCCGGCACGCCCCGACACGTGAGCCGAGCACGCGTCGGTCACGCGCCGGACGCGTGACCGATGTGCCTCAGACGTGCGTGCGCAGCAGCGAGCGCATCGTCCGCATCGCGACCGACAGGTTCGCCAGGTCGAAGGCGTCCGAGGACTGGATCTCGTCGAGCGTGGTGCGCGCCCGGCCGAGGATCGAGGCGTTCTTCTCCTCCCAGGCCTCGAAGCGCTCCGCCGGCTTCGACACGCCGTTCCCCGCCGAGAGCACGTCGAGGGTGAGCCCGGCGTGCGCCGCGTACAGGTCCGCACGGATGGAGGCGCGGGCCATGGACTGCCAGCGGTCGGCCCGCGGCAGCTCGATGATCCGGTCCATCAGCTGGGAGATCGCCAGCCGGTCACCGAGGTCGTAGTACACCTCGGCCACGGCCATCGGGTCCTTGCCCGTACGCTCGGCGATCGCCACGATGTCCAGCGCGGGGAAGGCCGCCGAGAATCCGGCGACCTGCCGGGCCAGCTCCTCCGGCACACCCGCGGCGGCCAGCTCGTCCAGGATGCCCTGGTACCACTCCAGGTCGTCACCCTTGAGCATGTTCGGCAGCTCGCTCCAGACCTTCGCCACGCCCTCGGTGAAGAAGGCGATGGTCTCGCTCAGGTCGAGCGGCTGCGGGCGGTTGCCGAGCAGCCAGCGCGCACCGCGCTCCACGAGCCGCCGCGAGTGCAGCCTGATACGGGTCTGGACATCGGCCGCGACCTTGTTGTCCAGTTCCTCGACGGCGTCCCACACCTCTGCGAGGCCGAAGATCTCCCGGGCCGCCGCCTGCGCCCGCACGATCTCCTCGATCGAGGCGCCCGTCTCCTCCCGGAGCCGGTGCAGGAAGGTCGAACCACCGGTGTTCACCGTGTCGTTGACCAGGACCGTCGTGATGATCTCGCGACGCAGCGCGTGCCCCTCGATCGCTTCCGGGTAGCGCTCACGCAGCGGCTTGGGGAAGTACGCGTGCACCAGCTTCTGCAGATACGGGTCGTCCGGCAGACCGGTGGTGATCAGCTCCGCGGCAGCGGTGATCTTGGTGTACGCGAGGAGCACGGCCAGCTCGGGCTGGCTCAGCCCCTTGCCCGCGCTGAGCAGTTCACGCACCTGACGGTCGGTCGGCAGGAACTCCAGGGCCCGGTCCAGATGCCCGTCACGGACCAGCCTGCGCATGAAGCGCTGGTGGGCGTGGAGCAGGGACGGAGCCTGGGACTCGGCATTGGCGAGCGCGGTGTTCTGCGCGTAGTTGTTGCGCAGGACCAGCTCGCCGACCTCCTCGGTCATCGACGCCAGGATCTTGTTGCGCTGCTTGACGGTCAGATCGCCCTCGGTGACCATCCCGTTGAGCAGGATCTTGATGTTCACCTCGTGGTCGGAGGTGTCGACGCCGGCGCTGTTGTCGATCGCGTCGGTGTTGATCTTGCCGCCCGAGCCGTCACCGCCCGACCTGGCGTACTCGATACGGCCGAGCTGCGTCAGGCCCAGGTTGCCGCCCTCGCCGACGACCTTGGCGCGCAGGTCCTCACCGTTGACCCGGATGGCGTCGTTGGCCTTGTCGCCGACGTCTGCGTTGGATTCGACGGAGGACTTGACGTACGTCCCGATGCCGCCGTTCCACACCAGGTCGACCGGGGCCTTGAGGATCGCCCGCATCAGATCGGCCGGGGTCATCTTGGCGACGCCCGGCTCGATACCGAGCGCATCGCGCACATGGGCGTTGAGCGGGATCGACTTGGCGCTGCGGGGGTGGATGCCGCCGCCCGCCGAGAGCAGGGCGGTGTTGTACTCGGCCCACGAGGAGCGCGGCATCTCGAACAGCCTGCGCCGCTCGGCGTACGAGGTGGCCGCGTCCGGGGTCGGGTCGATGAAGATGTGGCGGTGGTCGAAGGCGGCGACCAGGCGGATGTGCTCGGAGAGCAGCATGCCGTTGCCGAAGACGTCGCCCGACATGTCACCGACACCGACCGTGGTGAAGTCCTCGGTCTGGGTGTCGTGGCCCAGCTCCCGGAAGTGCCGCTTGACGGACTCCCAGGCGCCGCGGGCCGTGATGCCCATGCCCTTGTGGTCGTAGCCGGCCGAACCGCCGGACGCGAAGGCGTCCCCGAGCCAGAAGTCGTACGACTCGGCGACCTCGTTGGCGATGTCGGAGAAGGTGGCGGTGCCCTTGTCGGCGGCGACGACGAGATAGGTGTCGTCCTCGTCGTGCCGTACGACCCCGGTGGGCGGCACGACTTCACCGGCCACCAGGTTGTCGGTGATGTCGAGCAGCGCGGAGATGAAGGTCTTGTAGGCCGCGACGCCCTCGGCCATCCAGGCGTCCCGGTCCACGGACGGGTCGGGGAGCTGCTTGGCGACGAAGCCGCCCTTGGCGCCGACCGGCACGATCACGGTGTTCTTGACCATCTGCGCCTTGACCAGGCCGAGCACCTCCGTACGGAAGTCCTCACGCCGGTCGGACCAGCGCAGCCCGCCGCGGGCGACCTTGCCGAACCGCAGGTGCACACCCTCGACACGGGGCGAGTACACCCAGATCTCGTACGCCGGGCGCGGCGCCGGGAGGTCGGGGATGGCCTGCGGGTCGAACTTCATGGAGACGTACGGGTGGTAGGCACCCGGCTCGGTCCCCCGGTCCCTGCGGTCGCCGCTCTCGTCGGCGCTCTGGAAGAAGTTGGTCCTGAGCGTCGCCTTGATGACGGTGAGGAAGGAGCGCAGGATGCGGTCCTCGTCCAGGCTCGCCACCTGGTCGAGCGCCCCGTCGAGCTCTTCGAGCAGCCCGTCGATCAGCTCGGTGCCGGCCCGCTGACGGCCCGGCGACATCCGGGCCTCGAAGAGCGAGACGAGCAGCCGGGTGGTGTGGACGTTGTTCCGGAGGGTGTCCTCCATGTAGTCCTGGCTGAAGGTCGATCCGGCCTGGCGCAGGTACTTGGCGTAGGCGCGCAGCACCATCGCCTGCCGCCAGGTCAGTCCGGCGCCGAGCACCAGGGCGTTGAAGCCGTCGTTCTCCGCCTGGCCGGTCCAGGCTGCGGCGAACGCCTCCTGGACACGCTCCCTGGCGTCGTCGGCGAGGTGGTCGCCGCCCGCGCCCTCGATCTGCGGCATCCGCAGCCCGAAGTCGTAGATCCAGGCGTGCGTACGGTCCGCGCAACGCAGCTCGTACGGGCGCTCGTCGGTGACCTCGACGCCCAGCTTCTGGAGCACCGGCAGCACGGCGGAGAGGGAGACCTGCGAGCCGATCCGGTAGATCTTGAAGCGGCGTTCGCCGGGACCGGCGCCCACCGGTTCGTAGAGCGAGAGCGCGAAGTCCTTCTCGCCCGGCTGGAGGTGTTCGAGGCGGCCGAGGTCGGCGACGGCGGCCCGCGGCGAGTGGTCCGCCTTGTAGCCCTCGGGGAAGGACTGGCCGTAGCGGCGCAGCAGCTCGGCGGCGCGCTCCTCACCGCACTCGGCGGTCAGCGCCTCGGCGAACCCGTCGGCCCAGGAACGGGCGGCCTCGACGAGCCTGGCCTCGATCCGGTCCGCGTCGGCGTCGGTGAGTTCGGTCAGCTCGGTGCCGGCCGGGACCCGCACGACGAAGTGCAGCCGGGAGAGGATGGACTCGGTGTTGCGCGCGGTGAAGTCGACGCTGGTGCCGCCGAGTTCCTCCTTGAGGATGTCGATGAGGCGCAGCCGGACCGTGGTCGTATAGCGGTCGCGCGGCAGGTAGATGAGCGCCGAGTAATAGCGCCCGTACTCGTCCTGGCGGAGGTAGAGCCGGAGCCGGCGCCGCTCCTGGAGGTAGAGCACGCTGGTGACGATGGAACGCAGCTGGTCGACGGGCGTCTGGAACAGCTCGTCGCGCGGGTACGTCTCCAGGATCTGCATCAGGTCGCGGCCGTCGTGGCTGTTGGACGTGAAGCCCGCGCCTTCGAGGACCTCGGCGACCTTGCGGCGGATGACGGGCACCCGGCGTACGGACTCGGTGTACGCGGCGGAGGAGAAGAGCCCGAGGAAGCGGCGCTCGCCGACGACATTGCCCTCGGCGTCGAACTTCTTCACTCCGACGTAGTCGAGGTAGCTCGGGCGGTGCACCGTGGAGCGGCTGTTGGCCTTGGTGAGTACGAGGACCTTGTGCTCACGGGCCTTGGCGCGGGCGTCGGCGGGCAGCCTGCCGAACGACGGCGAGACGGGGTGCTCCTCGTCGACACTGTGGTGCGGGTCCGAGCGGAGGATACCGAGGCCGGTGCCGGGCACCGCGGTCAGCGAGTCGTCCTCGGTGAGGCGGTACTCGCGGTAGCCGAGGAAGGTGAAGTGGTCGGCGGCGAGCCAGCGGAGCAGCTCGCGGGACTCCTCCACCTCACGGGGCGGCAGATCGCCCGCGGTCGGCTCGGTGGGCAGCTCGTCGGCGATGCGCACCGCGGCGTCGCGCATCTTGTCCCAGTCCTCGACGGTCTCCCGTACGTCGGAGAGCACGCGGAGGAGGTCGGTGCTGATCTGCTTCAGATCGGCGCGCTCGGTCTCGCGGTCGATCTCCACATGGATCCAGGACTCGACCAGGGCGTCGTGGACACCCTCGCCTGTCTCGTCCTTGCCGAGGACCTCGATGAGCTTGCCGGTCACGTCACGGCGTACCAGGAGCTGCGGGTGGATCACGACGTGGATGCCGCGGCCCTGGCGGGTCAGCTCGTTGGTGACCGAGTCGACCAGGAAGGGCATGTCGTCGGTGACGACCTCGACGACCGTGTGGCTGCAGGTCCAGCCGTTCTCCTCGACGCTCGGGGTGTGCACCCGGACGTTCGCGGTGCCCTGCGGGCGCTTCTCGGCCAGCCGGTAGTGCGAGACCGCCGCCCCGAAGACATCCTCGGGGTCGCGGTTCTCGACGTCCTCCGGAGCGGTGTGCAGGTAGTAGCGCTGGAGATACGCAAGAACGGTGTCCCGGTCCGGACTCCCCCCGCTCGGGGACCCGCCCGGAAGTTGTCCTCCGGCCGGGCCGTTCTCAGCCACCTGGGCCGCGCGTGCGAGCAGTTCGGCCTTGGGTTCGTCCAGCTTGGTCTGCATGTCCTCTGGCTCCTGTCGCGCGCCGTTGCGTGACGTAGGTGAAAGAAGCGGTGTGACGCCACGACCACGACGCGAGGTATCCGGTCGAAGTCGACGTTATGCCGCAATGAGAGACACCCGTGACGTTATTGGCCAATTCCGAAGGCCTGTCCGGGTGAGGGGTGCCAGCGATGACCCGGACACCGTAGTGCTCCGGGCGCAGGGCAGGGGCGTCAATGCCCCCGCGAGATATCGCGCTGGTCACGGGACCAGGCTATCTCCCCCGGACAGGTGGACGTCACCGGCCGCATCTGTACAAGTCGGCAGGCCGCACTTCGCCACTTCGGCCAGGTGCGGAACGGGGTCAGTGCGCCCACTCCCGGGCGGTCCTGACAGCCTCCGCCAGCGAGTCCACCACCGGCACCCCGGCGGTCTCCAGGCTGGTCCGGCTGTGCGATCCGCCGGTGTACAGCACGGCCCGTGCCCCGGCGTGGGCGGCAGCCACCGCGTCGTCGACCGCGTCACCAATCACCACGACGCGCTCGGGAGCGACACCGTCGAGCCCGGCCAGATGGCGCACCATGTGCTCCGCCTTCCCGCCGTCCGACGGGCCGGTCCTGCCGTCCACCCGCAGGAAGCGCCGTTCGATGCCGTGCGTCCGCACGATCGGTATCAGGTGGTCGTGCGGCGCCAGCGAACAGAGCGACTGGGTGAGCCCGGAGGCCTGCCACTCCCTGAGCAGCCGCTCGGCCCCCGGAGCGAGCGCCGCCCCCGCGGCCAGCGCCCAGTAGTGCCGGTGGAAGGCCTCGTCCATGACGGCCCACTCGGCATCCGTCGGCAGCCGGCCCATCAGCCGCTCGTAGAACCGCGGAACCGGTACGCAGTACAGATCCCGGTACCGCTCCAGCGTGATCGGCTCCAGACCGATCTCGCCGAACGAGGCGTTCGTCGCCTCGATCACGGCGTCGATGTCGTGGAACAGCGTCCCGTTCCAGTCCCAGACGATGTGCGTCCCGGCCGGCCCGGCCGCCCCTGCTTCCGCCCGTGCTCCCGGGCCCGTTCCCACGCCCACGCCGATGCCCGCATTCGTGTCCGTACTCATGCCCAGCCCCCCGTTCGAACCTCTCCCCGGTGATACGAGGCACCGCTCGTCCCTCGGATCCCCACTTCGACAACCGTACGCGGGGGGTCTGACAACGGACCGTACGGGCGAGCATCCGGACGGTGACGAGGCGGCTGACCAGGCGGGCCCGACCGGGCGGGCGATCAGGCGATCAGGTGCGGGATCTCCTGCACACCGAACCAGAGCAGCTCGTGGTCCTCCGCACCGTCCACCGTGAACTGCGCGTCGTCGTCACCGTGATCGGCCGCCCCCAGCGCGGCCGCCGCTTCCGCGACGTCCGCCTCCGCGTCGTCGGCGTCGGCGTGGACGGCCGCGGCCTTCGACAGCGGCACCGCGGAAGCGATCCGCACCTCACCGAGCGAGCTCGCGTCGAGACCGCGGTCCGGGTCGGCCACGGCGGCCTGGTCCGGCACGTCCACGGCGACGACCACCCGGCGGCGGGCGATGTCCGGCGCCCCGGCCAGCAGCCGCAGCGAGGCCGAAGCCGCCCGGTTGAGAGCCGCGTACTCCAGCTCCTCGATGTCGTCCGAGACATACCACTCCCGCAGGCCGGGCGTGACGGCATAGGCGGTCAGCGGGCCGGGTCCGATTTCGCCCGCCGCGTGCGCCGCTGCGAGACCGGGGAGGGTCAGTGGGACGTACACACGCATGGCCGGGCCGCTTTCGTCGTCGGATGGGCGCGCCGGGAGCCGTCCGGAGGACCCGGAAGGCGGCCCGGCAGAGCCCGGTGATACCAGGTGAAGAAGGTCCCAGGATACGTACCGAGTCCCCCTTCGTGGTGCCGGGAGCGGACCGCCCTGGCGTCCACCCCGAGCCACCGCGGAACGCACGGTATCCGGCCGCGGCACCGGCCCGTCACCCGGATAGGTGATCCTGGAGGGCCCCGCCCGCACCGCGGCCGCCGCCTTGCCACGGCTCCGCGGGCCCCCGTAGAAGAGGCTCAGCAGAAGCTACCGCCCGGTATCGCACCGGGCCCGGCAGAGCGGGGGCTCACACTTCATGCAGCGGACCAGGCCTGCGGGCCGGAACGACCGGACCAGGCCAGGCATCACCCCGATCCAGCGCAGGCGGCTCAAGCCGCACTACTGGTTCGCCGAGCGGCTCCTCGCCGTACTCAGCGGCCAGCGGCCCGTCCACTGGATGCTCGGACACACCATCGGCGCGGCCTACGAACAGCTGGTGCTGCTGGCGCCCGGCACGCCGCTGCGGGCGGGAGGCGTACGGCCCGTCGTACGCCACTGCGGCGAGTTCGTCCCGGCGCCCGGCGTGATCGAGGCCTTCGCCCGGATCGGCTCGGGCGAACATGTGCAGGCCATGGCCTTCCGGCTCGAACAGGGCACCGATCTGCGCTGGCGGTGCGCGGCGGTGGAACTGGGCGGCGAACGCGTCGGCGTATGAGCCGGACACGACGCTGAGCACCACCCGAAGCCCGAACTGGACCGGACAGAAACCAGACAGGACCAGAAAGGACCGGAAAAGGCCGAACAGGGCGGGAATGGACCAGAAAAGGCCGGGCCCGGTACCGCAGCGACGCGGTACCGGGCCCGGCCCCTGGAGCAAGCGGCTGGCGCCGCGCGGCCCCTACTTCTTGCGGCGCCGGCCGCCGCCCTTCTGTGCCTTACGGCGCTCCGCGCGCGTCAGCCCGTCCGCCTCGGAGCGGGACGGCCCGTCCTCGTTCTCGAAGTCGCCCTCGACGACACCGCCCTCACCGTCCACGGTCGGAGCCGAGAAATGCAGCCGGTCGGGCCGCTGGGGGGCCTCCAGGCCCTTGGCGCGGATCTCCGGGCGCGCAGCCGCACCCGCCGGTACCGCGTCCTTCTCCAGCGAGGTCCGCTCCGCCGTCTCCTCGACCGGAACCTCCTCGACCTGCTGCTCGACCTGGACCTCCAGGTTGAACAGATAGCCGACGGACTCCTCCTTGATGCCCTCCATCATGGCGTTGAACATGTCGAAGCCCTCGCGCTGGTACTCGACCAGCGGGTCCTTCTGCGCCATGGCACGGAGGCCGATGCCCTCCTGGAGATAGTCCATCTCGTAGAGGTGCTCACGCCACTTGCGGTCCAGCACCGACAGGACCACGCGCCGCTCCAGCTCACGCATGATCTCGGAGCCGAGCTGCTCCTCGCGGCCCGCGTACTGCTCGTGGATGTCGTCCTTGATCGACTCACCGATGAACTCGGCGGTGATCCCGGCCCGGTCGCCCGCCGCGTCCTCCAGCTCCTCCACGGTGACCTTCACCGGGTAGAGCTGCTTGAACGCGTTCCACAGACGGTCCAGGTCCCACTCCTCGGCGAACCCTTCGACCGTCTCCGCCTGGATGTACGCGTCGATGGTGTCGTCCATGAAGTGCTGCACCTGCTCGTGCAGGTCCTCGCCCTCCAGGACCCGGCGTCGTTCGCCGTAGATGACCTCGCGCTGGCGGTTCAGCACCTCGTCGTACTTCAGGACGTTCTTACGCGTCTCGAAGTTCTGCTGCTCGACCTGCGACTGCGCCGATGCGATGGCCCGGGTCACCATCTTGTTCTCGATGGGCACGTCGTCGGGCACATTGGCCATCGCCATGACGCGCTCGACCATCTGCGCCTTGAACAGCCGCATCAGGTCGTCACCGAGCGAGAGGTAGAAGCGGGACTCGCCCGGGTCGCCCTGACGTCCGGAACGGCCGCGCAGCTGGTTGTCGATACGGCGCGACTCATGGCGCTCGGTGCCCAGCACATACAGCCCGCCGAGGTCCTTGACCTCGTCGTGCTCGGCCTTGACCGCGCGCTCGGCCTTCTCCAGTGCGGCGGGCAGGGCGGCGGCCCACTCCTCGACGTTCTCGTCGGGGTCCAGACCGCGCTGGCGCAGCTCCGCCTCGGCGAGGTCGTCCGGGTTCCCGCCGAGCTTGATGTCGGTACCGCGGCCCGCCATGTTCGTCGCAACGGTGACGGCGCCCTTGCGGCCGGCCTGCGCGATGATCGGCGCCTCCCGGTCGTGCTGCTTCGCGTTGAGCACCTCGTGCTGCACCCCGCGCTTGGAGAGCTGCTGCGAGAGGTACTCGGACTTCTCGACCGATGTGGTGCCGACCAGGATCGGCTGGCCCTTCTCGTGCTTCTCCGCGATGTCCTCGACGACCGCGTCGAACTTGGCGACCTCGGTGCGGTAGATCAGGTCGGACTGGTCCATGCGGACCATCGGCCGGTTCGTCGGGATCGGCACGACACCGAGCTTGTAGATCTGGTGGAACTCGGCGGCCTCGGTCATGGCCGTACCGGTCATGCCGGAGAGCTTGCCGTAGAGCCGGAAGAAGTTCTGCAGGGTGATCGTGGCGAGCGTCTGGTTCTCGTCCTTGATGTCCACCCCTTCCTTCGCCTCGATGGCCTGGTGCATGCCCTCGTTGTAACGGCGGCCGGCGAGGATTCGGCCGGTGTGCTCGTCAACGATCATGACTTCGCCGTCGATGACGACGTAGTCCTTGTCGTTCTTGAAGAGCTCCTTGGCCTTGATCGCGTTGTTGAGGTAGCCGACGAGCGGCGTGTTCACCGACTCGTAGAGGTTCTCGATACCGAGCCAGTCCTCGACCTTGGCGACACCGGGCTCATGAATGGCGACCGTGCGCTTCTTCTCGTCGACCTCGTAGTCGCCGGTCTCCTCGATGCCCTTGAGCTGGTTGCCCGCCTCGCCCTTGGTCAGCCGGGTGACGAGCTTCGCGAAGTCGCCGTACCACTTGGTGGCCTGGTCGGCGGGGCCGGAGATGATCAGCGGCGTACGGGCCTCGTCGACCAGGATCGAGTCGACCTCGTCGACGATGGCGTAGTTGTGGCCCCGCTGGACGAGCTCGTCCTGGGACCACGCCATGTTGTCGCGGAGGTAGTCGAAGCCGAACTCGTTGTTCGTGCCGTACGTGATGTCGCAGCCGTACTGCTCACGGCGCTGCGCCGGGGTCATGTTGGCGATGATGCAGCCGACTTCGAGCCCCAGGAACCTGTGGACCCGGCCCATCATCTCGGAGTCACGCTCGGCCAGGTAGTCGTTCACCGTGATCAGGTGAACGCCCTTGCCGGACAGCGCGTTCAGATAGGCGGGCAGCGTGCCGACCAGGGTTTTGCCCTCGCCGGTCTTCATCTCGGCCACATAACCGAGGTGCAGGGCGGCGCCGCCCAGCAGCTGTACGTCGTAGTGACGCTGGCCGAGGACGCGCTTGGCGGCCTCACGGACCGTCGCGAAGGCCTCGGGCAGCAGGTCGTCGAGGCTTTCGCCGTCGGCGAACCGCTCCTTGTACTCGTCGGTGAGGGCCCGCAGCTCGGCGTCGGAGAGGTTGATGAAATCCTCTTCGATGGAGTTGACCTGGTCCGCGATGCGGTGCAGCTTGCGCAGGATCTTTCCTTCGCCTGCACGCATGAGCTTGTTGAAGACGGACACGGGGGTTGGTCTCCTTGCCGGTCGGGCCTGGCGCGGTCGAGTTCACTGGCTGAACCTCCCGGGGTGCTACCCCAGGACCCGGGCCGGAGAAACTGACCGACCAGGGAGCCCGGCTTACTTTCACGCGGCAAACCGGGGTAGAGCAACGGCCATCGTAAGCGAGGACCCCGCCGCGCCGGGAGGCCCGCCGCTCAGGACAACGGTCGGGGCGTCCGGAAGGTGCCGGGAGAACCCGAAAAAGCCATGGCACCTGCCCGGAACGGGCAGCAGAATCGCCCGATGGAACCCGTCACGCTGACATCAGAGCGGCTGTTGCTGCGCCCCTTCGCCCCCGCGGACACCGAGGCCGTGTTCCGGGCCTGCCAGGACCCGGACATCCAGCGCTGGACGGTCGTCCCCTCCCCGTACCGGCGCGAGGACGCGGAGAGCTTCACCGGGCAGATCGTCCCGGACGGCTGGCGGACGGGCACCAGCCTGGCCTTCGCCGTGCTGGACCGCACGAACGCCGGGCTGATCGGTGCGATCTCCGTGTTCGAGCGCGGCAGGGCCGCCACCTGGGAGATCGGCTACTGGATGGCGAAGGAGCACCGGGGAAACGGCTACATGGCCGAGGCCGTGACGGTGCTCACGCACTGGTCGCTGACGACGCTGGGCGTGGAGCGTCTGGAGTGGCGGGCCGAGGTCGGCAACACGGGGTCACGGGCGGTGGCCGAGAAGGCCGGCTTCCGTGTCGAGGGCACACTGCGCGCCGACCTCCTGAACAAGGGCACCCGCAGAGATGCCTGGCTGGGCGCGATACTCCCCTCCGACCTGGCTCTGCCGGCGGAGCACGCCTACCTGCCGGCGGGTCCGTGAACGGCGTGCCCGCGCGCCCCGGTGTGCCCGCAGCCCCGCATGGAGATCCGGCAGCCTCCGGTCGATCTGCCGATCCGCTTCCGTTTTCCCCGGCCGGGCCCGGTTGTCAGTGGGGCGGCCTATCGTTCGGGGCATGACTCCCGTACCGCCCCCAGCCGTCGAACTCTCCGCCGACGAAGCCCGCCGTACAGCGCTGCGCGCCCAGGGTTTTCTGGGCGCGCCCGACCGGCGCGGCGGTGTGCGCGGGGTGCTGCGGCATCTCGGGGCGGTGCAGCTGGACACCATCTCCGTCCTGGCCCGCTCGCACGAGCTGATCCCGTACGCCAGGCTGGGCGCAGTCGGACGCAGGACCGTCGAGGAGGCGTACTGGTCGGGGGGCCGCTCCTTCGAGTACTGGTCGCACGCGGCCTGCATCCTGCCCATCGAGGAGTGGCCGCACTTCGCCTTCCGCCGCCGCGCCTACCGCGACCGCCCGCACTGGAACCACGAGCTGCCCGATGCGGCGTACGAGACCGTGATCAAGCAGCTGCGCGCCGAGGGCCCGCTGACCGCCACCGAGCTGGGCGGCGCGAAGAACGGCGGGGAGTGGTGGGACTGGTCGGCGTCGAAGGTCGCAGTCGAGCGCGCCCTGATGTACGGGGAGGTGGTGTGCACGGAGCGGCGCGGCTGGAAGCGGGTGTACGACCTGGCCGAGCGCGCGATCCCCGGCCCCCTGCTCCATGACGAGCTGGACGACCTGGAGTGTGTCCGCCGGCTGGTGGCGCTCGCCGGGAAGTCCCTGGGGGTCGGGACCCGTACGGACATCGCGGACTACCACCGGCTCAAGGGCGAGCAGTTCGACGCGGTCGTCGCGGATTCCGGGCTGGTCCCGGTCAGTGTCGAAGGCTGGTCCAAACCGGCCTGGGCTGACCCGGCCGCGCTCTCCGCGCCGCTACGCGGCCGCCACCGTACGACGCTGCTCTCACCGTTCGACTCCCTCATCTGGGAGCGCGCTCGTACGGACCGGATCTTCGGCTTCACCCACCGGCTGGAGGCGTACGTTCCCAAGCCCAAGCGGATCCATGGGTACTTCTCCATGCCTCTGCTCGCGGGCGGGAAGCTGGTGGGGAGGGTCGACCCCGCACGGGAGGGCAGCACCCTGGTGGCCCGGCAGATCTCCCTGGACAGCAGGAAGGCGGTGCGGCCGATGGCCGAGGCGCTGGCCGAGGCGGCGGCCTGGGTGGGATGCACCGACGTACGGGTGGAGCGCATCAACGAGGCAGCTCTGCGGGCCCCGTTGGCAGCGGCCCTGGCCGGAGCGCTGGACGCGACCGGGTAGCGGGCCGGGCCTTCGTCCGCCGCTCCGCGGCGGGGTCTCAGCGGATTTCGAGGATCTTCTCGCGCATCGCGTAGACCACGGCCTCCATCCTGGAGTGCAGCTGCAGCTTCTCCAGGATGTTGCGGACGTGGTTCTTCACGGTGTTCTCGGAAATGAACAACTCCTTGGCAATGTCCCGGTTGTTCATCCCCGTGGCCACCAGTTTCAGCACCTCCAGCTCACGCTCGGTGAGCCGCGGGGCCGGTACGAGCCTGCGCTCGTCGGTGCGCTGGATCATCGACTTGAACTCGGTGAGCAGCTTCGATGCCATGGAGGGGCTGATCTGCGACTGCCCGTCGGCCACCGCCCGGATCGCCGTGGCCACTTCGTCGGTCGAGATCTCCTTCAGGAGGTAGCCAGTGGCCCCGGCCTTGATCGCGTCGTAGAGGTCGGCCTCCTCGTCGCTGATCGTCAGCATGATGATCTTCGCGCTGGGTGCCACCTCTTTGATGGACGTGCAGGCCTCGATGCCGCCACGCTTGGGCATCCGTACATCCATCAGCACGATGTCGGGCAGCAGATCGGCGGCCTTGTCGACCGCCTCCGCGCCGTCGCCCGCCTCGCCGATAACCTGGATGTCCTCCTCCGCGGCGAGAACGATCTCCAGGCCGCGCCGGAAGAGCGCGTGGTCGTCCACCACCAGGACCCTGATCGGCTCCTTGAACGGAGCCACGCGGTGGTCAGGGCCGCCGTGGTCCGCCGCACCATGGTCCATGGGGTCCTCGTCCCGGTCGTGCGCGGGACCGAAGTGGTCCGCCATCGTTCCTCCCCCTGCAGCATGGGCCCGAAGTTCATGTACGACGCCAACCGCAGCTCACAGAAGCCCGGTTGACGCGCACCGCCATGATTTCATGCCGGGACGACGGAACGGTGATCCCCAACCCGATCTGCACCGCACGGCGGCGCCCCTGGTGCGTACGGACGGCCAGGGGCACCGCGACGGTTTATGACGTCATCCGCCGAGCGCACCGCCGGCGCCGGCCGCCTCCATGTCGGCGAGCGGGTCGGTCGTCAGATGGATGACACCGTAGTCGTAGGCGTGCCGCCGGTAGACGACACTGGGCTCCTTTGTCTCCGCGTCGACGAACAGATAGAAGTCGTGCCCCACCAGCTCCATCTCGTAGAGCGCCTGGTCGAGCGACATCGCTGCTCCGACATGGGTCTTCTCGCGTACCACCAGCGGTCCCTCGCCCTGGACTTCGAGCGAACCCATCCTCGTGGTCGGAATGGTCTGGGGCGTCACGTCGGCGATGAACTCACCGTCGCCGTTGACCTCCGCCGTTTCCGGCACCGCGTCGACGACTTCGGCTGCCGAAATACGGCCGGCGCCCCTCCTGTTGTAGCGCTTCTCGTGCTGCTTCCGCAGCCGCGCCTCCAACTTGCCCGTGGCCAGATCCAGCGCTGCGTACGGGTCGCCTGCCGCTGCCTCCGCCCGGATCACCGGGCCTCGGGAGTGCAGCGTGATTTCCACACGGTCCGAACGGTCGGCCTGCCTCGGATTGGGCTCCTTGGACACCTCGACGTCCAGGCTGATCACCTTGGCGTCCAGCTTCTGGATCTTCTCAATCTTCAGCTTCTCGGCGACGTGCTTGCGGAACCGCTCGGGTACTTCGGTTTTGCGGCCCTTGACGACGATGTCCACGCAGAACTCCGTTCCCGGATCGCTCCGCTCAGCGGCGGAGCAGCTCCCTCTTGCACCAGACCCCGGTGAGTACCGGAGTCTCGGACTTGGTGACTTTCACCTCCTCCTCCCCCGTCGGGAAGATCCCCACCCGCACCAGCCTCCGGCGTCGCAAGCCCCGGCTTTCCACGGAGCCGACGGAAACCGGAAAGTGCCGTGCACGTCCGTGTATTCAAGTGAGCCACAGCTTCCGCCATTCCTCACAACCGAACATAGCTCGCTGGGAGGGGTCTCGGCACCCGCTACTCACGCGTACCCCCGTTCAGGTGGTTTTTATCCCTCGCTACCTGCAACGACGCAAGTCAGCTATCAGTTCCGGTTTATTTTCGAAAGACAGCGGTGGCGCGGCGACGACCGCGGCCACCGGCTCCCCGGTTCCGGGGAATTCCAGGCCTGCCACTGCCCGTACGGCACGAGATGCCTCCACCAGTGATGCTCCGGTCGTCATGAGATCGTCCACCAACACCACCCTGCCCCCGTCCAGCAGCCCTACGCCCCCCGGTACCACTTCCAGTGCACCCGAGAGATTCGCCAGCCGCTGCGAGGCGTCCAGGCCCGTCTGATCGGCCACCGCACGCCGCTGCCGCAGCGCGCCCAGCATCCGCGCCGGCGTCCCGCTCCTGCGCAGCTCGGCCGAGGCGGCGCGGGCGATCCGCCGGCCCGCGTCATGGCCCCGGGCCCGCACCGCACCGCGGGACGAGGGCACCGGGACGAGCAGCAGCGTCCCCTCACCCGCGCTCCGCCCTGCCGCCGCCCGCACCGCGGCAGCGAGCGCGCGACCGAGCACCCCCGCCAGCCCCAGCGCACCCCGCTCCTTGTGCGCGAGCAGCACGGCCCGCACCGCGTCCTCGTACCCCGCGGCGCCCCATACCGCCGGCAGCCCGGCCGGCTCCGGGTCCGGTCTGGCCCTGCGCACAGGACCGCCGCAGAGCGCCTCGGCGCATTCCGCGCAGAGCGCCGTACGAACTCTGCCGCAGCCTCCGCATGCGCTCGGCAGCACCACTTCCGAGATTTCCTGCCACCACCCCCGCATGACATCCACTCTGCCGAGCGACGGGGTATCCGGCCACCCCTGTGGATAACCGACGACGACCGCGGAGGACTGTTCCGTACTGTTGCCCCGGGCAGCGGTTCCCCTGCCTTCCGCGTCCCTTTCACAACAATCGCGAGCACCCGCCGGCCGCCCGCGCCACCACAATCCGGACGCTGTCCCCGGACAGACAGCTATCCGGGATAAACCGGCGACTTCCCTTCCTCCACCACGGTTTTCCAATTCGCACGCGGCGGCAGACGCACAATTCCGTCCTCGTCCGAGAGCGCCATCAGCGGCAGCCTGTCGTCGTCCGAGGCGGCCACAGCCGTGATCCGGTTGGCACCCGGCAGCGGATTCACCCCGGAAACCGAACCGTCCGCCTGCATATAGCGCACCTGCTGCACCCCGCCCGCCTCCTTGCCGACCACCACAAGGCGACTGCGCCCCGCCCAGGACACCGCCGTCACATCCGCCATCTGCGGTGCGGCCGGGCGCAGTTCGTCCACGGCGTAGACCGTCGGGTTCTCGGTGGTCCCCTGCCGGATCACCCGGCCCACCTTGAGCGTCGTATGCCCGTCCTTCGTCAGCAGCAGCGCGATCCGCACCCCGTCGGACGACATCCGAAGCCCGGCGATGCGCGCACCGTCCAGCCCGAGGACCGGGACCGACTGGGGCGCGCCCGAACCGCCGGCGAACCGCAGCAGCCGCGGATCCGCGGGGTTCCGGTCGGCCACCCAGAGATCTCCCCGGCCGTCCCAACTCGGCGCCGACAGACGGTCCTTCTCCTGCTTCGCATGGCTGGTGTAAAGCTGATCAGCCGCTTCCCCGCCGGAGACGATCGACGAGGTGGACAGCGTGCCGCCGTCCTTCGACACCCCCGCCGCCCGGCGTTCGTCGCGCGCCACCGCGACCGTCGACAGCGGCTTCGCGCCCGCTCCGAGCGGTCCCGGGACCGGCTCGGGCTCCGTCTTCTCCGAGGTGTCACCGCCGATGGCCTGCATCCGCACCAGCCGCCCCTTGGCGTCGACGAAGTACTCTCCGGCCGGGCTGCCCGATGTGCGGTCGGGTGCGTACTCCTGCGCCTGGTCGGCGCTGAGGACGCACAGCTGCGAGCCGTCCGCGCGCTCCAGCTCCACCTGCTCGACCCTCATGGACGTCACATCGCGCAGGGTGAAGAGGAGTTGGGCCGCCATCTGCCTGCACTGCCCCTGCCCGACACGGGCCGCCTTCTCGTTGAGCGGCACCTTCAGGCCATTGCGGTCGTCGAGCGTCAGCGTCTTGACGCCCTTCTTGAGCGCTGTCCCGGCCGGAAAGCGTGAAGACACCACAGGACTCAGCCAGTTGGTCGGCCCGTCCAGCAGCGAGGCGACCGTCTGCGTCAGCGGATCCCGCCGGGTCTCGGGGTCGATGCCCTGGCGGAGATAGACCGGATCCGCGACGAGCCAGTTCCCGCCCGACGTGTCGTCGGACGCGGTGGATGCGGAGGTGCGGGAGACCCCGGATGTTCCGGACGCCCCCGGCGTACCGGAAGTGGAACCGGCCGCGAAGTAGTACTTGTTGACGGAGTGATAGTTGCGCTGGAAGTCGGAGAGGCTGAGCAGCAGACCGGCGGGCAGATCGTCGATACGCCACTCCTTGCCGTTCTGGTGCACGAGGTGGATCGAGTTGCGGTACGTGCCCTTGTCGGGCTGGTACGCGTGCTGCTTGTCCACCACGGCCACTTCCGTGCCGCTCAGTTCGAAGGTGGAGGAGACCTGCGGCGCGTCCCGGTCATTGGCCGGATTCGCCCGGCGGGTGGGCCCGTCGGCGAGCACCGTGGTCCGCGCACCCGGATCCCACTTGCGCGACGCTTCCTTCGTCAGATACTTCCTGGCCGTGGCGAACTGCAGATCGTCGCTGGTCATCGCCTCCAGGAAACCGTCCACGACCTCGGCGGGCGCGGCCCCCTCGCGCGGCGGCACCGCGTACACCTTGACCTGTGAGTCACTGCGCTGCGAAGGGTCGACGGCCTCGATGTCCCCGGTGTTCGGCATCGAGGCGCAGCCGGCCAGCAGCATGCCCCCGCAGCCGAGCCACGCGTAAGTCCGCAGCCCCCTCAGGCCACGGCTGCCCCCACGATCATCGCCCACGGGCGGTGTCCTCCTGGTCCGAAGCTCGATCCGAAGCCCTGTCCGAAGCCTGATCCGATCCTTGCGCCGCACAGTCACCGGCCCTCGGCACCACCCGGGCACCACTGCCCGGCAGCGCCGTCGGGTCGGCCGGTACCGCACGCGGCTGCGGCGGCAGCGGCGAGCGGTCCGCGCCGGGCTGGGCCGGCACCACGGCAGGCCGCCCCGCCTCGGCCCGCACCGCGCGCCCACGCCGCGAGTCCTCGGGCTCCAGCGGTATCGGAGAGCCGCGCAGCGGTTCGTCCGCCGTACGCGGCAGGGTCAGCCGGAACTGTGACCCGCCACCCGGCTCGCCCCAGGCCTGGAGCCAGCCACCGTGCAGCCGCGCGTCCTCGACGGCGATCGACAGACCGAGCCCGGTCCCGCCGGTCGTACGGGCCCGCGCCGGATCAGCGCGCCAGAAACGGCTGAAGACCCGGGTCGCCTCGCCCGGCTTGAGCCCCACCCCGTAGTCCCGCACGACGATCGCGACGGCGCCCCCCGCCACCCCGAACCGCACCACCACGTCATTGCCCTCACCGTGCTCCACGGCGTTGACGACGAGATTGCGCAGCACCCGCTCGATCCGCCGCGCGTCGACCTCCGCGACCACGGGCTGCTCGTCACCGACCACCCTGATCCGGCTGCCCTTGCGCTCGGCGAGCGGCTCGGCACCGGATATCACCCGGCGCACCGTCTCCCGCAGATCGATCGGCTCCGCCTCCAGCGCAGCGGCGCCCGCGTCGAACCGGCTGATCTCAAGGAGATCCGCGAGCAGCGACTCGAAGCGGTCGAGCTGATCGCCGAGCAGCTCGGCCGAGCGCGCGGTCACCGGGTCGAAGTCGCTGCGCGCGTCATGGATGACGTCGGCGGCCATCCGTACGGTCGTCAACGGAGTGCGCAGCTCGTGCGACACATCGGAGACGAAGCGCCGCTGCATCCGGGAGAGGTCCTCCAGCTGCTGGATCTTCGACTGGAGGCTCTGCGCCATCTTGTTGAAGGCTTCACCGAGCCGTGCGATGTCGTCCTCGCCGGTGACCTTCATCCGCTCCTGCAGACGGCCGGCCGAGAGCCGCTCGGCGATCCCCGCGGCCATCCGTACGGGCGTGACCACCTGCCGCACCAGGAACCAGGCGATCGCCCCGAGCAGCACCACCACGAACAGTCCGGCGGTGGCCAGGGTCCGTTTGACCAGGCTGAGGGTCTTCTCCTCCTGCGAGAGCGGGAAGAGGTAGTACAGCTGGTACGGCTTGTGGTCGATGTCCTCAAGCCGCTGGCCCACCACCAGACCCGGCTCGGGCGCCCGCCCGTCGGCGTATCTGATGTCCGTGTACGTCTTGTACGGCGCCGTGCCCTGGTCGACGTTCTTCCGCAGCTCCTCGGAGACGCTGTCGGGGCTCACCTGCCCGGACGTACGCTCCCCGCCGTTGCCCGCTCCGGTCTCCTCGGACGCCGGAGCGAGGGTGACCACGCTGTACGCGCCCTGGCCCCCGCTGGCGAGCTGGGCGACCAGGTCGGTGCGCCACTGGCGGGAGTTGCTGGCGGCCCCGGGGTCGCCGGAGTCACTGTCGGACACCGTCGTCGCGTTGGCCTTGTCCTTGGCGACCGTGAAACCGCCCGCGGCCTGACTGACCGCGGCCTTCTCCTTGGCGTCCAGCAGCCCGTTCCTGACCTGGCCGATGACGACGAACCCGAGCACCAGAACCACGGCCAGCGACATCAGCAGCGTGCCCGCGACCACCCTGAGCTGGATGTTCCGCCGCCACAGACGCACCGCGGGAAGCAGCGGGCGGCGCACCCAGCGCGCGAAGAGCCGCAGTACGGGACCGCCGGGCGCCCCGTCCTGGAGCAGCCGGCCGCCCTCCAGGACCCGGTCGCCGAACTTGGCCAGCGCGAAACGCTCCGCGGACCCTCCGCCCGACGCACCGGGCGGCGCGGTGGGCCGGGACGCGCCCACCGCGGGTCCGGCAGGCCGCTCCGGCCGTACTCCCGGCTCCCCGGGCGCCGGAGCGGCGCTGCTCGGAGCCATGTCAGCTCGGTCCGGCCTTGTATCCGACACCACGGACGGTCACCACGATCTCCGGCCGCTCGGGATCCTTCTCGACCTTCGAGCGCAGCCGCTGGACATGCACATTGACCAGCCGGGTGTCCGCGGCATGGCGATACCCCCACACCTGCTCCAGCAGCACCTCACGGGTGAACACCTGCCAGGGCTTCCGGGCCAGGGCGACCAGCAGATCGAACTCCAGCGGGGTCAGCGCGATCGACTGCCCCTCCCGCTTCACGGAGTGACCGGCCACATCGATGACCAGATCACCGATGGCCAGCTGCTCGGGCGCGGGCTCCTCCGACCTCCTCAGCCGCGCCCTGATACGGGCGACGAGCTCCTTGGGCTTGAACGGCTTGACGATGTAGTCGTCGGCTCCCGATTCGAGCCCCACCACCACATCGACGGTGTCGCTCTTCGCCGTGAGCATCACGATCGGCACACCCGACTCGGCCCTGATCAGCCTGCAGACCTCGATGCCGTCCCGTCCGGGCAGCATGAGATCGAGCAGCACCAGGTCCGGCTTGGCCTCACGGAATGCAGCCAGTGCCTTGTCGCCGTCCGCTACAAATGACGGCTCAAAACCTTCACCACGCAGCACAATGCCGAGCATCTCGGCCAGTGCGGTGTCGTCATCGACGACAAGGACGCGTCCCTTCATACCGCCATCATCCCATTAGCTCATCGTTACCCGGCGTGACCTGCCACACAATGCGGTGAGTGCGTCCCTGGTGACAGGGGACACGACTCCCGCCTCCGTGACGACGGCCGTCACGAGCTCGGGAGGCGTGACATCGAACGCGGGGTTGTACGCCTGCGCCCCCGGCGGCGCCACCGGCACCCCACCGAACTCCGTCACTTCGCTGCCCGCCCGCTGCTCCACCTCGATGCCCGCACCGTCCGGTGTGGACAGATCGACCGTGGTCGTCGGAGCGACGACGACGAATGGCACATGGTGGTACTTGGCCAGCACAGCCAGCGGATAACTGCCCACCTTGTTGGCCACCGAGCCGTCCGCAGCGATCCGGTCGGCACCGATCAGTACGGCGTCCACCTCACCCGCCGCGAAGAGCGAACCGGCCGCGTTGTCGGTGAGCACCGTGTACGCCATCCCGTTCCGGGCCGCCTCGTACGCCGTCAGCCGCGCCCCCTGCAACAGCGGACGTGTCTCGTCCACCCACAGACGCCGCAGACTGCCCGCACGGTGCGCCGCCAGGGCCACGGCGAAAGCGGTGCCCTCACCGGCAGACACCAGCGCCCCGGTGTTGCAGTGCGTCAGTATCCGGTGGCCGCCGCCCGGCAGCAGCTCGTCGAGGAGCGCGAGGCCATGGGCCGCCATCTGCCGGCTGGCCCCGACATCCTCCTGGTCCAGCGCCCTGGCCTCCCTGAGCGCCACCGCCGCTGCCGCACCGCTGTCCGCACCACCGCGGACAGCTGCCCGGTACGCCTCGGCCACCCGGTGCACCCCGTACCCCAGGTTCACCGCCGTGGGCCGCGCCCCGGCGAGGAGCGCCGCGGCCTCCTCCACGTCATATCCCCGTACGGCGGCCAGCGCGACCCCGTAAGCTCCGGCGACCCCGAGCAGCGGAGCTCCCCGGACAGCGAGGGTCTGGATCGCACGGACCAGCGCGGGAACGTCCGTGCACACCAACTCGACCTCCTCGCCGGGCAATCGAGTCTGGTCGAGCAGGACGACAACCGCGCCTTCCGGCCCCTCCGGCGGCTCGTCCCAGCGAAGTGAGGGAAGCATGGGCGGCCCCGCGCCCGGCGGGGTTTGTGCGTCCTGATCAGCCATCCGCACAGTCTGCCCCGTGGGGCACCGACAATTGAAGGTGCGAGGGAGATACAGCAGCGGCTCCGCTGCCGCACCCCGCATGACACGATGGCTGCCGACCTGCTGCCTCGACGCGCGACAGGCTTGCGGGGGCCAGGCATGTGAAGGAGCGACAATGAACGACTCTCCGGGCTGGGCCTCGCCCGGATCCGCCCCGTCGGACGGCCGGCAGCCGGACGTCCCACCGCCCGCCGGACCGGCCGACGAGGGGGAAACCCCTTCGAAGTGGTCCAGCGACCAGCCCCCGGCCGCCGAGTGGACCGCGCCGAACCCGCCCGTACCACCGCAGCAGAAGCCCGGCCGGGGCCCGCGCGCACATGCCGACAGCGCGGGTCGGCAGCCGGCCGGCGGCTGGGGGCCGCAGCAGGGCGGCCACACCGGCTGGGGCGGACCACAGCAGGGCGGCTGGGGAAACCAGCAGCCCGACGTGGCCAAACCGGGCATCATCCCGCTCCGGCCCCTCGGCGTGGGAGAGATCCTCGACGGCGCGGTGGCCACGATGCGCGCCCACTGGCGGACGGCGTTCGGCCTCACCATCGGCGTGGCAGCCGTCGTCCAGCTCTGCTCGGTCCTCATCCAGCACTACGCACTCCCCGAGCCCGCCTCGATCGACAGCGGAGCCAGTCCCTCCGAGCAGCTGCACCAGAGCCTGGACTCGCTGCGGACGAGTCTGCTGAGCCTGGGTCCGGTGTACGCGATCACGCTGATCGGCACGATCTTCACGACAGCCGTACTCACCATGGTCGTCAGCCGCTCCGTGCTGGGCCGCCCGGTGACGCTCGCCGACGCCTGGCACGAGGCCAGGCCTCAGCTCGGGCGGCTGACGGGGCTCAGCCTGCTGCTGCCCGTCGGCTACGCCGCGGTGATGACCGTCGGACTCCTCCCCGGCCTCCTGGTCGGCGGCTCCGAGGGCGCCGGACTGGCCGCACTCGGCGGGCTCGCCGCGATGCTCGTGGTCGTCTGGCTGTGGGTCTGCTTCAGCCTGGCCGGTCCGGCGCTGATGCTGGAGCGGCAGGGCATCGCGTCAGCGCTGCGCCGCTCGGCGAAGCTGGTCAAGGGCGTCTGGTGGCGCATCTTCGGGATCACCCTGCTGACCCTGGTCCTGACCGCCCTCGTGTCGGGGCTCATCGATCTGCCGTTCAACGCGGCCGCGATGGTCGCCGACGGCAAGGGCATCGGCGATCTCGTCTCCGACAAGACCCCGGACTTCGGCTGGCCGTATCTGATCGTCAGCGGCATCGGCGCCATGCTCACCACAGCACTCACCTACCCGTTCACGGCCGGTGTGACGGTGCTCCTCTACGTCGACCAGCGCATCCGCCGCGAGGCGCTGGACATCGACCTCGCGCGTTCCGCCGGCGTACCCGGCTACGAGAACGCCAGCAGCTGATCCGCTCCGCCGCCGGCAACGGCGGCCCGGCTGTGTGGCTGTGTGGCTGTGTACGCGGATGTGTCGCCGCGTACACAGCCCCGCACAGCCTGGCGCCACTGGGCCCCACAGTTCCCGACGCACCACCCACCCACGGCATCGGAGACGGGAGCCGGCTGTCGGCGCAGAAGCAAGCGAACTACGGAACCCGGTGTATGAACTGCACGTGGACGCAGAAATGCCTCAGCCCCGGACCATAACGGTCCGGGGCTGAGGCCAAAAATTGTTCGGCGGCGTCCTACTCTCCCACAGGGTCCCCCC
>NZ_JBSHBW010000029.1:0-89129 GCF_053612185.1 Streptomyces sp. NPDC054757
ATGACCAAGAAGGACATCGTCCGCTGCCTGAAACGGTTCGTCGCCCGCGAGGTCTACCGACACCTGCCCCACCCCCAGATCACCACCGAACAGCTCACCCAAGCTGCTTGACGATCTATAGGAGCTTCCACGAAGATCCACCTCGCCGCCGACGACCGCTGCCGCCCACTGGCCTTGCACCTCACCGCCGGACAGGCCGGTGACGCGCCCGCCTTCACCGACGTCATGGCCCGCCTGCGCGTTCCTCGTCGGCGAGGACGGCCCCGCACCAGGTCGGACCTGGTCCTGGCCGACAAGGCGTACTCCTCCCGCGCGATCCGCGAGCACCTGCGCAAGCGCGGCATCCGGGCAGTGATCCCCGCCACCGTCTGTCTGGCCGGACGCTACATCGCCGGTACCTTCCCCTGGTCTGCCCGATCCTTCATCCTCAGACGTGACTGTGGACGTTGATGACACTTCCGTCGGGTGCCTGAACAAAAAAACGTCGGATTCCCCATGGTTCCGTGGTCAAGGGATAGACCACCTGGTACGCCTGGCGCTCGGCTGCGGCGTACGCGGCGTCAACGTCCTCGACTTCGACCGCCAGTGTCGAATAGGCGGTGTGCGGGTCCCATGAATCTGCGGCAGGGGAGACCACGGTCATCTGTGCCGTCGGGTTACCGGGCGAGGCCAACATCAAGAAGCCGGGCTCGTCCATGCGCACGTCCATGCCCAGGAAATCGCTGTAGAAGCTTCGGCTCTCTTCGATGTCCTGGGTGACGACGTTGGGCATGATGCGACGGATCGTCATACTCGCACTGTAGCGGAGGACGCTCCCACAGCTTGATCCGAACGAGAGGCTCCAGTTCCGCCGCGACGGCAGAAGCCCGCACTGGTCCACGCCCGCTGCCGTGATCGCACCCGTCCTGGAACTGCCGGCGGTTACCGATCGCACGGCTGTGATCGCGGAAGCCTCCACCCGACTTCTGCTCGACCTGCTCGGCTGGCGAGGCTCCGTCGTCCACAGCAACGCACACCCCGTCCGCGACGGCCGCTCGGAGAGAGTCGTCGACCTGGCGAGGGCGGTCAGCGCCGACTCGTACCTGTGCGGAACCGGTGGGGCTCGCTACCTACGCACTCGCTGAACGTCGAGTAGAAGGCGGAGCTGGGAACACCGGCGGGGGAATGTGCGGTCAAGCCCTCAACTCGCCGTCCCGCAGCGCGGAGACGAACGACGACCAGCGGTCCGCGGCGAAGGCGAGCGCAGGACCGTCCGGGTTCTTGCTGTCACGGACCGGTACGACTGCGCCACAGCCGTCGGCAACCTCAAGGCAATCGCCTCCCGTCGAATTGCTGAAACTGCTCTTACGCCACCTGATGACGCTCAGATCGAGGGGTCGCACGGCACTTCCTCCTAGACGCGCAGAGGGTCAAGCCCTCAACGCTCCGTCCCGCAGCGCGGAGACGAACGACGACCAGCGGTCCGCGGCGAAGGCGAGCACAGGGCCGTTCGGGTTCTTGCTGTCACGGACCGGTACGACTGCATCACAGCCGTCGGCAACCTCAACACACTCGCCGCCATCCTGATTGCTGTAGCTGCTCCTACGCCATGCGGCGGCGCTCAGCTCGATGGATCGCACGGCAGTTCCTCCAACATGCGCAGGATGAGTTTCCGCGACTCGGCTGGTGTCAGGGCCAGGTCACGAACGGAATCGTACCTGAGCTGCAAGTTCTCAACAGTGCTGATTTCTTCGATGAGTTCGCCACCCAGCCCGTTCTCGACGTACGCAACCGTACGCCCCTCCGGCAGCCGGAGAAATATCAAGGTCACGTTCGCCAGACCGTGCAGCCCGGCACTCATCGGCAGTACCTGGAGCGCCACTTTAGGGCGCTCGGCCATCTCGGCCAGGTGCTCCAGCTGCTCCCTCCATGCCTTCACATCGCGGCAGGGTGTGCGCAGCACCGCCTCGGAGAGAATGGCGCGGAAGGGAGGTGCAGCTGCACCCTCCAGGAGATCCTGTCGCCCCATTCGGGCCGCCACCTGCTGTTCCAGTTCGCTGCCCTCGGAGCCGCCGCTCTCCAGAAGCTCGATGGCGTACCCCGGGGTCTGCAGAAGTCCCGGCACTACGCCTGGCGCGAAGTGCCACAGGCTGGTCGCGTCCGACTCCAGGGACATGTACTGCCGGTACCGCTCACGGAACTGCGTACGGTCCCCCGAAGCCAGCTCCCAGGACCAGCAACAGCCCCTGCGTACCGTAGTAATGGTCCAATGCCTGGACGACTTCGGGCCCGCCCAGCGTCTCGCCCTTCTCCATCTTCCCGAACAGCGAGTAGTCCCAGCCGAGCCGTTCGCCCAGCTGCCGCAGATTGACGCCCCGCTCGGCGCGCAGTTTCCGTAACTCCTCCGCGAACCGCTGACGCGGCTCCTTGCTGCGGCTCGTGACAAGGCGTCGCTGTGGCATGGCGCTCCTTCCGGGGCGCCCTTCCCACCCGGACGGTTTCCACCGTAACGCCCCCACTACGCACCGTAATTCATCGAAGGCGGGCCCGTCAGCGGAACCGGCGCCGGCTCACGCGCCGGGGTGACGTCAGCCGGGAAGGCGGACCACCAAGGCGACGAGTACGAGCACGGCCACCCCCATGCACGCGGACCCGGCGACCGTCGCCAGCGCGCGCAGCCGGGGCCGGTCGCGCCACCAGGTGCGTACCGGGGCCGTGTCGCACGCCCACACCAGGCACAGCAGGGCCGCCAGCACGGCGCCCAGTGCGCACACCCCGTTCCAGCCGGCGTGCGCGTGGACCACGCCGACCAGGGCCGAGCCGATCGCGCCGCCCGCGAAGTAGCAGGTCATGTACGCGGAGGTGATACGGCCACGGGAATCGGGCCGCAGGGCGTAGATCAGTGACTGGTTGGTGATGTGTACGCCCTGGTGCGCCAGGTCGAGCAGGACGATCCCGGCGATCAGCGCGGCCAGGCTGTGCGCCCCCAGCGCGAGCACGCCCCAGGAGACGAGCAGCAGCAGGGCGCTCGCCACCGTGGTCAGGCCGGTCCGGCCGCGGTCGGCCAGCCGGCCGGCCAGCTGGGCGGCGATCGCCCCCGCGGCGCCGGCCAGGCCGAGCAGCCCGATCTCGGCGTCCGGCCAGCCGTAGCCGGGCCCGGAGAGCAGGAAGGCGAGGGAGGTCCACAGCGCGCTGAAGCAGGCGAAGGCCAGCAGGCCGATCAACGCCCTTACCCGCAGCACCGGTTCCTCCACCAGCAGCCGGGCGGTGGAACGCAGCAGCCGCGGGTAGGTGAGCCCGGCGGATCCGCGGTAGCGCGGGAGCGCCCGGTGGAGGGCGGCGGTCAGGAGGAGCATCGCGACGGCTGCGGCCCAGTACACCGTGCGCCAGCCGCCGACCGTGGCCAGCGCCCCGGACGCGGTGCGGGCGAGCAGCATGCCGAGTACCAGCCCGCTCATCACCGTACCGACGGCCCGGCCGCGCTGTCCGGGGGCGGCCAGATCGGCGGCGAACGGCACCAGGACCTGCGCCGTCACCGACAGCAGCCCGGTGAGCGCGGTACCGGCCAGGAGCATCCCGGTGTTCGGGGCGGTCGCGGTCAGCGCCAGCGAGCACGCCGTGGCCAGGGTCAGCCCGCAGATCAGACGGCGGCGCTCCAGCAGATCGCCCAGCGGCAGCAGCAGGACGAGACCGACCGCGTAGCCGATCTGAGCGACTGTCACCACGAGCGAGGCGCCGGTGGACGACAGCCGCAGTTCGCGGGCGATGGTGTCGAGGAGCGGCTGGGCGTAGTAGTTGCTCGCCACACAGAGGCCCACGGCGACGGACATCAGCAGCAGCGTGCCGCGTCCCGCACCCGCGGAGGCGTCCGGGGGCGGACGGAGCTCCGGGGTGCCTGGCGGGGAGAGCGGTGGCGGGGTCGGGGAGGAAGCCATGTCCGTTTCCTTCCGGGAGTGCTCGTACGCGGGCCCTCGCGGAGCACCTGCGGAGCGGGGCGGTTCCGGCTCCCGTTCAGCCTGGCCGGGCAGCCAGGATGAGTCCAACAGATGGTTGCCATCACAGCGATCGCGAATCACGATGGATCCATGGAACTGCGCCAGCTCGCCTACGCGATCGCGGTCGCCGAGACCGGGAGTTTCACCCGCGCCGCACACCGCTGCTTCGTGGTGCAGTCGGCGCTCAGCCACCAGATCGCCCGCCTTGAGGACGAGTTGGGCACCCGCCTCTTCGAACGCACCAGCCGCCGGGTGCGGATCACCCCCGCGGGCGAGGCGTTCCTCGGACCGGCCAGGGAGGCCCTGGCCGCCGTCGAGCGGGCTCGCGGTGAGGTGCTCGCGTGCGGCGGCGAGGTGCGCGGGCGGCTGAGTATCGGCACCATCACACCGCTGGCCGCCGTGGACCTGCCCGATCTGCTCGCCGCCTACCGGGACCGGTATCCGGCGGTACGGGTCACGCTCCGCGCCCGTCTGGTCAGGGACCTGGTGCGGGAGGTGCGCGAGCACACCTGCGACATCGCCTTCGTCGACGGCGGGCCGCAGAGCCTGGCCGGGCTCGCGGTGCGGGTCCTCGCGTACGAGGAGCTGGTCGCCATCGTCCCGCACGGGCACCGACTGGCCGGGGCGCCCCGGACCACCGCGGCCGGGCTGGCGGACGGGCCCATGGTCGACATGCCGCCGGGGTCGGGCATCCGCCGCCACAATGACACCGCGTTCGCCGCGGCCGGCGCCCCGCGTACGGTCGCCTTCGAGGCGGACACCATGGGCCTGCTGGAACAGCTGGTGGCGCGCGGCCTCGGCACCGGGCTGGTCTCCGCGCCCACGGCCGCCCGGATGGCCGGGGTGAGCACGGTGGCCGTCAGCGATGTGCCGCCCCGGGCGGTCCAGGCCGTCTGGCTCGACTCCGGGGCGTCACCTGCGGCGCGCGCCTTCCTCCAGCTGCTGCGGGAACGGACACCGGACGCGCCGGTACCAGAGTGAGCGGGCGGGCGAGCGGGGCAGGGCCACCCGCGCCCACCGCGCCTCCCCCGGCGCCCTCTCCGTAGGTGCCAGGCGCCGTCGTCCTCAGTACAGCTCAGCGCCCTCTCAGTACATGCTCAGCAGCTGCTCCACGCTCAGCTCGGGGGTCGGCGCGCCGTCCGGCAGGGCGAGTTCGAACCAGACCGTCTTCCCGCGCGGGGTCCGCCGCGAACCCCAGGCCGCGCTCAGCATCCCGACCAGCTGGAGCCCACGGCCGCCCTCGTCCGTGTCACGGGCGCGGCGGCGGCGGGGCTGGACCAGGCCCGCGTCCCAGACCTCGCAGACCAGGGTCCGGTCCAGCAGCAGCCGGAGCCTGATCTCGCCCTCGCCGTACCGCAGGGCGTTGGTGACGAGTTCGCTGACCAGGAGTTCGGTCGTATCGGTCAGATCGTCCAGGCCCCAGGCGGCCAGCTGTTCCCGGGCCAGCTCGCGGGCCCGGCCCACCGAGCGCGGTTCACGCGGCAGCTGCCAGTCGCCCACCGCGTCGGACGGCAGCCCCTGGATACGGGCCATCAGCAGGGCGATGTCGTCCTCGCCGTGCTGGGTGTCCAGCGTGCTGAGCACATGGTCGCAGACGTCTTCGAGCGGGCGCTCCGAGTGGGTGAGGGCGTCCCGGAAGGCGCTCAGCCCCTCGTCCAGCGGGTGTTCGCGGGACTCGACGAGACCGTCGGTGTAGAGCGCGAGGAGCGCGCCCTCGGGGATCTCGACCTCGACCTCCTCGAACGGTTCGCCGCCGACGCCCAGCGGCATGCCGGGCGGTACGTCGAGCAGCAGCGCCGGTTCGCCCGGTTCGACCAGGACGGGCGGCAGATGTCCGGCGTTGGCGAAGGTGCAGCGCCGGGTGACCGGGTCGTACACCGCGTAGACGGCGGTCGCGAGATAGACCTCGGAGAGGTCGGCCTCACGGGTCTTGTGCGCGGCGCGCGACGCCTGCTGGGCGCCGCTGGGAGTGCCGAGACCGCGGGCGATCTCGTCCAGCGCTTCGAGGACTTCGGCGGGCTCCAGGTCGAGCAGGGCCAGCGTCCTTACGGCGGTGCGCAGTTCACCCATGGCGACGGCGGCCCGCAGCCCGTGTCCCATGACGTCGCCGACGACCAGGGCCGTACGGTGTCCGGGCAACTCGATGACGTCGAACCAGTCGCCGCCGACCTCGCTCGCCGTGTTGCCCGGCAGATAGCGGCAGGCGATGTCGAGCCCGGCCGCCTCGGGGTCGCCGGGCGGCAGCAGGGAGCGCTGGAGTATCAGGGCCCGCTCGTGCTCGCGCCGGTAGAGCCGGGCGTTGTCCATACAGACCGCGGCGCGCGCGGCCAGTTCCACGGCCAGCGAACGGTCCCGCTCCCCGAACGGCTCGCTGCCCTTCGTACGGGAGAACTGCACCAGGCCGACCACCGTGTCGTGGGCGACCATCGGCACGGCCAGGGTGGACTGCACATGGCTGCCGGGCGAGCCGGGCACCGAACGGACCTTGCCGGTGCGCAGGGCGCTCGCACACGGCGAGTGGAAGGCGTAGCGGTGGACGGCGCCGAGTGTCGGCCCGTCGTCCGAGCCCTTCAGCAGGACGTCGGAGACCGCGCTGGCGTAGGCGACCCGGCGCAGCTCGGCGCTTCCGTCGGCGCTGCCCTTCGGGGCCTCGTCACCGGCCAGCAGCCCCTGGTAGAGGTCGACCGACGCCAGGTCGCAGAAGCCGGGTACGGAGACGTCGAGGAGCTCACGCGCGGTGGTCTCCAGGTCGAGCGAGTTCCCTATGCGGGCGCCCGCCTCGTTGAGCAGGGCGAGGTTGCGCCGGGCATTGGCGGCCTCGCGGGCCGCGACATGACGGCGTGTGACATCGGTGCCGAGTCCGGCGACCCCGATGGGGACGCCCGCCCCGCCGTGTACGCGGTAGAGGTTGACCGACCAGTGCCGGCGCTCGGACGAGCCCGGCGGCGAACCGATCAGCTGGAGGTCGGTGACGGGGCGTCCGGTCTCCAGGACCCGCTTCAGCGCCGCGGTCATCCGGTCGGCCTCGGCGCGGGCGAGATAGTCGTGGACCGTACGGCCGCGGTGCTCCGCCACCTCGTCCCCGAAGAGCTCAGCGAACCGCTTGTTGACCCGGCGCACGGTGAGGTCGGGACCGAACAGGAGGAAGCCGAAGGGAGATTGGCCGAATATGGCCTGCGAGGAAGCGAGGTCGGACTCGATGCGCCGCAACACCCTGACATCGACGACGATGCAGACGGCTCCGCGTCCGCCGTCCGCCGACTCCGTGGGCATCACATACAGCTCGGCGAGCCCCTGGGTCTCCGGCCGGTCCGGCATCCGGAAGGGGACGAGACCGGTCCACTCCTTGCCGTCGAGGATCTCGCCGACCCTGCCGTGGCCTCTGCCGCGGACCTCCGGGGGCAGGAAGACCTCGACCGGGTCCACGCCCACGGCGTCCCGGGCGTCCACTCCGAACAGCTCTTCGGCCCGCTTGCTCCACTGCTCCACCAGTCCGTCGGCCCCGATCGAGAACGACGCAACCCTGATGTAGTCATAGATCGAACCGGGCGGACTGCTCTGCCATACGACATCGCCCGTCGCACCGGATATATCGCTCACGCGACCGTCCCCTCCAGCTCACCACGCACCGAACCGACCAAGGTGGCACCCGCAGTATTCAGCACTACGGACCGAACCGGCACGGCGTTCACTATCACAGCACGGTCTCAGTCACTTTCGGACACTCCAGCTGCGATCGAGTCCCACCCCTCTCCTAACCAGGCTGGGCCAGCTCGAACCACACGGTCTTGCCCGATCTGCCGCGCGCCGTCCCCCAACGCTGCGCCGAGCAGGCCACAAGCTGCAACCCCCGGCCGCCCTCGTCATCGGGGCCGGCCGTCCGCTCGGCGGGCGGATCCGGATGCGGATCGGAAACCTCCACCCGGAGCGTGGCTTGATCCAGTCGCGCGACCCGGACGCCGATGGGACCGGACGCATGCCGCATGGAGTTGGTCACCAGCTCACTGACCAGCAGCGCGGCGACGTCACCGAACTCACCGTCCAGCTCCCAGCCGCGCAGCGCGTCCCGGACAGCACGGCGGGCGACGCGTACGGCATCCGGCTTGGCGGGGAAGGACCACTCGGCGCATTCGCCTTCGGTGCCGATCAAGCCGATCACTTCCCCGGGCCGACCATGGACATGCGCTCTGACAGTTCGGCGGCTCCGGCAGTTCTGACAGCCCTGACAGCTCTGGCAGCTCTGACAGCTCTCGCAAAAAGCCGCTAACCAGCACATACCCTGTATCGGGCTCAGATATCGGCCATACCGCGCCAGATGACATACAGGGGCACGAACGGCCCACATGAAAGCCCGGACCGGTGCCCAGCAGGCCGGAATCAGCCGTGCGGCAGGCCGGATCATCCATGCGGCAGGCCGGAATCAGCGCCCACAGCCCGGTTCAGCCGTCCAGCAGGTCCGGCTCAGCCGTGCAGCCCGGCTCTCAGCCGGCGTGCCGCTTCGGCCACGGCGGGGCGGTCCTGGTCGAGCCAGTCCACGGTGTCGATCTCGTCCGGGCCGAGCCAGCGCAGCGCGTCGTGGTCCTCCAGCGGACGGACCTCACCCGAGACCAGCCGCGCGGTCCATACCTGCAGCACCAGCCCCCGGCCGAGCGGCCACGCGCCGGGGATGCGCTCCAGCGGTTCCGTCTCTACGCCCAGTTCTTCGCGCAGCTCACGCACCAGCGCCTGCTCGGCGCGCTCCCCCGGCTCGACCTTCCCGCCGGGCAGCTCCCAGCGCCCCGCCAGCTCGGGCGGCGCGCTGCGGCGCGCGGCGAGCAGCCGCCCCCGGTCGTACAGCGCTCCACCCACCACGACACGATCAGCAGCCATGGTGCGAGCCTACCGAGGCCGTCCGGACCCTCACCGGGGCCGGGCGGGTCCCCGGTCCACGCCTGCGTCGGGCCTGCTACTGCACGCTCTGGCCGATACGTTCGATCCAGTACATCTGCCGGTGCCCGCGGGCACCGAGGGTGTCGGCGGTCTTCTGCGCCTCGTCCCGCGTCGCGTACCTTCCGACGCGATAGCGATTGCCGTTGTCGTCCTCACGTATCACCTGCCACAGGAGCATGGCGTTTGTGCTGTCCGTCATCGCGTGCCCCCGTCGTACGCCGGCGTGCAGGCCATTTCTGATCCCCAGGAAACCGCAGTCCGCATATGCCCGAGCCTACGCCTGACCCTTACTGACTGATTACGTGTTTTCACAAAGAGGTACGCATCAAGCCACTCTGCAATTTCCATTGAGCACGAGACGGAGCGTCAGACGGCCGCCGGGCACATCGCTCACACACTCCGGACACACACTCCGGGCATGACGAAGACGCCCTGACGCCCACCCAAAGGGGCAGATGTCAGGGCGTGTTCAGGCGGGACCCGGCCAACTCCCCTTCAGGGGCGGCCACCGGTCCTGCGGTTCACTTCACCGGCAGGTGGTACGCGACGCGGTAGCGGTCGGCCGGGACCACGATGTCCGCCGTCTCCACCGCCCGCCCCGACGCGTAGTACGTACGGGAGATGACGACCACCACATGACCGGGCACCCCCCCGAGCGCGAGCAGCTCCTCGGCCAGTCCGGGCCGGGCGCCGACCTCCTCCGTGACGTTGTCGACCACGACGTCGATCGCGGCCATCCGCTCCACGACGCCGCAGCCGCCGAGTGGACCCTCCTCGGGGAGCATCACCGGCGTGCGCCCGGTGATCGCCAGTGGCTCCCAGGAGGTGGACAGCATCATCGTTTCGCCTGAGTCGCGGTAGACGTACCGCGTGCGCATCACGCGCTCGCCCGCCTGGATGCCGAGCCGCAGCGCGATGTCGGTGCCCGCGGCCTCCTGCTCGCTGCGGGACTCCCAGGTGCCGCGCACGCTCTCGTCGGCCTGCTCCTGGCGGAACGGTGTCGCGCCCTCGGGCAGCCGGTAGCCGGAGCGGGCGATACGGCGCGGGACGAGCCGCTCCCGTACATACGTGCCGGAGCCGGAGCGGCCCTCGACCAGGCCCTCGGCCATCAGCACCTTGCGCGCTTCGAGGGCCACCGTGTCGGAGACCCCGTACTCCTGCCGGATCCGGGCCTGCGAGGGCAGTCGCGTATGCGGTGGCAGCGAGCCGTCGGTGATCTTCTGCCGAAGATCACTCGCGACACGCAGATAGGCCGGCTGCTCACCGAAAGTCACTGGCCACTCCCATGCAGGTTGACAGACCGCAACAGCGTGACAACCGTGGGTTGTTGACCGCAAGCAGGGGCCAGGGTTTCACCCGAAGTGATGAAATTGCGTCTGTTCCCGCCGGGAGTACGGCGGCCCCGCGACCGCGGATGCGGCGTGCGGCATCCCTGCCCCGCGCCGCATCCGCGTCCGCGTCCGCGCTCAGCCGAGCAGCTTGATGACCGCGTCGGTGGTGTCCGTCTCGCCGAGGCGCGGGAAGATCCGCTCGACGGCGTTGCGGTGGGCCTCGGGGTCCATGTCGGTGACCGCGTCGGTGGCGACGGTCACGTGGTATCCGTGCTCCTGCGCCGACCGGGCCGTCGACTCGACGCCGATGGCCGTGGCGATCCCGCCGAGCACGACCTGGGTGACACCGAGACGGCGCAGCCGCATGTCGAGGTCGGTCCCGTAGAAGGCGCCCCAGGTCTGCTTGGTGACGACGATGTCGCTCTCCTGCTGGTTCAGCTCGGGCACCAGCTCGGCCCAGTCGGCCGGGGGCGTGCCCTGCCGGGCGGGCGTCTCGTTGCGGCCGGGCGCACCGCCCGTGACACGTACGAGGACGACCGGCAGGTCATGGGCGCGGAAGGCTTCGGCGAGGCGCGCGGCCCGCTCGATGATCTCGCCGGCGGGGTGGGCGGTCGGCAGCCCGACGATGCCCTTCTGGAGGTCGACGAGGATCAGCGCGGTCCGGGCGTCGAGGGTGGTGGCTGTCATGGCGTGGCTCACTTTCGGTTACGGGCACGGAGCGCCCGGTCGGAGACGGTCAGGGCGACGAGCCCCAGACCGAGGACAAGGGAGACGGCGGCCATCAGATGCAGCCCGCCGTCGCTCGCCCGCTGCCCGTAGGCGAGGGCGATGAGGCTGGAGGCCGTGATGGCGCCGATGTACTGGGCGGTCCGCTGGAGACCGGCGGCCGAGCCGACGGTGTCGGCGGGCGCGTACTGGTAGACGGCGGCCTGGTTGCCGGTACCGATCAGCCCCTGCGGGATGCCGAAGCAGGCCCCGGCGATGAGCAGGACGGCGACAGGGGTGGCGCCGGAGGTGAACATCAGCAGGGCGCTGCCCGCCGCGACCAGTACGGCGGCGGTGGTGAGGGGTGCCCTGATCCCCTTCGTACGGGCTCCGAGCAGCGAACACACCAGCGCGGCCACCGACATGGGGAGCATCAGCAGACCGGTGTGCAGGGACGAGTAGCCGCGGCCGTCCTCCAGCCACTGGGTGAACCCGTACATCACGCAGTAGATGACGAGGTAGCTCAGACCGTGCCGCAGATAGGTGCGGGCGAGCGCGCTGTTGCGGCCGAGCATCCGCAGATCGATGAAGGGGCTCGGGCAGCGCAGCTGCCACCAGGTGAGGACGGCGGCGAGCACGGCGACGGGACCGAGCAGCCACCACTCCGGGTGGGCCAGGTCGAGGAGGAAGAAGACGAGGGCGGTGAGGGTGCCGGTGAAGAGCACGATGCCGAGCGGGTCGAGCCCGGCCGGTTCACGCCGGGCGCCCCCGCCGTCGGGTGCGGCCGTGCGCCGGCCGCCGTCCTTGGGGATCCACCGGACGGCGCAGACGCACGCGATGCACGCGAGCGGCACATTGACGGCGAAGATCGCCCGCCATCCCCAGGTCGCGACGAGCAGCCCGCCGAGGGTGGGGCCGACCGCGGCGCTGCCCAGCCCGGCGAAGGAGAGGCGGCCCAGGACCGGGCGGGGGGTGGGCCGGCCGAGCCTGCGCGACTCGGCACGCAGCACGGCCATGGCCGCCGGGTAGGCGGCGGACGTCCCGATGCCGAGGAGCAGCCGGGAGACGATCAGCCAGCCGAAGCCGGGCGCGGCCGTCCCGACGAGTCCGGAGGCGGCGACGACGGCGAGCCCGGCGAGGAAGACACGGCGCGGACCGATGGAATCGGCGAGCCGGCCGAGCACCGGCTGCGCGACGGCGCTGGCCAGGTAGAGCACGGAGACCAGCCAGACGGTGCTGGAGGCGCCGATCCCGAAGTGGTGGCCGATCGACACCAGGGCCGTGGAGATCATGGTGGTGTTGAGCGGATTGAGCAACGAGCCGAGCAGCAACGGGGCGGTGAGCCGGGCCCCGAACCCCGGGTCGGGGGCGGTGGGGGGCGTGGCGGTGCCGGCGGCTGTGCCTGTGCCGGCGCCTGTGCCAGTGCCAGTGCCGGTGGACATGTCCGGCCTCGTGGATATGTCGGCGTCGGGGGACGTGTCCGTGCCGGTGCACGTGTCCGTGCCGGTGGATGCGTGTGTACCGGTGGACGTGTCCGTGCCGATGGACGCATTCGTACGCGTGGATGCGCCCGTACCCGTCCCCGTACCCGCGCCCGAACCCGCGCCCGTCTCCGCCTCGCCGCGGGACGTCACCGCTGCACCAGCCGTTCGAGCAGCGCGACGGCGTCGGTGAGCGTGCGCCGCTCCGATGGGTCCAGTTCGTCGCTGATGGCGAGCGCGAGCCAGCCCCGCTTGTCGGCACGTACGCCTTCGAGCGTGTGATGGCCGAGTTCGGTGACCGACATGACGGACTGCCGGCCGTCCGTCGGGTCGGGGGTGCGCTCCACCATGTCCCGGGCCTCCAGGGCGGCGAGCGTCAGCCGCATCGACTGCGGCCTGACCAGTTCGGCGCGGGCCAGCGCTGCCGTGGTCATCGGCCCCTCCCGGTCCAGCAGGGAGAGCGCCGACCGCTGGGACTGCGTCAGCTCCAGACCGGGAGACGCCTGCCTCAGCCTCCTCGCCACCCGTCCGAGTGCCACCGCGAGTTCGGAGGCGATCTGCTCGGGGCTGGGTTCGCGGGGGGAGGTGGTGGCCATGGAGGTCACCGTAAGAGGTCGACAGGCAGCCTTGCAAGTTTCCCTGCCCATCCACCCTCGCCCGCATGCGGCGCCCGGGGGCGGCCCAGCGTGGCGTTCCGGGCGGCGGGTACCCGTACAGCCATGGACCTCCACTCGAAAGTGCTGCTGGCCGTCATCGCGCTCGCACTCCTGGCGACCCTGGTGGTCGCGGTGGTCCTCGTCGTACGCCTGTTCCGCGCCCGGCGCTTCCTGCGTGACGCGGGCATCCCCCTCCAGAACAAGCTGGCCTTCTGGGGAGCGCTGATCTACACCATCAGCCCGGTGGATCTGCTGCCCGACCCGGTGTACCTGGACGACATCGGCGTCCTGCTGTTCGCCCTGCACTCGCTCGAACGGGCGGCCCGCCGGGGAGTTCCGCGGAAGCCTGGACACCCGGCCGGGAAATTTGACACGGTGGGGCCGCCGGCCCCGTAATCGAACGTGCGGCCGAATACTTCGGGGGTCCCACATGCCATCTACCGGCAAGCCGTCCATCAGCGAGCCCAAGCCCCACGCCCGTCCGTCATCGGCTGGCCTGTCACCCATCGACCAGGCGCCGGAACCCGCCGAACTCGCGCCGGATGCGGTCGGCCTCGCGCCGGATGTGGCCGCGTACTACACCGCCCAGAGCACGTTCTCCAGCCCCGGCACACTCGCGCCGCTCTACGCCGCACTCCCCGCCGACCCCGCTCAACTCGCCAAGGTCGCAAGGGACTTGACGATCCACCGGCTGGAGGGCGACCTCTTCGGTCACGCCATCCCCGAGGACCGCATCCACCACGACGCCGAGACGCGCTACACCGACGACATCCTGCGCCTCATCACCGCCCGGAACGGCGCACCGCTGACCGTGCCCCGGGCGCCCGGCGACCGCTTCGTGGGGGTCTGCCGCGACATCGCGCTGCTGCACTGCTCGTTCCTGCGCCACACGGGCGTCCCGGCCAGGCTGCGGTCCGGCTTCGCCGACTACTTCGGCACGGACGGCTTCCACCACGACCATGTGGTCACCGAGTACTGGGATGCCCGGCGGGGCTGGCTGCTCGCCGACGCGGAGCTGACCGACCCGGCGGTCGCGGCGCGTTACGCGGTGCCGTTCGACCCGATGGACGTTCCGCGCGACCGCTTCCTGGTGGCGGGCGAGGCATGGCGGGCCATCCGCGCGGGCGAGGCCGACCCGAAGACGTTCGGACTGCTGATCCCGGCGGCCACCCTGACCGGCATCTGGTTCGTGGCGGGCAACGTACGACTGGACCTCGCGGCGCTCAACCGCACCGAGACGCTGCTGTGGGACGTCTGGGGAACGGGTGCGGGGGACGACGAGGGGATGACGGAGGCGATCTGCGGCCTGTACGACGCGGTGGCGCGGGTGGCGGGCAACGAGGTCCTGTTCGAAGCGGCCCGCAGGCTCTTCACCGAACAGGACGGCCTGCGCACACCCCGCACCGTACGGTGCCTGGCCGCGTTCGAAGGTCCGCACGAGGTGGAGCTGCGGGCCTGAGACCAGGACCGGGCGGCTCCACTCAGGACCGGGTCCGAGGGGCATCAGGGCCCGGCGGCGCCCTCAGGACCGGGTCGCACCCTCAGGGCCGGGCGGTGCCGAACCGCTCGGCCCGGTACCGAACCCCTCGTCCAGGATGCGGCAGGTCTCCTCCAGGAGCCGTTCCCGTCCGGCCGGATCGGTGTCCGACGGATTCATCGTGACGGTGAGCGCGGCGACAGCGGTCACCGCGCCGAGCCGCACCACATGGGCGTCGACCGGCAGGCCCAGGCGCTCGGCCATCCCCGCCTCGACGGCCCGGACGACCTTACGGGTGAGCTGGGTCGCCTGTGCGGCCACGTCCGGATGGTTGGCCATCACCTCCCGGACGACGGTGGCCCGGCTGCCCGGCTCGGAGGGGAAGGCGGTGGCCGTCATGGCCCACAGGGCCGCCCGCACCGCACTCTCGGACGGGGGCCGGTCCACGATGAGGCCGGCGATATAGGCATCGTCGGAGGCGTCCCAGGCGAGGAAGACCTCGTCCTTGGTGGCGAAGTGATTGAAGAAGGTACGGCGGGAGACTCCCGCATCGGCACAGATGTCGTCGATGGTGACCTGGTCGGCGCCGTGCCGGCCGGCCAGTTTGGTCGCCGAGTCACGCAGCCGCGCGGTGGTCGCCCGCTTCCGGTACTCACGCTGGCTCACTGCCTGCCCCTCTCCCGGGCCCTTCGCACGACTCGCCGCCCGGCCCGCCGCATGGTCCTGCGGCTGGCCTGCCTGACCTGCCTGGCTCGGCGTCTGACCTGGCTGGCTCGCTGCATCCCGCCGGGATTCCATCCGTCACTCTTCTGTCCTGTGCCCTGTCGACCCTGCGTCCTGTCGACTGGCCGAGTTCACCAATCGACTGGCCGAGTTCACCAAACGTAGCCTTTTGCACTCATTGCACCCCCAGGGTACCCTCACCACCAGAGTGCAATGAGTGCATCTTTTCTGTCACCAATGGTGCATTCAGTGCACTGGAGACCTCGCGGGGCACTGCCGCCCCCGAGGAGAAAGGCACGACATGTTCGACACAGAAGACACGGAAGACACACGGGACAGGACCGCGTACACGTTCAAGGAGACCGGCCGGAAGCTCTCCAACTGGGGGCGCTGGGGCGACGACGACGAGCGGGGCACCCTCAACTTCGTGACACCGGACACCGTGAAGCAGGCGTTCGAGGCCGTACGGACCGGTGAGCGGTACGAACTGAGCATCCCGGTGGGCGACAGCGGGCCGCAGACCGGCTGGATGCGGCGGATCAACCCCGTACACACCATGACGGTCACCCCGCACGACTTCACCGCCGCCGAGGGCCTGGTCATCAGCGACGACTTCATCGCAATGCCGCTTCAGTCCGGCACCCAGCTCGACGGCCTCACCCACGTCGGGTACGACGGCGCCTTCTACAACGGCGTACCCGCCGACGCGGTCACTCCGGCGCGCGGGGCCACCCGCAACGCGATCGACGCGACCCTTCCCGGCTTCGCGGGCCGCGGCGTCCTCCTCGATGTCGCCGCCCTGGACGGCGGAGCGTGGCTGGAACCGGGCCGCGCCATCACCGTGGCCGATCTGGAGAACGCCGAGAAGGCCGCCGGCACCCGGCTCGGCAGGGGCGACGCGCTGCTCGTCCGCACCGGCTGGGTGCACAAGGGGCTCACCGAGGGCTGGGAGAAGTGGCTGGACGCCGAGCCCGGCCTCGCACCGGAGTGCGCGGCCTGGATCCACGACCGCGAGCTGGCGATGGTGGCGGCCGACAACTGGGGCGTCGAGGTCCAGCCCACCACCGGCGGCCTCATCCCCCTGCACGCCGTCCTGATCAGGGACATGGGCATGATGCTCGGCGAGATGTGGAACCTCGACGCACTGGCCGCGGCCTGCCGCGCCGACCACACCTGGGACTTCTTCCTCACGGCCACCGCCCTGCGCATCACCGGCGGCGTCGGCTCCCCGGTCAGCCCGGTGGCGATCCGCTGAGCCCGGCCCCGAATCAGGGGTGTTGGGGACCGTTCACGGAGGCATCAGCCGCTGCGGCGCGCGGCCCAGACCGTGCGTTCGGTGCGTACCGCGAGGTCGTCGCGGCGCAAAATGCTCTGCGGGCTTTCGGTGTCGAGCAGCCGGTCGAGTGCGGCGAGGTCCTCGGCCGGGAGTGCGTCGGCGACGGTTCCGCGGATACGCCGCAGGCTGCTGAGGGCGTACGCGCCGATGGCCTCGTTGCGGGACCCCGGGATGTCGACGGTGACCGTGCGTTCGGCTTCGACGGTGAATCCGGCGGCGGTGAGCTTGGGGCCCCAGTCGGCGCCGCGGTGGGGCACATGCTCGGCATGATGGCGCTCGCTCGCCGTGTGGCAGCGTTCTTCCAGCCCCGGCCGGTCCTCCGGGGCGTTCTCAGGCAGGAAGCGGGGGAAGCCGGCCAGTTCGACGACCGCGAACAGCCCGCCGGGCGCGAGGGCGTCGTGGACCGCACGCAGCGCGTGGTCGGGGCGGGCCATGTGGTGCATCGAGGCTGATGCCCACACCAGGTCCGGCGTGCCGAGGCCGGGCCAGACCTCCTCGTCGAGGTCGGCCGGGACCGTACGGACGCGGTCCGCGACTCCCCGGGCGGCCGCCTTCTCCCGCAGCCGCTGGAGGTGCTCGGCGGAGGAGTCGACAGCGGTGACGCTCGCTTCGGGGAAGCGGTCGAGGAGTGCGAAGGTACCGGCCCCGGTCCCGCAGCCCAGATCCACGATCCGGCGCGGGGGCGCGTCCAGGGGCAGCCACCGCGTGATGCCGGCGATGTGCTCGGCGAGGACTTCCGCGTCCAGGTCGAGGATCTCCGCCTGGCTGTCGACGCCGGGCTGCTGGTGGTGGGGGTGGTCGGGCTGGGCGGCGGCGTGGTGGGATGAGTGCGTGTGTACGTGAGGCATGTGGCCACGTTAAATCGGCCATGCGCACACGGCACGAGAGCTTTCGGTATCGGCAAGAAGATGGCCGTACGGCGGGCGGGACGCGCAAGACCGGGGCCCGGTGGGCGCTGCGTACGGCGTCGGGGTGTGGTCGGCGTTGAGCCGAGGTGCGATCCGTACGGCGTCGGGGTGTGGTCTGCGTTGAGCCGAGGTGCGATCCGTACGGCGTCGGGGTGCGGTCCGCGTTGAGCCGAGGTGCGATCCGTACGGCGTCGGGGTGCGGTCCGCGTTGAGCCGAGGTCGGCGTGTGGTCCGTACGGCGTCGGGGTGTGGTCCGCGCAGGTCAGACGTCGGTGCCCGGGTCGCCGTCCGTATCCCGGTCACCGTCCGGGCGTCGGCCGCCCTCGGCGCGCTGGTGGCCGCGGCGCGCGTCGCGGTCGAAGATCCCCAGGACCTCGCAGGGGCCGCCGTCGGCACCGATGGCGTGCGGCAGCATCGTGGGGAACTCGGCGGCCTGATGGGCTTCGACGCGGAACCGCCGGTGCCCCAGCATGAGGATCGCGGTGCCGGACAGGACGACAAGCCATTCGTGGCCCGGGTGCGCGCGCATCCGGGACGGGTTGTCCGGGGGCGGTTCGGTCATCCGCTGGCGTACCACGGTCATGCCCGGGTCGGACTTCACGAGCCAGCGCATCCGCCCACGGGCACCATCGATCACAGGGCTGGTGACGACGTCGTCGGGGGCCGTCTCGACGAGCTGGTCCAGGGTGGTGTCCAGGGCGCGGGCGAGCGTCACCAGACTGTCCAGCGCCAGCCGGCGCCGACCGTTCTCGATACGGCTGAGCGTGGACTGACTGAGCCGGGCCCGCCCGGCCAGCTCCTCAAGCGACCAGCCCTGCGCCAGCCGCAGGGCACGGATGCGCTTACGTACGAGACTGTCCAGCTCGGCATCGTCTTGCGTCATGGGCAGTACCGTATGCCTCACATGCAAGCCGAGGGCGGCTGCGTCACCCGCCACCCGCTCGTCTCAGTGGGCGACCGGGTCTCCCACGGCCCCTCCGGTGGCTCTGCGGATGGCCGCCGCCACGCGTGCGGGGGCGTCGGAGAACTCCGCCGGATCGGCTCCGTCGAGGAGCGCCGCGCCGATGTCCTCGTTGAGGACCCGGAAGGCGGCGGAGGCCGCGGCGGCGTGCAGGCGCACCTGGAGATCGGTGGCCGGCTGCCCCAGCCGTTTCGCGATGATCCCGGCCATCTCGCGCTCGACCTGGTCGCAGGCCATCAGCCAGGCGGTCCGCAGAGCCGGTTCGGTGTCCGCCAGCCGGATCATCCGCATCGCGAGTGCGTTGTCGGCCAGTTCGACGGCGCCGGCCTCACGGCCGTAGCGGCTGACCTCCTCGCTGAAACGCTCCTCCAGCGAGAGATGGGCGGGCCAGTCACGCAGCGTACGCATCTCCCACTCCAGGCCCTGCGTCACGATGGGTTCGGCGCAGCTCTCCTTGCTGCGGAAATGGCGCCAGATGGTACGGGTGGACAGCCCCACCGCTTCAGCGATCTGGTCACCGCTGGTGGCATCCACGCCACGCTCCCAGAACAGCCGGGACGCCTCCCGGGAGATCTCCAGGCGCAGCCGGTGACGTCGCTGCTCGCTCATTCCGCCACCACTCCCGGCCTTCGCCGCCATGCCGATTGCCTCCCGCTCGTATCCCGTTCGCACATCTCGTATCCCGTCCGCACATCCAGTGCCAGAATGACACTGAGTGACACCCGAGTGCCACTCCGGCGTACGCACCGCTCACCGGCACCCGAGCACGCTGAGGCCATCGGCCAGGGGTCCGGCGTCACCGCTGCGGGCCGACGGACGGCGAGCCGATGGCCGCCAGCCGCTTGTTCGAGCGCCGGACGGCCCAGGCGACGACGAGGAAGGCCAGGGCGAGCAGGGGGAAGCCCATGGCTATCTTGGCGAAGCCCAGCGAGCCGACCTGGTCGGTCTCGTAGAAGTACTGCTGGACGGCGAACCGGACACCGAAGACGACCGCCAGCACCAGGGTGGCGATGTCGTAGGAGATCCGCGAGTGCCTGTCGGTGCGCCAGGCGCTCCCCTTGCGCGCGGTGACGTTCCAGACCACACCGGCCAGCGGCCAACGCACCAGGACGGACAGGACGCAGAGGACCGCGCCGGCCAGGCTCGCCCAGATCCCGATGAGAAAGTAGTCCTTGGCGGAGCCGGTCAGCCAGACGATGCCCACGGCGATCACGACGCCGAACATGCCACCGATCGCCGGCAGCACCGATTCCTTGCGCACCAGCCGCTCGACGCCGATGGCCACCGCGACGGAGAGGGCGGCGACGATCGACACCTTGAGCCCGCCGAGGTTGTTGGCGACGACGAACGCCAGCACGGGCAGCGTCGAGTAGACGACACCCCTGACACCTCCCATCTGGTCGAGCGCCGAAGGCCGCTGCGGCTCCGCCTGCTCCGTCCGCTGCTCCGTCCGCACGCCGGACTCTGTCTTCGAGAAGCCCTTGGTCTTCACCGTGATCAGTCCTTCCGAGTTCCTCTGGGGCAAAGGGCAGGTTCGTTTGTGTCACTTAATGACAGCACGACAGTTAGCGACAGGTCAACACCCCCAGGACCGCCGGACGAGGCGCCGCCGCGAGACACCCTTGCCGCGCCTGTCATTTAGTGACACTGTCATTAAATGACAGAAAGTCGTCCCCCCTGCCCGCTGTCCGGCAGCGGAGCCCCACCCCAGAGGAAGGACCGGTATGGCACTGCGGGAGACCATCTCCGTCGAGGAGCTCTTCGGGCCACCGCCCCGCGCGCGGACGACCCTCTCCCCCGACGGTGAGCGGATGGCGTACCTGGCGCCGTGGAAGAACCGCCTGAACGTCTGGATCGAGAGCGTCGACGCCCCGGGGGACGCGAGGCGCGTGACCGCCGAGGACCGCGGGGTGCTGAGCCACCACTGGACCGACGACCCGCGGTGGCTGCTCTTCACCCGGGACCAGGACGGTGACGAGAACACACACATCCACCGTGTCGATCTGACGGACCCGGAGGCCCGCGCGGTGGACCTCACGCCCTTTCCGGGGGTGCGGGCCGTGGGTCTGGACCTGCCCGCAGGGCGGCCCGGCAAGGCGGTCACCCAGCTGAACCTCCGCGACCGTGCCCAGTTCGACCTGGTCGAAGTGGACATCGCCACGGGTGACATCCGGACCCTCGCCCAGAGCACCGGCGGACATGTCGACGGATGGCTGTACGGCGAGCGTGACCTGTTCGCGGTGGCGACGACGGCCGACGGCGCCGTCGAGCTGTCGCGGTGGGACCCGTCGACGGAAGCGCTGGATCCCGTGGCGCGGTTCGACGGCGGTGACGCCCCGCTGGGCGTCTACCCCATGGAGATCACGCCGGACGGCACCGGGGTGTGGCTGGGTTCGAGCCGTGGCGGCGACCGCCTCCGGCTGGCCCGGCTCGACCTGGCCACCGGCGAGGAACACGAGGTCGACTCGCACCCGCGCTACGACCTGGACATCCGGGCCCGGGTCTTCCCCGCCCTGCCCTCCCCCCTGATCCGCAGCAGGCGCACCGGTGAGCTGCTCGGGGTGCGCTATCTCGGCGAGCGGCAGACGATCCACGCCCTGGACCCGCACTTCGCCGCGGTACTCAAGAATCTGGAGAAGCTGTCCGACGGCGATCTCGCCGCGCTCTCATCCGACGTCGAAGGGCGGCGCTGGGTGGCCGGTTTCACCCACGACCGCGACCCCGGGGCCATCTTCCTCTACGACCACACCACGGATGAGAGCCGCCTGTTCCACCGGGCGAGGCCACATCTCGATCCCGGGTCGCTGGCCCCGATGCATCCGGTGACGATCACCTCCCGGGACGGTCTGGCCCTGCCCTCCTATCTGACGCTGCCGGTCGGCGGCGAGCAGGAGCGGCTGCCGCTGGTGCTGCTCGTCCACGGCGGTCCGTGGACCCGGGACAGCTGGGGATACCACCCCGTCGTTCAGCTCTTCGCCAACCGCGGCTGTGCGGTGCTCCAGGTCAACTTCCGCGGCTCCACCGGCTACGGCAAGGCGTTCACCCGGGCCGGCATCGGAGAGTTCGCGGGCCGGATGCACGACGACCTCATCGACGGCGTGCGGTGGGCGGACGACCGGGGATACGCCGACCCGGACCGCGTGGCGATCATGGGCGGCTCCTACGGCGGGTACGCGTCCCTGGTCGGCGTCACCTTCACCCCGGACGTCTTCGCCGCCGCCGCCGTCGACGTCGTCGGCGTCGGCGTCACGGATCTCGCCCACTTCCTGCGCAGCCAGCCCGACTTCGTCAAACCGATGGTCGCCCACAACTGGTTCACGTACGTCGGTGACCCGGCCGACCCGGAGCAGGAGGCCGACATGCTGGCCCGCTCCCCCATCAGCCGCGTCGACCGGATCCGCACCCCGCTGATGGTGGTGCACGGCGCCCATGACGCCCGTGTGGTCCGCGCCGAGTCCGACCGCTTCGTCGAAGCCCTGCGCGCACGGGACATTCCCGTCGACTACACCGTCATGGAGGACGAGGGCCACGCCATCGAGAACCCGGAGAACGTGATCGCCCTCTACACCGCGGTGGAACGCTTCCTCGCCGGGCACCTGAAGTTCGGGACCCACCCGGCATGAGGCCACCCGGCTCCGGATCGGGCTCCGCCCCGGTGCGGCCCGCACCCCTCAGCCATCCGTCCCGGCCGACCACTTCCTTCCCCTGGGGGACCACATGATCCAGACACTGCCGCAGCGGCTCTATCTGCTCTGTTACACCGTGGACAAGGGCAAGTTCCAGCTTGAGAACCTGCAAGGACGGGGCCAGTTGCTGCGTGCCGGCGCCCTGACCGAACTGGCCCGCGACGGACTGCTCGACGCGGCCGGGAAGAAGGTCGTCCGAAAGCCCGGGAAGGCACCGGAGGATCCCTTCGCCGCCGCGGTCTGGGACGACCTGCCCGACAGCACCCCGAAGGGCTGGCTCAAGTTCGTCCACGACAAGGCCCACACCGCGGAGACGCCCGTACGCGACCAGCTGCGCGCCGCCGGGGAGGTCTCCGTCTCGCGCGACCGGGCGATGGGGGTCATCCCTGTCGAGCGGGTCACCGTCACACACCCGGAGAAGGTCCGCGCCCTTCAGGAGCGGGTACGTGCCACCGTGCTCGACGGCGCCGACCCGGCGGCGGTCCCGACGGAGGAGCTGACCATGGCCGTGTTCACCGTCGAGCTGGAGGTGACCAGCGTATGGAGCCGTGCGGAGCTGCGCACCCACAAGCAGGCGGTCACGGCACTCGCGGCGCGGTACGACGAGATCGTCCCCGGTCTGCGCAAGGCCCTGCGCGACTCGTACCTGTCGAGCCGGGCGGTCGGCGGCGGCTGGAGCGCCTGACCGACGGGCCGCCGGTCGCGCTGCCGGCCGGGCCGGACCGACCCGCCTCCGCGTCGATCGGCGAAGGCGGATCACCCCGCCTCCGCGACCCCGGTCTCTCCGTCGCACCACGGGTCGATGGGCGCGCTCTCCAGACGGCGCCCCAGTTCGTCGAGGATCCAGCCCTGGCGCTTCACCGTCCGCAGCACGATGCCGTGGTCGACGATCTCAAGCCCCGGGCACTCCGCCCCGATCCGCTCCTCCAGGTCATGGGCGCTGTCCACGGAGTGCAGCCACGTGGAGAGCAGGATGTTCGTCTCGCCGCTGGTCGCCGTCAGCAGCCGGACACCCGGCAGCCGGCTGAGCCGCTCACAGATCTGGCGCCGCTGCTGGACCGCAACCCGCGCCCACATGAGCGAGGTGACCGGCCACCCCGTGATGTGCTGGGCGATCTCGCAGCGGAACGCGACGGCGCCCGTACGCTCAAGCCGGGCGAGACGGCGACGGGCCGAGGTCTGGCTGGTGCCCGTACGTTCCGCGAGATCGGAGACGGGCAGCCGGCCGTCCGGGGCGAGGGCCAGCAGCAGGTCTCTGTCCGGACCGTCCAGCGTGCCGGGCAGGGCCTGGCGCGGTGCCGTCTCGTCCGCGGCGGCCTGGAGCAGCAGCTGCTCCGAGCGGGGGAGCGCGTCCAGCCGCCAGTCGCTCCCGGAGACCAGGATGCGCGTGGTGATCTTGGTACTGACCCGCACCACACCGGGCAGCCGGCTCACCCGCTCCAGGATGAACCGGGAAAGCCCCGGCAGATCCCGGGTCACGGCGTTGACGTGGATGTCCCGTCCGCTGGCCAGCTCCATCACGGACTTCGTACGCGGGTCCCTGGCCAGGGCGAGCGCCACCGCGTGCCGGGCCGACGGCTCACAGTCCACGTCGATGAACGCGTTGCACAGGGACCGCCAGAGTCCGGGGCTGCCGGTCGCCGTCACCCAGGCCAGGCCGCGGTCCGAGATCCGCCCCCAGCGGCGCGCGACCGTCACCGCGCTGAGCCCGAGCACCTCGCCGATCGCCGTCCAGGAGGCACGTGGCGCGATCTGCAGGGCATGGGCGATGGCCATGTCCGTCTCGTCCAGCTCGGCCTGGAGCGCGACGGCGGAATCCTTCACACGGAGACGATCCATGGCGATTCTCTTCGATTTCGTGGGTCGGTGAACGGGAGATGCCCACGATGGGCTACCAGCAAGGGGCCACGCAAGAGTGTCGAACGGAGCACTGCCCATCGGGCGGACCCCGGGCCGCCCACAGACCCCGGACAACCCAGCACACACACCTCTCAGGAAAGGCCGGATTCCGATGGCGGAGAGTGAACAGCAGCCGTGGGAATGGGACGAGCCGACCTGGCGCGGCCATGTCGAACACGTACGCGCCGGGCGCTCCCTCGCCCCGGACACCTGGCCCGGCGGCGCCCGCTGCGCGGTGGCCGTCTCCTTCGACTCGGACCACGAGACCCCGGCCCTGCGCGACGGTGAGACGCGACCGGCGAAGCTCGCGCAGGGCGAGTACGGCGCCCGCGTGGCCGTGCCCAGGATCCTTGACCTGCTGGAGCGCCACCGCGTTCCCGCGAGTTTCTTCATGCCTGCCGTCTGCGCGCTGCTGCGCCCGCAGGAGGCGAGGGCCTACACGGCCGCCGGCCACGAACTGGGCATCCACGGCTGGATCCACGAACGCAACACTCTGCTCACCGCGGAGACCGAGCGCGAACTCCAGTTGCGGGCCGCCGACACCCTGGAGCGGGCCGGCGGCGTACGTCCTGTCGGCATCCGCACACCGAGCTGGGACTTCTCACCGCACACCCTGGCGATCACCCGTGAGATGGGCCTGCTCTACGACTCCTCGCTGATGGCCGACGACGAGCCCTACGAGCTGGTCGAGCACGGCGAGCCGACCGGCGTGGCCGAGATCCCCGTCGAGTGGATCCGCGACGACGCGCCCTATTTCATGATGGACCGCTTCGCCTCGCTGCGGCCCTACATCGCGCCGCGCGACGTGCTCCGGATCTGGCAGGACGAGTTCGCCGCCGCGTACGCGGCCGGCGGCCTGTTCCAGCTCACGATGCACCCGCACATCATCGGACACCGCTCGCGTCTCGTCGTACTGGACGAGTTGCTCACACACATCGGCGAGCACGACGGGGTGTGGTTCGCCACCCACCGGGAGATCGCCGAGTACTGCCTCGCACAACTTCCGGCCGGCTGACCGCACGGGTTCGTATCAGCTTCCGTACGGCCTCCGTGTCGGCTTCCGTACGAACTGGCCTCCGTACCGGCCTGCGTACGGGCCTTCGCGCCGGCCTCCGTGTCAGCTTCCGTACCGACCTCCGCACTGGCCTCCGCGTCAGCTTCCGTACCGTCCCCCGCATCGACGACAGCCGCCGTCGATCACCACCCCGGCGACCGCGCCACCATCGGCCACCACCATCGGCCGCCACCATCGGCCGCCAGAGGCGACGGCGGCACTCCGCCCACCCCGTCTGCGCCCAGCGCACATCCCCGTATACGTCGCTTCTGGGCGCACACCGGCATCCCGGCGCCCACCCCCGCATCCCCGCCCCGGCACACAGGCCCCAGCCCCACACGGGTCCCAGCCCCACAGGCCCCAGATTCCAGGCCCGAGGCCCTCAAGACCCGGACCCGGGAGCCGAGTTCCCTCCCCCGCTCCCTCCCCCGCTCCGTCCCCCGTGACGTTCCAAGGAAGGCGAGGAATTCCTCGTGCCACTCGACACCGCCGCATCCGGTATCGCCCCCTCGCCCAAGCTGACAACCCGGCAACGCAAGGCCCTTGTCGCCGGAGCCGTGGGCAACACCGTCGAATGGGTCGACTGGGCCCTCTACGGGATCTTCGTGAAGATCATCGCGGATGTCTTCTTCCCGAAGGCCGACGGAACGGTGGCGCTGCTCTCCACCCTCGCCGTCTTCGCCGTCGGCTTCGTGATGCGCCCGGTGGGGGCCGCCGTCCTCGGTGCGTACGCCGACCGGCACGGCCGCAAGAAGGGGCTCGCCCTCACCATCGGCCTGATGGCCGGGGCCGGTTTCGTCATCGCGCTGACCCCGGGCTACGAGACGATCGGCATCGCGGCCCCGGTGGTCCTGGTGCTGTCGCGGCTGGCCCAGGGGTTCTCCGCCGGGGGTGAGTTCGGCTCCTCATCCGCGTTCCTGGTCGAGTCCGCTTCGCCCGGCAGGCGCGCCTTCGCCGGGTCCTGGCAGCAGGTGTCCGTGGCGGGCGGCGTTCTGATCGCCTCCCTGCTCGGCACCGCCTTCACCTCACTGCTCAGCGAACACGCCCTGCACACCTGGGGCTGGCGGGCCGCCTTCGTGATCGGCGCGCTGCTCGGTCTGGCCGGGCTCTGGCTGCGTGTCTCCGTCGATGACACCGAATCATTCACCGAGGCCAAGGCCGGCGGACAGGCCAGGAAGAACCCGTTGCGGGCGATGCTCGTCGAGCACCCGGCCGCCGCACTCCGGGTCGCGGGCATCACGATCGCCGGCACCCTGACCTATTACATCTGGGTCACCTACCTGCCGACGTACGCCAACCTCACCACCGGCATACCGCTGAAGCGGGCGCTGCTCTCCCAGACGCTGTGCCTGGTCGTCTTCGTGGTGCTGCTGCCCTTCGCGGGCCTGCTCTCCGACCGGCTCGGACGCAAACCCACCATGGCGGGCTTCGCGGCGGGCTTCACCGTCCTGGCCTGGCCGATGCTGCACGTCCTGACCGACAGCTTCCTTGTGCTGTTCCTCGTGCAGCTCACCGGCATGCTGCTGATCCTCGGCTACTCGGCGAACTGCGCGGTGATCATGGCCGAGCAGTTCCCGCCGGAGGTACGCGCCACCGGCATAGCCCTCCCGTACGCGCTGGCCGTCGCCGTCTTCGGCGGTACGGCCCCGTACGTCACGACCTGGATGAGCGACTCCGGCCACGCCGACAAGCTGTGGCTGTACGTCTCCGGTTCGGCCCTGATCTCCCTGCTCATCTACCTGACCATGCCCGAGACGAAGGACAAGGAGTTCACCTGATGGCGCATGTACTGGTCACCGGCGCCGCGAGCGGTATCGGACGGGCCGTCGCCGGGCACTTCGCCGCCGCCGGCCACCGGTTGACGCTCGTCGACATCGACGCCGTTCCGCTCGCGGACGCGGCGAAAGCACTGGACGCGGCCCACCAGGTCCGTGACCTGTGCTCGGCCGAAGGGCCGGCCACCGCGGTCGACGACGGATGGCAGGCCCAGGGGCCGGTGGACATCCTGGTCAACGCGGCCGGTGTCTACCCGTCGCTCGACATGACCGAGGTCACCGCCGCCGACTGGGACCGCGTCTTCGCCCTCAACACCCGCGCCCCGGTGCTCGCGACGGCCGAACTGGCGCGGCGCGCCATCGCCGCAGGCCGTACCGCGTCGGTGGTCAACATCTCTTCCGGCGCGGCCCTGCGCGCCCGGCCCGGCGGGGGCCCGTACGCCAGCTCCAAGGCGGCGCTGGAGATGGCGACCCGCGCGGCCGCCCTCGAACTGGGCCCGCACGGCATCCGCGTCAACGCCGTCAGCCCCGGCTTCGTCGGCGTCGACAGCACCTGCAACCCCGTCACCGACGAGTACGCGGCGGCCGTCTCCGTCAACCCGCTGGGGCGGCCCGGCACTCCGGCGGACATCGCCCGCGCGGTCGTGTGGATCGCCGGACCCGACGCCTCCTGGGTGACCGGCGAGATCCTGCGCGTGGACGGCGGCAGCGGCACCGGCGCGACCCACCTGCCCCGACTGTGGCCCCCGCGGGCCACCTCGCCCGCCGACGGCTCGTACAGCGGCGCTTCCTCCACGGGTGCCACCCCCACCGACTCCCCCCACCCGGACACCACGAAGGGACACATTTCATGACCGGCGATGCCTACACCGTTGTCGGGGCGGGCGCCATTGGCGGCACCCTCGCCCACAGTCTCGCAGCGGCCGGACACCCGGTCACCGTCATCGACACCGACGCCGACCATGTGGCAGCGATCCGGGCGAACGGGCTGACCATCCTGCGCGACGGGGAACGCGAGAGCGTCCGCCTCGACGCGGCCACTCCCGACACGTACCAAGGGCCGCCCCTGGGCCGGGTCCTGCTCAGCGTCAAGGCCCACGCGACCCAGAAGGCCATGCGCTGGATCGCGCCGCGCCTCTCCCCCGACGGCTATGTCGTCTCCGTACAGAACGGCTTCAACGAAGCGCTCATAGCCGAACACGTCGGCGCCGGACGTACCGTCGCCGCCTTCGTCAACATCTTCGCCGACCTCGTCGAACCGGGCGTGGTGCGTGACGGCGGGCCCGGCGCCTTCGTCATCGGCGAAGTGGGCGGTGCGCCGGTCTCCGCCCGGGTACGCGACCTGGTCGCCGATCTCCAGGCGTGGGGGCCCGCCCGCGCCACCGACAACGTCGACGGCCATCTGTGGGCGAAGGCCGCGTTCGGCGCGATGCTCTCGGCCACCGCACTGGCCGACGCGCCCATGGCGGACCTCATGGACCGCCACCGCTCCACCATGTACGCGCTGGCCGCCGAGGTGTACGCGGTGGCGGACGAGGCCGGCGCACGCCTGGAGTCCTTCGACGCCTTCGACGCGCCCGCCTTCCGGCCCGACAACGACCCCGCCCTGCGCGACGCCGCGTGCGACCGGCTGACCGCGTGGCTGCGCACCCAGCCCAAGGACCGCAGCGGCATCTGGCGCGACCTGGCCGTCCGCCGCCGTCCGGTGGAGGTGACGACGCATTACGCACCGGTCATCGGTCAGGCGCGGCGCGCGGGCCTGGACGCTCCGGTGCTACGGGCCGTCCTGGACGGTCTGCGGGAGCTGGAGCAGGACCCGTCCACCATGTCCGAGTCCCGGCTGGACACCCTCGACCGCCTCGCCGTGCCAGGTCGTACCGCCGGACCGGAAGACCCAGGGCACCACACCCACCCCACCGAACCGAAAGAGCCAGGGCACCACGCCCACCCCACCGGCCCGGAAGACCCCAAGCGCCACACCCACCCCACCGAACCCGAAGAACCGGGGCACCACACCCTCCCCGACGGCCCCGTACTCACCGACGCGCAGGCGGTGCTCGTCCACGCCTGGCTGGACGAGCACCGCGACGCGATGGCCGCCGACCTCGCCGCCTACACCTCCCACGAGAGCTCCAGCGACGACACCGCGTCCCTCGCCGCCTGCCTCGACTGGCTGCGCGGCTGGCTCGACGCCTCCCTCGGCGCACCCGTCAGCGAGGAGGTGAGCCCGCGCGAGGACGCGGGCGACATCCTGGTCCGCCGCTACGCCGGCACCGGCGGCCCGTCAGCAGAGGCCCCGCTCCTGCTCCTCGGCCACTACGACACCGTCTGGTCCACCGGAACCCTGCCGGACTGGCCCTACCGCCGGGAGGGGGACAGTATCTCCGGCCCCGGCGTGTTCGACATGAAGGCCGGACTCGTCCAGGCCGTCTGGGCGCTGCGCGCGCTCACCGCGCTCGGCCTGCCACGTCCCGAGTGCACGCTGCTGCTCAACGGGGACGAGGAGACCGGCAGCAAGGCGTCAAGCGGCGTCATCGTCGCCGAGGCGCGGAAGTCCCGGGCGGCGCTGGTCTTCGAGGCGAGCGCGGACGGGGCGGTGAAGACGACCCGTAAGGGGGTCGGACTCTTCTCCCTCACCGTCACCGGTGAGGCGTCCCACGCCGGACTCGACCCGACATCCGGCGCCAGCGCCATCAACGAGATCGCCCGCCAGGTGCTCGCACTGGAGGCCCTCGCCGACCCGTCGGCCGGAACCACCCTCAACGTGGGCGTCCTGCACGGCGGCACCCGCAGCAACGTCACGGCGGCGGCGGCGACCGCACAGCTGGACATCCGGGTCGCGACCGACGACGAACGCGCCCGCATGGACACCGCCCTGGCCGGACTCACCCCGTACGACCCCCGGACCAGCCTGCGGCTCGACGGAGGCTGGAACCGCCCCGTCTTCGAACGCACCGATGGCGTCGCCCGCATCTTCACACTCGCCAGGTCCTGCGCCGCACCACTCGGCCTGGACCTCCGCGAAACAGCGGTGGGCGGCGCCAGCGACGGAAACTTCGTCCTCGCCGCGGGCACCCCGGTCCTCGACGGCCTCGGCGCCGTGGGCAACGGCGCCCACGCCCGCAGCGAACACGTCACACTCACCGGCATGACCGAACGCTCGGCCCTGACGGCGGGTGTCCTTGCCGCTTTCGCCACGGGCTGAGGGGAGCCGAGGGGCTTCTCCGCAGCATCTGCGGCCCCACCGCGCTCACGAACTCCCGCGCCTCGCCGGCGATCCGCCACTCACAGCGGCCAAGCGGTCAGCAGATCACCGGGGCCGTAGGCTGCATCGAGGCCCGGAGATTCGACGCCGCTGCGTGAGACCGCCATGACTGGAACGGACTCGCCGGTGAGGGCGGCCCGGTGCCGATGGAGAGCTGCCAGGTCGTGCCGGTCGAACGGCGACTGCTCCAGCCACTTGACGGAGCCAACAAAGAGGAGCTCCTTGGCGATGGGGGCGCGATCCGCCCCGACGATATCGATCTCGACGTCGTTGGTACGGGTCCAGTAGCCGCCCACTGCGGGGGCTGTGGGCAGCCGATCATCGGGCAGTATCCGCGCCAGGGCCTCGCGGACAAGGGGCTCGACGGCCCGGCCGCGCCAGCTGGTCCAGCTTTCCCGGATCCGCGCCAAGGTCAGATCGCCCCGCCCCCGCTCGATCTCCTCCATGGAGGGGCCGAGCAGGTGCAGCCAAAACCGCGGGTAGGGATCTGCCACCCGGTAACGGCGGTCCTTCGACGGACGCAGCGATACGGGCAGCTGCGCAGCGACGATCCGCTTATCCGTGAGCAGCTCCAGCGCTCGTTGCAGCGGCGTGGCCCCGATCCCGTCGGCTGCACGACCGATATTGGTGAAGGTCCGCTCACCACTGCCGATAGCCGCCAGCACCGTACGCGCCTGAGCCTGCGGGGGAAATTCGGCAGCCAGCGAACGTTCGGCCGACACCAGCAGGGCCGAGACCGGGTCGCTCAGCGCCTCACCGAGAAAGTCCCACAGCCCTGCGCCCCGCGGCCACTCCGCGCAGATCAGCGGCAGACCGCCAGTGACCAGCGCGGCATCGAAGGCTTCCGCCGGATCCAGCCCGAGCATCCGCCCCACCTCCGCGGGGTTCAGCGGTCCCAGCACCATCTCCCGGCCGCGCTGGTGGAAGGGTCGTCCATAGCTGTTCAGCGCCTCCATCATCGACAGATCGGAGCCGATGAGGACCAGCAGCACCGGCTTCGTCTCCAGCACCCGATCCCAGGCCCGCTGCAGCATCCCCTCAAAGGCTCCGCCGGCGACCATCAGGTACGGCACCCCATCGATGACCAGCACGCTCGCCCGGTCGGCGGGCAGTGCAGCAGCCAGCACATCGAACGCGGCATCCCAGCTCTCCGGCCGTGCGGCGGCCACCAGCCCCGCCAACGGCAGCGTCGACGCTTGGGCGTCCCGGGCCAACCGTGCCAGATCATCCCTGGGGGACGCACCGGTCGCCGCGTAGAACAAGAACGGGGCTCCGGAGTGCTCCGCAAACCGCTCGACCAATCGCGACTTGCCCACCCGGCGCCGCCCACGCAACATCACGCACCGACCGGGCCGCTCCCCGCCAACCCCGGCCGCCACCTTCTGCAGCTCTCGCTCCAGCGTCGCCAGCTCCTGCCGACGGCCTACGAAATCCACCACGCCTATCAACCTCCAGGCATGGCACTAACAATGATGTTAGTAACATGAAGGTTGGCGTGCGCAGTCTTCGTCAGCCGTCGTTCCCAGTCGCGTTCTGTACTCAGAGGCCAAAGGTCCGACCCCGAAGAGCCGGACCCTTCATGACCTGCACATTTGCCAGATCAGCTACGTGGTGACATGTCACCCGCTATACGTTGAACCGGAATCTCTGTCTCAGAGCTCCCACCTGCGGAAACACGGTTCTGGAGGGGTTCCTCCCAGCACGATCCCAGCACGGCCTCTTTCTCCCAGCACCATGCGGCTCAGGAGCCCCCATGGCCACCCGGACGGTGTGTGTCGGTACTGGTGCTCTCCTCCTCCGAGGGTTGGGGTCCTGCGTTGAGTGGCGCGGGCCTCATGGCCCGCTGTAGGGCCTCCCGGCAGCGATTCCCAGGCGTTCGGCAACAGGTGTCCGTAGACGTCGGTCGTGGTGTTGACCGAGCGGTGGCCCAGCCAGAGGGAGACCTCGTGGATCGGGACGCCGTTGGCCAGAGCGGTCGATGCGAAGAAGTGCTGCAGGCAGCCGGGAGTGTACTTGGCTATCCCGTCGACATCGGCCAGGCCGGCCGAGGGCTGTGGGTGGAGACGAGCGGCATCACGTATTGCTTCCCGCAGGTTGCAGCGTCCGAACCGTGTTCTCGGCGGTACGCACTGCAGCGCGGCACCGTGGGCAACATCGCTAGTCTTGCCACGTCTTTGGCATTGCCCCACAGCGGAGGTCCTCAGGTGACGCCGACCCATCCCCAGCCCGGCTCTCCGGCGCCCCGTGAGCGCTGGTTCCAGCCGCGTCGGTCCGGATTCCGGTGGGAGCAGGAAGGCTTGGAGCACGTGCGGCAGATCATGCCTGCCGCAGAGCCCTACCGGGCGTGGGCGACGTTCCGGTTCACCGGCGTTACGGGGCGGGTCAACGAGTGCGACCTGCTGATCGCCGTGCCCGGCGGCATCTACTTGCTGGAGCTCAAGGGCCACCCGGGCCGGGTGGTCAATCGAGGCGACACCTGGCAGTTCCACGACGACCGTGTGCGCACGCTTCGCAACCCACTGCATCTGACCGACCTCAAGGCGAAAGAGCTGAAGGCCCAGCTGCAGCGTGCTGCGCGGGCGGCGGGAATCCCCGAGGCGAAGATCCCCTTCGTCAAACCCGCGGTCTTCCTGCACGATCCGGGCCTCGTGAGTGAGCTGGACGAGTTCCAGCGCGTCTCCGTTTACGGACGTAACGACGGCACAAGCGGTCTTCCGGGTATCTGGGACGGTCTACTGGGTCTGCCGCCGGAGCGAGAGAGCTGGCGTGTTACCGCGCAGGACAGCCAGCGCCTGGAAATGCTGATGAAGCGCATTGGCATCAGCCACTCCACCGCCCACCTGCGCTTCGGGGACGACTGGCGGCTCGCCCCACGAGCACTGGACGCCGGTCCCGGCTGGGAGGACCGGCTCGCGGTACGCGACGACGAGCTGGTCAAGGAGAACGGCCGGGTTCGCATCTACCTGGCGGGACAGGCCGCGTCGGCGGAACAGCGCAGCCGGGTGGACCGGGCGGCCAGACGCGAGTATCAGGTGCTCCAGGGCATCAATCATCGCGGTATCGTGCAGGCGGTCCAGATCCGTGAGCACCAGGGCGGTCCGGCCATCCTTTTCCGGCACCGCGAGTCGGACCTGCGGCTCGACTCCTACCTGAACGCGTACGGGGATCAGCTCACGCCCGCCGTGCGCATGGACCTGGTCCGCCAGCTCGCCGAGGCTCTCCGCTACGCCCACAGCCGGGCGCTGTACCACCGGGCGCTCTCCGCCCGGTCGGTCTATGTCTCCGCGGCCGAGGACGGCACTCAGCCGGTACTGAGGATCGTGGACTGGCAGACCGCTGCCCGGGACTTTGACACCACCTCGCATCTCACGCTCGGCCCCACACCGCTCGATTCGGGTCTGGTCGCTGACATCGCGCAGGTCTATCTCGCTCCGGAAGCCTCACGTGAGTTCGCCGATCATGCGGATCTCGACGTGTTCGGTCTCGGCGCGCTGTCCTATTTGCTGCTCACCGGCAAGGCGCCAGCGGAAGCCCGCGGGGCCCTGGTCGACCGGCTGGCTACGGAGGGGGGCCTGCACCCCTATGCCGTATCCGACAGTGTGTCCGCCGCGCTGGACGACCTGGTCTTTCGGGCCACCGCCTCCGACGTGCAGAACAGGCTGGCGTCCACCGAGGAGTTCCTGCGGCTGCTCGACGCGGCGGAAGCGGATGACGTCGCCGCCGGTGCTGTCGAGGTGGAGGATCCGCTCACCGCCAAGGCAGGCCGGCACGTCGACGCCGAGTGGGAGGTCGTGCGGGTGCTGGGAACCGGCGCCACGGCTCGCGCACTGCTGGTGCGGCGGGTCGAGGAGGGGCTGCCGGACCCAACGTCGCTGCGGGTGTTCAAGGTGGCGCTCGACCAGGAGAAGGGTGCCCGCCTTTACGCGGAGGCGAAGGCGCTGCGCGAGGTGGGCGGCAGCCGCATCGTGAAAGTCCTCGCAGACCCGCGCGAGCTGGGTGGGCGTACGGTCCTGGAGATCGAGTACGCGGGCGGATTCCGGCCTGCGGACGACCACGAGCCGGTCAGTCTGGGGTCCCGGCTGCGCAGTGAGGGGAAACTTGGATACGCCCAACTGGAGCGATTCGGCAAGGATCTCTTCGAGGCCATGGACACGCTGGCCGCACGAGACGTCCGTCACCGTGACATCAAGCCGGACAATCTGGGCCTGTTCAAGCGTCGCGAAGGCTCCTGGCAGCTGATGTTGTTCGACTTCTCCCTGGCTGATGCCAACGACCAGGACCTGCACGCAGGCACCCGCGGCTATCTGGACCCCTTCCTTGGTGGCAGCCGCCGTTCCCGTTACGACGATCATGCCGAGTGGTACGCGGCCGCGGTCACCCTGCACGAGATGGCCTCGGGCGAGCGGCCGGTGTGGGGGGATGGACAGAGCGATCCGCTGACTGTGCCGGACGCTCAGCTCTACGTGGCCCGCGAGCTGTTCGACCCGGCACTGGCCGATGGGCTCGCTGCATTCTTCGAGCGGGCGCTGCACCGTGATGTCGAGCAGCGTTATGACAGCCTCGACCGGATGCAGGACGCATGGCGCGAGGTCTTCCGCCGGGCCGACTCCAAGCGCCCGCCTACGACGCCCGCGACGGTGGACACGCAGGCCGAGGACGTGGAGGACGCCCGTGAGCAAGCCGCTGACGCCGCAGACCTGACGACACCCCTGGATGCCGCAGGTCTGTCGCCGCGAGCCGTGTCTGTTGCGGCTGGGCTCGGTGCCGAAACGGTGGGGCAACTACTGGACATTCCTCCCCACGCGATCTCTCGTGCCCGGGGCGCGGGCAATGTGATCCGCAAGGAGCTGAACCGGCGCCACCGTCAGTGGACTCTGGATCTGCGCAAGCGCAGCGCCCACAAGAAGCCCGCCTCGGTGGCGGCCGATGCTCCGGTGGACGTCCTGGAGTCGGTTGAGGGTCTCGCGGCCCGGTTGACCGCTCCGCCGGGCGGGAGCCTCGCGCATGCCACGGTGCTCGCATGGCTGGGCCTGCCGGGGACGGACGGCGCCCGTGATCTGTCGCTGTGGCCGTCCCAGTCCGTCATCGCCACGACCCTAGAGGTCAGCCAGTCCACCGTCTCGCGGCAGCTGAGTGCCGCACTCGAACAGTGGTCGCAGCTTCCCTGGCTGAACGCGATCCGCGACGAGGTGGCGGCGGTTCTCGCTGGGCAGGGCCGAGTGATAACTGCTCAGGAACTGGCCAACGAGCTACGAGCACGGCACGCATCGAACGATGACGCCGGGAGTATCGCGCAGGATCCGGCCGGTCTCCAGACGCAGGCCCTGGCCGTTGTCCGGGCGGCAGCCGAGATCGAGTCCCGCCGCGATGATGCTTCCGCCGCGACGGCCCAGGAGAACGCGGGAGAAGGCGCGGCCAGGTTCTCGTTCCTGCGCCGCGGCGGTGTGATCCTGCTGGCCCTGGTGGACGTGAGCAGTGACGACCCCACACCGGTGGAACTCGCCGATTACGCAACGTCGCTGGGCCTCAAGGCCGAAGAGGTGGCGGCCCGTGATCCGCTGCCGGGTGGGGCCACGGTCCTGCGCGAGCTGCGCGCGGTGCCCGCGCCGGAGGGGATGACTCCGGTGGCTGACACGCGCCTGCTGACGCTGGCCGCGGCCATGGCAGGCGGAGTCGGTGTCACACCGCGCCTCGAACTGTTTCCGTCCTACCTCAGCCTCGCGAAGGCGCTTCGGATCTCACAGGCTGCCGCCGGCGTCCGCTCGACCGTCGGGATCACCACCGACGAACTGCTGGCGCGGGTACGCGCCCGATTCCCCGGTCTTGCCGCACTCGCCGACGTCACCTTCGTGGAGCTGGAGGAGGCGCTGCCCAAGGCCGACTTCCCGCTGGAGTACCGCCGGGGCACACAGCGATTCTTCCCACCGGTCAGGGAGTCCTCGCACAGCCTGATGATGTTCAGCGGCTCCGTCCTGACGAGTACCGGAGCGCTGTATGACGCCGCACAGGGACAGATCGCGGAGGGCCGCGACCCGCGTCGCGTGACAGAGATACGACTCCAGGAGTCGGTGCGCAGAGGCGGATTCCTGGCCCTCACCGTCAAGGGGGCTTATCTGCCGGGTACGGCACAGAGGCTGGCCGTCCTCTTCGGCGTACAGCCCGTTGATCTTGACGAGCTGTTCCTGACCGCTCTGCGGGAACTGGCGGACGAACAACAGATCAGGTGGCGGGCCCTGCTGAAGGCGGACGGCAAGTTTGCTGCGACCGGCCGCATCGGTGCGGCGCTTGCGTCCTACACCAGGCTCGCGGCCGAGCGTGTCGCCTCCCGCTGTACGGATCTCGCAGAGCAGGCAGGCCCTCGTACGGTGCTGCTCGCACACCAGGCTTCCCTGGTGGCCCGCTACTGGGAAGTCGGCGGCCGTGAACTGCTCGTGGGTCTGCAGCAGTCGGCCCGCAGCAGCACCACCGGACCGCACGGGCTGTGGCTGCTCGTGCCGATGGACGACCCGCAGGCCACCCCGGCCCTGGACGGACGGACCGTGGACGTGGTGGACAGGCAGAGCGAATGGGAGGTGCTGGAGGGGCTGTTCATCAGAGAGCTGTCGCTCCATGCGGCAAGCTGACGGGTTGTCGCGTCGGCCGCACCGAGGGCGACGGAGTTCACCGGATCGGAGCAACCCAGCGCTCTATGATCGGCATCGTGCCGGACGACAAAGCCGCGGGTGCACAGCCCGCAGACCCCGCAGAGCCCACGACCGACTACCCCTGCGCGGGGGAGCGGCACTTCACCGACGCCTGCTATCTCCACGATGACGGAAGGCTGTTGACCGCAGACCACCTCTTCGGTCTGGCGGTGGAGTGCCTGATGAAGGGGCTGCTGCTCAGGTTTGGCACGGCGTACGGGGTCTCCATGAGGAGGAAGCCGGAAACGGATGACAAGGACAGCAACCGGCCCTGGTGGGACAATCCCGGCACGGGTAAACGCGAGCCGTTGGGGCACTGGAGCGAGGTCGTCCAGGCGCTGCCGATACTTCTCAGCGGCCGCTCCGCTCCCTCGCTCCACCACGCCGTCGCGAGACTCTCCGCGGACTTCGACACCTGGGTCGTCGACGACCGCTACACCGATGGCGCGCACCTGGAACCGGCCCTCATGACCCTCCGCAGGGAGTCGGCCACCCTCGCCAGCGACCTGCAATTGCACGTGGCATTCACCGGAAGGCTCCCATGACCTACTACGACGTGCCGGTCCGCTTCGACGAGGCCCGTCCGGCAGCTTTCTCGCTCGCCCGTGAAGTGGCGGGCGAGGGCTTCGACGTACTGCTCGTTCGGGACGTCCTGGGCCGATTCTCCCTCCTGGTGGACGACGCCGAGGGGGAGGACGCGAGCAGGGAGCAGGCCGACCGCTGGCGGGAGCTGGCCGAGTCCCGCCTCGGCCGCTACCGCGGGGAGCGTCCCCTCGTGCTGACCTCCGTCACACGCCTGCCGAGGACGCTGACGGCCCCGCCGCACGCCATGGACGTCGTGGAGGCCACCGGCACGACGGGCTCGGTGCGCTTCCTCGACAACACCGTGGTGGGCGAGGACTGGTCCAGGGTCACGCTCCCCTCCACCGACGAGCAGGAAGAGGGGGCGCAGAAGCAGCCCGTCCGGCGCACCGCCCTGTACGGCTTCAAGGGCGGCGTGGGCCGCACCACGGCCGCCGCAGTGCTGGCGCGGGCCCTTGCCGACGACGGGAAGATCGTGCTCGTCGTCGACCTCGACCTGGAGTCGCCCGGGGTGGGACCACTCCTGCTCGGATCGGGCACCCTGTGCCGGCACGGCGTTGTGGATCATCTGGTGGAGTCGGCGCTGGACAACGCTGAAGGGCTGGAGATCGTGGCCCGCTCCGGCTACACCCCCCGCAACAAGGGCGAGCTGTGGATCGCCCCGGCGCGCGGCGCGGGCACCGATGGAGTACGTAACGGATACGTGGACAAACTCAACCGGGTGTACGCGGACGCGGGCGGGGCCCGTTTCGCCGACCGGCTGGCTGCGACGGTCCGCGCCTGCGAGGACGCGGTGGCACGAGGCGACAGCGGGCGCGGCCCGGACGTGGTGCTGCTCGACAGCCGGGCGGGCATTCACGATGTGGCCGCCGTGACCATCTCGCACCTGTGCGACTACGCCCTGCTGTTCGGCGCGGACAACGCACAGACCTGGGCGGGGTACGGCGACCTGTTCGAGGCGTGGGCGGTGTCGGGGCAGGCCGCAGCCATCCGGCAGAAGCTGCGCATGGTCGCGTCGATGGTGCCGGACTCGGCGCACTACTCGAAGGACGTCCACCTCAAGTCCTTCCGCGCGGAGGCATTCAGGACCTTCGGCGTCCTCTACGCATCGCTGACACCGGAAGAGGTCGCCGGTGACGGGAAATCGGCCTGGGACCTGGACGACGACCCGGCACCGCACTCCCCGATCCCGATCCTCTTCGAACCGGGCATGGTCGGCATGAACGTGCCCGACTCCCCCGACTGGCAGGAGCGTGCCTTCGTGGAGGCCGCGTACCGTGACTTCCTGAGCACGGCCGTACCCCTGATCATGGCGGGCCCGGCCGGCGAGGCCCCCGCCGAGCCAGAGGAAGTCAGCCTGTGACCGATCCGCTGTCCCCCGGCGAGTACCGCGGCCTGCTCCTGCACGCGCTGGAGGGCACCGTCGACGCGGACACCCGCCCCCCCACCCCGCACACCCTGTACATGCCGGACGCACACCGCACCGCCCTGTACGTGGACAGTACGGTCGTGCTGGGGGACCGAGGCGTCGGCAAGACCTTCTGGGCGCGCTCGCTCCTCGACGCCGAGCTGCGCGAGGCCGCGGCCGACGAGTACCGCATCTCCCGGCTGCGCCGACTGCGCGTCACCGGTGGTTACGGCATGGACATGTTCTCCCCGCACTATCCGGGCCCGCTGGTCCTGCCTTCCCTGCTTGACGGTGGCGCCCGCCCGGAGGAGATCTGGTACGCCGTCCTGCTCACGGCACTGGGACAGCCCGAGTTGCGGGCGACGGCCGACTGGGCCGCGCGCATCGCATGGCTGCGCACGCATGCCCCGGAGGCGGAGGCCACCCTAGCCCGGGCGGACGCGCGCGCCGCAGCCGAGGACGAGGTGCAGCTGCTGGTCTTCGACGGCCTGGAGCACCTGCACCGCGACTGGGAGACACGCAACCGGCTGATCGCCGAACTGCTCCGGGTGGCGTTGCGGATGCGCTTCGGCACCCGCAACATCCGGCTGAAGGTCTTCCTGCGCCACGACATGTTCGAGGCGGCCAAACAACTTTTCCCCGACGCCTCCAAACTGTCGGGCAACGGCGCCCGCCTGGAGTGGGAGCACGCCGATCTGTACGGTCTGCTCTTCCACCACCTGGGGAACGGGGCCGAAAGCGAAGGCGACGCGATCGACGCGCTGGAGGCGGCCGACGACTCGGCGGCACGCTTCCGCCACTTCACCGGCGGCTGGGACGACCCGGCGCCCTCGGGACCCCTCCGGTACGCGCCTCCGCACATCCTTCGCAATGAGGAGAAGACTCAGCGGCCGCTGTTCGAGCGCATCGCGGGCCCCTACATGGGCACCAACATCCGTCAGGGCCGCCCCTATACCTGGCTGCCCAACCACCTGATGGACAGCAAGGGCCTGATCAGCCCGCGCAGCTTCCTCAAGGCGCTCCACGCCGCCGCCGCGACGACCGCCGCCGCGCACTCCTCGCACCCTTACGCGCTGCACCACGATGCCATCCGCTCAGGGGTGCGGGAGGCGTCCAGGGTCCGGGTCGACCAGGTCAGCGAGGACACGCCGTGGGTGGATCTGGCGATAAGGCCGCTCGCAGGCTGCCAGGTACCGATCTCCCAGGGTGACGTCATCCGCGTGTGGGAGCGGGACAACCTCTCCGCGCGGCTGCGTGAGGACGCGGCCCACTACACCCAGGCCGACCGCCCCGAGCTGGTCCGCACCGGACCCCGCCACCCCGACGACTTTCCGCGCCTCGTCGAGGAGCTCATCGACCTCGGTGTACTGCGTCGCCGGGACCAAGGCCCTGCCGACAAGTTCTCGCTCCTCGACCTGCCCGACATCTACCGCCTCGCCTTCGGCTTGGGCCGCCGCGGCGGGATTCCGCTGGTGGGCCGGTAGGAGCGGGGCACGCCCGTTCGGGGGTCCGGCCTGGCAGGATGGACCAGATGGCGTGTGAGAGCAACCGCGCCGGACCCAGAACGAGAGGACAAGAGGTACTCCGGTGCCCTCCGAGGAAGCCCGTACGACCACCGAAGCGCCGGACGCCCCTGCCGCGCCGCCGCACGCCACCCTCCTCAAGGACCTCCAGAAGCAGGTCGCGCTCCTGGAGGAGGATCTGCGCAGGCGGGCCCAGGAGGACAGTGACCAGACCCGGGCACTGAAGGCGGAGTACGAGGAGGCCGCGGGTAAGCGCACCGAAGCGGCCCGGTACGAGTCATGGCTGGAGGAACGGGTGGTGCAGATCGCCGCCGCCTGGGTCCTTGCCTGTGTCTTCGTCCGCTTCTGCGAGGACAACGGTCTGGTCCCCGACGCCCGCATCTCCGGTCCGGGGGAGCGGCTGGTCGAGGCGCAGGACAACCACGACGCGTTCTTCCGCGAGAATCCCCAGCTGAACGACCGCGACTGGCTCAAGGAGTGCTTTCGCAAGCTGGCCGGTGAGCACGCCGTCACCGAGGGCCTCTTCGACTCCGGTTACAACCCCCTGTGGGAGCTCGACCCGTCCTACGACGCCGCCGCCCGCCTGCTCTCCTTCTGGCGTGAACGCGGCTCGGACGGCCGGCTCCGTCACGACTTCACCGATCCCACCCTCAACACCCGTTTCCTCGGCGACCTCTACCAGGACCTGTCCGAGCACGCCCGCAAGACGTACGCGCTGCTCCAGACCCCGGAGTTCGTCGAGAAGTTCATCCTCGATCTCACGCTGACCCCTGCGCTGGAGGAGTTCGGCCTCGACCCGGTGTGGAAGCACCGCCCCGAGGGCTGGACGGGCGAGACGTACGAAGAGATCGACACCGACGGGGCCCCGATCACCGTGGTGCGCGGTCTGCGCTGCATCGACCCGGCCTGTGGCTCCGGCCACTTCCTGCTTGAGCTCTTCAAGCGGGCCCTGGCGGCGTGGCGAGAGGCCGATCGGGGAGCGGAGAACTGGCTCCTGGTACGCCGAGCCCTGGAGTCGGTCCACGGCGCCGACAAGAACCCCTTCGCCGCCTCCATCGCTCGCTTCCGACTGCTGGTCGCGGCCCTTCAGGAGTGCGGGGAGCAGAGGCTGTCCGCCATGCCCGGCATGCCGATCCGCATTGCCGTCGGGGACTCGCTGCTGCACGGACGAGAGGCGGGCCGCGACACGGACCGGACCCTGGACGATGCCGTACGCGAGGACGAGACGTTCACCTACCGCACGGAGGACGTCAAGAGGCACGTGAAGGAGGCCGACCTGCTGGGGCGCGGCTCGTATCACGTGGTCGTCGCCAATCCGCCGTACATCACGGTCAAGGACAAGACCGAGAACGAGAACTACCGCAAGATCTACTGGGCCTGCTCGGGAAAGTACGCACTGTCGGTGCCTTTCGCGCAGCGCATTTTCGAGCTTGCGGTGCGGGGGAGCGGGGATCACCGGGTGGGTGGCTTCACCGGGCAGATCACGTCGAACTCGTTCATGAAGAGGGAATTCGGGGCGACGCTGATCGAGTCGTTCTTCCACGGGGGGCCTTACAAGGATCCGCAGACGCGGCGCAGGCGCGACTTCCCGGGAGTGGAACTCACGCATGTGCTGGACACGTCCGGGGCGTTCATCCCTGGGCACGGTACGCCGACAGTGATCTTGGTGGGACGTAACCGGACAGCTTTGCAGCGGGAGCCGATTCGGGCAGTGCTGGGGGTGCGGGGGGAACCTGGCCAGCCGGAGGACCCGGCGCAGGGCGTGGTGTGGCAGGCGATTGTTTCGCAGTGGCGGAAGCCGGGGGTGGGGTCTGAGGAGTGGGTGACTGTTGAGGACCGGCCTCGATCCGACCTGGCCTCATTTCCGTGGAGTTTGTCGGGGGGCGGGGCGTCCGGGCTGATGAACAGGGTGGAAAGGGCACCTCGTAGACTCGGTGCGCTTCTCGACGGGAAGATCGGGTTCGCGAGCTTCCCTGGTCAGGACGAGGTGTTCTTCCTGACCCCGTCCTGGTTCCGTCAACGGCCAGATGCGCTGGAACTGCGTCGTCCTCTGGTCACAGGCGATGTCGTACGAGACTGGGACATCGATGCAGAGGCGCCGGCTCTGGTGCCGTACGACGCGGATCTTGAGCCCATCGCGTATGAGCCGCAGACAAGGTGGGGACAGCATCTGTGGACCATGCGCACACAGCTCGGGTCCACGACCGGGTTCGGCGGCAAGACACGCGCCGAGTCCGATGAGCCGTGGTGGACGTGGTATCGGTGGGTGGCGGATCGGTATCGGACACCGCTGACTATTGCGTATGGCGAAGTCGCCACTCATAACCACTTCGTGCTGGACGGGGGCGGAAAGGTTTTCAAGCAGACCGCACCCGTGATCAAGCTGCCCGAGTCCGCGAGCGAGGAGCAGTATCTTGAATTGCTGGGGGTGCTGAATTCCTCAGTAAGCTGCTTCTGGATGAAGCAAGTGAGTCACGTCAAGGGTGGCAGCGGGATTGGGCGAGGCATTCAGGATGAAGCCTGGGAGAACCGCTACGCGTTTAACGGGACTCGTCTACAGGAGTTTCCTGTCCCGGCTGAACTGCCTCTTCTGTGGTCCCGTCAACTCGATTCCCTTGCTCAGCAATTGGCCAGCCAGGAGCCCGCTGCCTTCACATCTCCAGGCGTCGCGGCTCCCACCCGCGAAACCCTCGAAGCCGCCAAGGGCGAGCAGGAGCGGATTCGCGCGCGGATGATCCTGCTCCAGGAGGAGCTGGACTGGACCGTGTACGGGTTGTACGGGCTGCTGACCCCCGCCGAGGTCGCTCGGACCACGCTGCCCGGCGACCCTATGGAGATCGTCGACGCTAACGTGCCTGAACTCAAGCTCGGCCAGCGGGCGTTCGAGATCGCTCTGGCTCGCAGCGGGATGGAAACCTCCTGGTTCGAGCGGCACGATTCCACTGATAATCGGACCACCGAGGTCCCCGTCGAGGGCTGGCCCGAGCCCTACCGGCAAATCGTTCAGGCACGTCTCGATCTCATCGCCGAGAACAAAGACATCCGCCTCATCGAGCGGCCGGAGTTCAAGCGCCGCTGGTCCACCAAGAAGTGGAAGGACCGCGAGGCCGCCGCCCTGCGGTCCTGGCTGCTCGACGCCTGCGAGCGTGAGGAGCTGTGGTTCGAGGAGCGGGACGGACTCGACTCCCCCCGCCCGCTCACCATCTACCAGCTCGCCGATGCCCTCCGTCACGACCAAGACGTCCAAGACGTCGCTGCGCTCTATGCTGCCGACCACCTCGGCGCGCGCGACGTTCCGACCTCCACGGTCCTGGCGGCCGTCGTCGAGTCCGAGCACGTCCCCCACCTGGCCGCCCTCCGCTACAAGGAGTCCGGTCTGCGCAAGCGTGCCCAGTGGGAGGCGGTGTGGCAGGAGCAGCGCAAGGAGGACGAGGACGGCGAGCGGCGCGACATCAAGCCGCCGCCCAAGTACACCTCCGCCGATTTCCTCCAGCACAGCTACTGGTCGAACCGCGGCAAGCTTGACGTCCCCAAGGAGCGGTTCGTTTCCTACCCGGGTTCATCGCCGGACAACGATCCCTCCCTCCTGATCGGCTGGGCGGGCTGGAATCACCGCCACCAGGCCGAAGCCCTCGTCAATCTTCTCAACGACCGTTTCAACGTGGATGGTTGGTCCAAGGAGGACCCTCGCTACGTTCCGCTCCTCGCCGGACTCGCGGAGATCATGCCGTGGGTCAGGCAGTGGTACAACGCGTACGACGAGGAGTGGGAGGGGAACCCGTCCGAGGACTTCGACAGCGCCCTCACCGCTGGCCTGTTCGGCCGTGACCTCTCCCGGGCGGACCTTGAGGCATGGCGTCCGGAGAAGAAGGGTCGGGGTCGCCGCAAGGGTGGTGACTAGCTCCAGCTCTGAACACGGCTGAGGGACCGGGGCTCGATGTCCCGGCCCCTCTCCTGTTCAAGGTTTCAGCCGCGCCTGTCCGCCATCTTCAGGAACGCAGCCCACTCCGCGGGGGCGACCGTGAGGACGGGCCCGGCGGCTCGCTTCGAGTCCCGTACGTGAACAAGCGCGTCCGCCCGGGCAACCTCGACGCACTGGCCGCCGTCTCCGGAGCTGTAGCTGCTCTTTGCCCAAAGCAGTTTGGCCGGTTTTCTGCTGTTCGCTGTCACAACTCTCCCAAGAGCTTCTCGATCCAGTCCAGCGACTCCTTTGGAGTCAAGGCCTGGGCCCGCAAGATGCCATACGTGGCTTCGAGATTCTGCACTTTTGCCAGGTCCGCATGCACGATGCTCTGGCTCTGCGCTTCCACGTAGGCCATCCTGCGCCGAGCCTTCGAGAGGAGCAACGTGAAGGGGCCTGCCAAACTGGCGTGTTCGTCGCGTTCGATCGGCGTCACTTGGATCTCGACGTTCCGCTGATGCCCCACGATCAGCAGTTGTTCCAACTGGCATCGCAACACCCTGCGTCCGCCCAACGGCCGCCGCAGCGCCGCCTCTTCAATGACGAAGCTCATGAGTGGCGCAGGCCTGCGCGTGAAGATCTTCTGCCGCATCAGTCGCGCCGCGAGGCGTTGTTCGACGGTTACTTCGTCGAGCAGGGGGCGCCACATCTCGAACACAGCCCGCGCGTATTCCTCGCACTGGAGTAGTCCGTTCGCCAAGAGGGCGTCGTAGGCATGCAGCTCAACGGCCTCTGCCTCCAGGTGGGCGAACTTTTGGAAGAACCCGGATACCGCGCCTTCTCCACCTCCCCCTTCATCACCCCAGCACCCCACCCGCCCCCAGCACCCGGTCCAAGTCGTCCACCAGCCCCGGCTTCGGGATGCGCCGCCCCTATTCCACCGACGCGATCTGCGCTTCCCCGTACCCCACCAGTGCCCCCAGCTCCGCCTGGGTGAGGCCCGCCGCCTCCCGGAGCAGCTTCACCTGGCGGCCGAAGCAGCGCAGGAACCCGCTTCCCGCCTCTCCCGCGTCCGCGCCCACCTCCGCCACCGTGTCCGTGTCCACATCAGAGTCCATCAGATCCATGTCCGCCGCCCCTGGCCGTTGAGCCCCAACAGCGCCCACACCCAGGCAAGTTAATCAGCGTACGGACAGCCCTCCCGCCCGCGAGGGCCGATCGCGGAGACTTCTCCCATGTGGGTGACACCACGGACGTGCGGTGGCCCCGTACAACCCCGACAACCGCCCCCACCCGCCCCCACCCGCCCCACCCGCCCCACCCGCCCCGACAGCAGTTCTCCGTACCGGCTCACCCCCTGTCCGTGCCGGTCCCGGCCGCGCCACCGTCGGCGTATGACAACTCCCTCACCCGCTCCCTTCGAGCTGCGCTTCACCTCCACTCCACGAGGTGCCCGGCTCGCCCGGCGCCTCGCCGCGCACTGCCTCGATGCCTGGGGGTACGGCTACGACACGCCCGCTCACCACGATGCGAGCCTCGTTGTCGCGGAGCTCGCTGCGAACGCCGTCACGCACGGTGCGGTACCCGGCCGTGACGTACTGCTGCGCCTCACTCTGCTCCCGGCACAGGGACGACAGGAACAGCTGCGCATCGAGGTCAGCGACACCCGGGGGGAACGTCGGCCCGCCATCCGCACCCCCACCACCGCCATTGCCCCCATGCTCGAAACGGGGCGAGGCCTCCTGATCGTCGCCGCGCTCGCCGAGAGCTGGGGAGTGGAGCCCCGGAGGGGCGCGCCCGGCAAGACGGTCTGGGCGGTGGTGACCTTGATCGCTCCGGTTTCCGTGACCGTCCGCTCTGCGGCCGTACCCCTGGCACCATAGAGAGACGTGGTGTGTGCGGGACGCGGGCGAAGGCCCGGGCCCCGCCGGGAGCAGGTGTGGGGAGCGGAAGCGGCGGATGGCGCGAGGCAGCGGGACCGTACTGAAGGACGTCCTCGACATCAAGGAGGACCTCCACTCCGGCGACTTCAAGGTCGCGCTGACCGAGGGGTTCGCCGGGAAGGCTGCCGGGTCGGTCGACGACTACGTCGTCACCCCGCAGCTCCAGGAGCAATTCCGTACAGCGCTGAAGGTGGTCGGCAGGGCCGTCCGCACGAACGGTTCGTACGCCGCCTACCTGCACGGCTCCTTCGGTTCCGGCAAGAGCCACTTCCTGTCCGTGCTGCACGCCGTACTCAACGGGGACGAGGCCGTTCAGGGCAAGGACCGGCTGCGGGAGGTCGTCGCCGAGCACGCGGACTGGCTGCCCGGCAAGAAGTTCCTGATGGTGCCCTACCACCTGGTGGGCGCGGCCAGCCTGGAATCCGCGCTGCTGGGCGGGTATGTGAAGACGGTGCGCGAGGAGCGCCCGCGTGAGGCGACGCCGCTGGTGTTCCGGGCCGACTCGCTGCTCGCGGACGCGCGGGCGCTACGCGAGAACATCGGCGACGAGGCGTTCATCCGGCTGCTGCCCGCACCTGTGGCCCCCCACCCGGCGGCCGCCACCAGTGACGCCACGGACACCGCCGAGGACGACGAGGACGGGGATCTGCAGCCCATCGGCGCCGCGCCGGTGCTCGGCTGGACCACCGGCGCCCTGGACGCGGCTTTCCGAGCTCCGGCCGGCGACCCGCAGCGGGACCAGCTGCTCACCGCCCTGTTCAGCGGACCCAACAAGTCATACGCGGACAGCGTCAGCGGGGACGCCGCAGCGTACGTCTCGCTGGACGACGGGCTCAGCGAGATGAGCAAGCACGCACAGCGGCTCGGCTACGACGGTGTGGTGCTGTTCCTGGACGAGCTGGTGCTGTGGCTGCAGGCCAGGATGTCCGACCGGACGTTCATCAACGACGAGATCCAGAAGCTCGTCAAGCTGATCGAGTCGAGCAACCCGAACCGGCCGGTGCCGATCGTCTCGTTCATCTCTCGCCAGCGCGACCTGTCCCAGCTCGTCGGCTCCGAGATCCTCGGTTCGGACGTGGAGAACCTCCAGCAGGCCATGGAGTACCTCAAGGAGCGGGTCACCGTCATCGGCCTGGAGGACAGCAACCTCCCAGACATCATCAAGGAGCGCGTCCTCAAGCCGCGCCCGGGGCAGGAGCAGGCGCTCGACGCCGCGTTCGCCGGGGTCGACAGGGCGGGACAGCTGGTCAAGGACGTCCTGCTCGACGGCGAGGGCGCCACGGGGGCCGACTGGGACGACTTCCGGGCCGTCTACCCGCTCTCGCCGGCCCTGCTGAACGTACTGGTCGCCCTCGCCGGCACGCTCCAGCGCGAACGCACGGGTCTCAAGCTCGTCCAGCAGCTCCTGGAGAAGAACGCGGACGCGGAGATCGGGCGGCTGATCCCGCTCGGCGACCTGTGGGACGTACTCGTCGACAACCAGAGCACTGCGTTCACCGCGAGGCTCCAGCAGGAGTCGGAGACCGCCCGCCGCTTTCACGAGCGGGCCCGTCGCTTCCTGCTGGGCAAGTACGGCAGCGCCGACCACCCCGACTTCATCGCCGACGACCGCTTCGTCAAGACGCTGCTGCTCGCCGCGCTCGCCCCCGACGTGCCCGCGCTGCGCCGCCTCACCGCCAGCAGGCTCGCTGCCCTCAACCACGGATCAGTGCGCTCGCGCGCCGTGCCCGTACGGGACAAGGTCGTCCAGCGGATCCGGGCGTTGCAGGGCGAGTTCCCCTCGGAGCTGCGCTCCGAGGGGAGTGACGACCCGGTGTACTCGCTGCACCTGTCGGACTTGGACATCGAGCCGATCCTCGCCGCCGTCGTCGGCGAGGACAAGGCCGGACCGCGGCGCACCTGGCTGCGTGAGCGGCTGTGGGAGGAGCTGGGCCTCACCGGGAAACAGGGCCAGCTCGTCGACGAGAAGAAGATCGTCTGGCGGGGCTCGGAGCGCACCGTGGAGTTCGTGTTCGGCATGGTGCGCGACCCGCGCAGCATCGCCGACGAGGCCTTCGAACCAGCCACCGCGGGGAACCTGCGCATCGTCCTGGACTGCCCCTACGACGAGGAGACCGGCCACTCCCCGGACGACGCCTACCGCCGGGTCACCGCGCTGCAGCGGGCGAACCCGTCCGGCACCCCGGTCCTGGTCTGGCTGTGCGACCACTTCTCCGAGCAGCGCAAGGCCCAGCTCGGTCAGCTCATGCGGATCAACTTCCTGCTGGAACGCGACCGGCTGTCGGAGTACATCCGCAACTTCTCGCCGGACGACCGGGCCAAGGCCCGCCGCCAGCTGGAGCACGGCCGCGAGAACCTCACCCGCACTCTGGTCGAATCCCTGCGCGAGGTCTACGGGCTCGCCGAGGTCACCGAGGGCACCCGGGGAGCGGAGGTGTACGACGGCCAGCACGTGCTGTCGCTGCAGCCCGAGTACCCGCGCCCGCAGCCCGAGGGCAGCAAGCCGTTCGGGCAGGCCGTGAACCAGCTCGCCGACGGACTGCTCACGGCTCTTTACCCCAAGCACCCCGACTTCGGCCCCGGACCTGGCAGCACTCCGAAGGCCGTCACGCCGGGCGAGCTCACCACCGCCCTGGAGTGGATCACCAGGGCCATGGACGAGGGCGGACGCATCGAGGTCGAGCCGAAGGACCTGCGGACCGTCAAGCGCGTCGTGGAGGCCCTGAAGCTCGGCGGCGTCCACGACGGCCCGCTCGTGATCGGCGGCACCGAACTGCGTACCCGGATCAACCGGGCCGCAGCCGCCCACAAGCAGGACGGTGAGCTGGCGGTGGAGGACATCCGCAACTGGCTCAAGGACGACCTCGGTATCGGCGGCCTCAGCAAGCTGGTCTCCAGCCTCCTCATCGCCGCCTACGCCCTCCTCGACGACCGCTCGTGGGCGCTGTACTCCGGCACCGAGACCACGCCCCCGCCGCTCGCCGACATCAGCCTCGGCTGGAAGCTGCGCTCCCAGCAGCTGCCCACCGAGGAGGAGTACGACACCGCCAGGGACCGGGCCGGGCGGCTCTTCGGCGTTCCCGCCAAGCCGGGACTGTTCGCGCGGAACGTCAACAAGCTCGCCGCCGAGGTCATGGCCCGTGTGGAGACGTACGACAAGAGCGTCGGCGGGGTGCGCACCGTGCTGAAGCGGCACGCCGCGCTCCTCGGGCTCGACGACGTCACCGCGACCCCGCGCGGCGCCCTGCTGCGCGAGGCCGAAGCCCTCCTCGCCCGGCTCCGTCGCCACACCGACGACGCCACCGGCCTGGTGAGCGAGCTGGCCTCCGTCTCGTACCAGACACGGGCCCGGGACCTGTCCCACGCGATGGGCAGCGCCGCAGAGGTACTGACCGCCCTGAACGACACCGACTGGCGGCTGCTGGCCAGCGTGCGTGCCCTCACCGGCCGCGACGACAGCATCGGCGACCGGTCCCAGCAGCTCATGGACCGCATCAGTGAGGCGGCACACGCCCCGGAGCGCGAACGGTCACTCGGCCCCGAACTCGACGCCGTCCGCAAGCACGGACTCGGGCTGCTCGACGACGCTCTGAACCTGGAACGGCCCGCTCCCATCCCTGTTCCGGTCGAGCCGACCGCCGAGATCGACGCCGATCGGATCCCGCTCTCCCAGCACGGCAACCCGCCCGTGTCCTCGGACCCGACCAACCTCGTGGGGGGGGAACAGGACCCGCTGACCTGGGACCCCGAGCCCGGACCCGGCACCCTGCCCCGGGCCGGACGGCATGTCATCGCCCCCGGACAGGCCGCGCTCCACGCCGATCTCGACGCCGTACGCGAGGCCATCGAAGCGTTCCGCGCCCTGCACCCGGACACGCCGGTGGAGATCTCCTGGCGTGCACAGCAGGAAGGTGAGACCCCGTGACGGCCACCCGGCCCGTCGCGGGCCGACGCGCCATCGAGATGCTCCTGCACAGCGAGCTCAAGGAGGCCCCGGGACGTCGGCTCGTCCTCGTCGACGCCGTCTGGGACGCCGCTGAAAAGGACACGGAGTTCACCGTCCCGGTGGGGGAGGGGAAACACCGCCGGGTCGTCGTCACCGACCAGGACTCACCGCTCGGTGTCACGGATGCCTGGCACCGGCACATGGGGGGAAGCGACCCGCAGGACGACAGCGTCCTCGTCGTCACCGGCACCGTACCCGCCGAGCAGCTCAGCCTGGACCTGCGCGCCCACGCCGTACATCGCCAGCCGCTGCACGTCGACCGGGCGGAGATCGTCACCCAGCTCTTCGGGGCCTCCGACCTGGACCCGCGGATGCTCGGTGAGCACTGGCTCCTCGACGGGCTGCTGCAGGCCGAACCCCTGGACGGCTGGCCCCGCACCGGTGCCGTCCTTACCCGCGACCGAGCCGTGCGCGCTCTGCTCGACGCACGCCTGGGCCTGGGCAGCGTCGCCTCCGCCACCCTGGACCTGGACGCGGATGCCCTCTTCTCCTGGACCCGCAGCCCGGCCGGACCCGCCCGCTACGCCGCCCTGGCCGACAGCGAACGGAACGGACTGCAGACCTGGCTGACACGCGTCGTCGGCCCGGCCGCTGAGACCCTGCTCACACTGGCCGCCGAGGGCCGCGGCGGCGACGCGCTCCCACTGGGCGCGCTCGCCTCCGCCGCACTGGCCTCCGCGGCCCCCGAAGCCGCGGGGTTCGCCCTCGGGACCTTGTTCGGCCCGGCTCTCGCCTCCTTCGACACGCTGCGGCCGTTCGCCGACGCCGCCACCGGTGTGCTCACCCGCTGGATCGCCAGGGCAGAGGGCGCCGCGCCCACCGATGCCGCCCGCGACCGGGTTCTGGCCGTGCTGGAACGCGCCGACCGGCTGGCCGCCGACGCCCGCCTCACCGACCACGTACGTGGCGACCGACTGCTCCCGTCCGGCTATCTGGGGCGGCTGCGCACCCTGGCTGCCTGCCTCGGCAGTCGCGGTAACGGCGCCATCACACTGGCCGAATCCGCGCTGCGCGACCTGGAATCCCATCAGCTCGCCATGGTCCACGGGGATTCCACTGAGACCGCCCGCACCGCCGTCCGCCTGATGCGCTGGCTCGCCACCGAACCCGCCGCGCCCGCCACCGTCGCCCAGGCCGTGCAACAACACATGTCCTCGTCCGGCTGGGCCGATCTGGCCGTCGCCGTCCTCGCGGAAGGCGACGCCTCCCGCGACACCGCAATCGGCGAGGCGTACCGCAAGCTGATAGGAGCCGCCCGCGTCCGCCGCACCGCCGCCGACGCCCGTTTCGCCGGGCTGCTCGTCACCTGGACCGAGAACGCCTGCCAGCAGGCCGACGGTGGTGCGCTGCTCATCGAAGACGCCCTCGCCAAGGCCGCGGCCCCGTTGTCCCACAACGGCGGACGTCCGCTGATCCTCGTGCTCGACGGCATGAGCGCGGACATCGCCGTCGGCCTCGCCGCCGAGCTGGACCGGCGCGTGTGGACCGAGGTGGTGCCCGCCGCCTCGGGAACCGCAGGACCGCAGCGACTGGCGGCCGTTTCCATGCTGCCGTCCATCACCCGCTACAGCCGGGCCTCACTGCTGAGCGGCCGACCCTGCGAGGGCGGACAGTCCGCCGAGCGCAGCGGGTTCAGCGCCTTCTGGCGGCGCCGCCACCGCGAGGCGCACCTCTTCCACAAGGGCTACGAGGGCCCGCCAGGGCACCGGCTCGCCCCCGAACTGGTTCAGGCCCTCGCCTCGGACGACATCGTCGCGGTCGTCCTCAACACCATCGACGAAGCCCTGGACGACGGCCGGGAGGGAGCCGGTGGCCGCTGGCAGCTCGCCGGCATCGGCAAGCTGCCCGATCTGTTGAACGCCGCCCGGGATTACGGGCGCCCCGTCGTCCTGGTCTCCGACCACGGCCATGTCATCGACCGCACCGAACGAGGCCACCTGCCCGCGGAGGTCACCGGAGTGCGGGGGGCACGCTGGCGTACCGGCGAGCCGAGGGATGGCGAGGTCGTCCTGGCAGGTTCACGCGTGCTCACGGACGGCAAACGCATCACCGCTGCCTGGCGCGACGACCTGCGCTACAGCGCCCGCGCCGCCGGATACCATGGCGGCGCCTCGCTCGCCGAGGTCACCGTCCCCGTGATCACCCTGGTGCCCTCCGGCGGAGCGGTGCCGTCGGGGTGGGTGCTGCTGCCACTCGAGACGATCGAGCCCTCATGGTGGACGGCGTCCGACAGCACTGAGGCCCCTCCGGCAGCCGCTCCCGCCTTCGAAGTCGCACGGGAACAGGCGCCCGTCGCGGTCGGGGCCGGTTCCGATGCCCTCACCCTCGGCCTGCGTACCGTACGTAGCGCCTCGTACAAGTCCCAGCTCGAATTCGTCCGCGGTGCACCCGAGCGGAAGGCGGTCGCCGCGGCCCTGGACGCCTTGGACGCGGCAGGCGGAAAACTCTCACCCGGCGCGGTCGCCGCCGCCGCCCAGTCCGCCACCGGCAAATCTCAGCGCAACCCCGCCCGTTTCGCCACGATGCTGGAACGACTCCTCAACATCGACGGCTACCCGGTGCTCCGTCTCGTCGAGTCCGGGCGCACCGTACAGCTGGACCGCGCCCTGCTGGAGCAGCAGTTCCCGTCCTCGAAAGGCACCGCATGACCCGCCCGGTCCTCGACATCAGCGCCGCGCGCCGCCGCGACGTGGTCGACGCGCTGCGCCGCGGCACCGTCCCGCAGGCAGGGCTCGGGTTGTTCGCCGTCGGCCTCGACCGCTTCGAAATTGCGCTCGACGACGACCTGGCCACCGTCGCTCGGGGTGGGGCCGCTTTCCACGCCCTGCGCGGTGAGTACGGATCCGGCAAGACCTTCTTCGCCCGCTGGCTCGCAGAACGGGCCAAACGGCGTGGACTCGCCGTCAGCGAGGTCCAGATCTCCGAGACGGAGACTCCGCTGCACCGCCTGGAAACCGTCTACCGTCGGCTCACTGAGCGACTGGCGACCGCCACCCACCAGCCATCCGCACTGCGTGCCGTCATCGACTCCTGGTTCTACGCGCTGGAAGAGGAAGTGCTGGCGGGCGGGGAGGCGGCAGAAGACGATGAAGCGGCACTGGCAATCGCAGTCGACGCCCTTCTGGAACAGCGACTGGCCGCAGTTGCCCGTACTACCCCCGCCTTCTCAGCTGCGCTGCGCGGCTACCGGCGTGCCGTGGCGGCAGGCGACGGAGCCCTCGCTGAAGCCCTCATCGCCTGGATAGGCGGACAGAAGTCGGTGGCCGCCGCCGCGAAACGAGCCGCGGGAATCCGCGGAGACCTCGATCACTTCGCCGCCCTCGGTTTCCTCCAGGGTCTACTCACCGTGCTGAGGGACTGCGGACACCCCGGGCTTCTGCTGGTCTTCGACGAAGTCGAGACCTTGCAGCGGGTACGCGGCGACGTCCGCGAAAAGTCCCTGAACGCGCTGCGCCAGCTCCTCGACGAGATCGACACGGGCCGATTCCCCGGCCTCTTCCTCGTCATCACCGGCACCCCGGCCTTCTACGACGGCCAACAGGGAGCGCAGCGTCTCGCGCCCCTGGCCCAGCGACTGGCCACGGACTTCACCACCGACCCGCGCTTCGACTCACCGCGCGCCGTGCAGCTGCGCCTGCCCGGCTTCGACCTCGCCTCCCTCGGCGATCTGGGACGCAGCGTCCGCGACATCTATGCCGCAGACGCCCGCCACCCCGAACGGCTCGCCCAACGCGCGGACGACGCCTACCTGGACGAACTGGCAGGTGCCGTCACCGGCGCGCTCGGCGGGAAAGTCGGCATCGCCCCGCGTTTGTACCTGCGCAAACTGGTCGCCGACGTCCTCGACCGGATCGACGAGTTCAATGACTTCGACCCGAGACGGCACTACGCCCTCACCTTGCAGACGACTGAGCTCAGCGCAGTGGAACGCAACGCGGCTACCAGAGCAGCGGACATCCCTCTGGACCTGCCGTGACACGCCGTCCGCCCGACGACGCAGAATCATGGCCCGCCCCCGACGCGTTCGACCTGCTGGATCCCGTGCTCCAGCACCACGTCGTCAACAGCCTCGGCTGGCCGGCCCTGCGTCCGCTCCAGGAAGATGCCGTCTCACCGCTCCTGGCGGGCCAGGACGCCGTACTCCTGGCCCCCACCGCCGGCGGCAAGACGGAAGCCGCCGTCTTCCCCCTGCTGAGCCGTATGAACCGCAGTGGGTGGAAGGGCACCAGCGTTCTGTACGTGTGCCCGCTCAAGGCACTTCTCAACAACCTCCACCCCAGGCTGGAGATGTACACGGGCTGGTTGGGCCGCACCACGGGCTTGTGGCACGGGGACGTCACCACTTCACGCCGACGCCGTCTCCTGATCCAGCGCCCCGACATTCTGCTGACCACACCCGAATCCCTGGAGTCGATGCTGGTCAGCACGCACGTCGACCACCGCTCCTTCTTCAGCGGCCTGCGGTCGGTCATCGTCGACGAGGTACACGCCTTCGCCGGGGACGACCGGGGCTGGCACCTGCTGGCCGTTCTCGAACGCCTGGGACGAATCGCAGGTCGTCCGCTCCAGCGTGTCGGCCTGTCCGCGACGATCGGCAACCCCGCCGAACTCCTCGGCTGGCTGCAAGGGTCAGGGCATGGCACGCGGGTCGGACGGGTTATCGCACCCCCGTCCCAGCCACCAACTCCTCCGACGGACGCCACCAGTCCCGTCGGCGACATCGAACTCGACTACGTAAGGTCCGTCGCGAACGCGGCACTCGTCATCTCAGCCCTTCACCGAGGCGAGAAGCGGCTGGTTTTCTGCGAGAGTCGTCGTACCGTCGAAGAACTGGGCGAGCAGCTACGCCTGCGTGGAGTCGTCACCTTCCTCTCTCACGCGTCGCTCTCGGTGGACGAACGCCGCCGGGCCGAGCAAGCGTTCGCGGAGGCCAGGGACTGCGTAATCGTCTCCACCAGCACGCTGGAACTCGGCATCGACGTCGGAGACCTTGACCGTGTTATCCAGCTCGACGCCCCCCGCACTGTCGCTGCCTTCCTTCAGCGGCTCGGCCGCACCGGACGACGCCCCGGCACCAACCGCAACTGTCTCTTCCTGGCCCTCAGTGAGGAAGGACTGCTCGCATCAGCCGCGCTCCTGCTCCGCTGGGCGCGCGGCTGGGTGGAACCGATCACGCCTCCCCCCGAACCCCGCCACCTCGTCGCCCAACAGATGCTCGCCCTATGCCTTCAGGAACACCGAATCGGTGAGAATCTGTGGCAGCAGGCGTGGGGAGACATCGGCCTCTTCGGCTCCGGCGCCGCACCTGTCGTACAGCACTTGGTCGAACAGGGCTACCTCGACCAGGACTCGGGCATGTTGTTCATCGGGCCCGAGGCCGAACACCGCTACGGACACCGTCATTTCATGAACCTGACGGCGGTCTTCACCGCCCCGCCCGAGTTCACCGTGTTCAACGGCCGCACCGAGATCGGCCGAACCGACCCCGACCTGCTCACGGAACAAGTCCAGGGGCCACGCAGACTCCTGTTGGCGGGACGCAGCTGGCAGGTCACCCACATCGACTTCAGCCGCCGGCGCTGCTTCGTCACCCCGGTCGATGATGGTGGACGCGCCAGGTGGAGCGGGTTCGGCGCTGAACGCATCCTGTCGTACGAGCTGGCACGGGCTGCGCGTGACGTTCTCCTCGGTGAGGACCCGCCCGTCCGTCTCACCACGCGGGCCACGGCACGCCTGGCCGAAGCCCGGGAGGCACATTTGGAGGTGGTGCATCCTGGCGGAACTGTCATCGCCCGTCGCTCCGACGGAGAAACGCGCTGGTGGACTTGGGCCGGACAGCGCGCCAACGCCACACTGGCTGCGAGCCTGGCGTCAACAGTTTCACCTCACCGCAGGGCCCATGCCCATGGGATCCGTTTGCGGGACGATCTCACGCCCGAAGTCTGGGCGCGTGCCATGGCGCGGGCACACGAAGGATTGTGCCTGCCGGATGTCGACCGGCAGGCGGTGCGCGGTTTGAAGTTCGCCGAGGCCCTTCCATTGAGGCTGGCAGAGGCGACGCTTGCCGCGCGTGCCATTGACAAGCAGGGAGCCAGCCTGATCCTTGACACGCCAGTTCGGTTTCTGAATCTTCACTGAACCTTTTCAGCGGTGCTGCTCCAGGGTGAGGACGGCCTTGGCGATTGACGTCATTCGATTCGGGCTGCAGCGGGATCTCCGGAAGATGCGCCAGGTCTTGAGCCACGCCATGCCGCGTTCGACAGGTGCTCTTGCTCCGGCCAGGGCTCGGTTGACGGTGCGTTCGGTCGCGGTCAGTTCTCCGCCGGGCGATCGCTTCTTCCCGGTGGTCACCCACGGTCCGGCACCTTGGTAGGCACGGTCGGCGAGTACGGGCACCCCTGCCGGGTGCAGATCCGGATGATCCGGTGGGTGCGGGCCGCCGTCAGGTCGTGGCACCGGCCGGGCAGCGCCGGCTAGATCCACAGCACCTTCCCGGCCGGGTCGGTGACGACCTGCACGTTCACGCCGTGGCGGCGGTGCTTGGCGGAGTAGTCGGCCGTGCTGTCGCCGACGCGGTCGCACTCCGCCAGGGTGCCGTCCAGCAGGACGTAGTCCGGATCGTTCGGGCGCAGGACCTTCAGCAGGCCCGGGGCCCGTTCGGCAAGCAGAGCGATGACGGCGCAGGTGTAGGTGTGGGCGGTGCCGACGGAGATACCGAAGCCGCCGGCTATCTGCGCGAGGGTGTCGTGCTTGCGTAGGTCCACCAGGCCGACCAGCGCGCGCTGGTGCGGTGGGAGCTTGCAGCGGCGGTCACCCTCGCGGGTGACGATGAGCATGGTGACCCACTCGACCCGAGCGTGGGGCAGATCGAATGCGGCAGGATAGAGAACCAACGTGGCTCCTGCGCTGATGAGTTGAGACGTCGAAAACCTCCCTCAACAGCACGGGAGCCGCGTGCGTTGCGGGCACCTCCACCGTCACTCGATCAGTGGCCACCCTGAAAATGCTCACTGAGTCAGAGAAGTGCTGAGCTGAAGGAACTGGGTGGTAGAGGGCGGCCGACGGCCCGGCGCGTACTGCTGATCATCATGAACGCAATCGCGCTCGGCAGCCGAGATGTTCGCGTAGACGATGAAGAGTGCCTGACGGCGGTGTCCTTCTTCCGGTGCCCCGAGCGGTTGCTGTGTGGTCGGCTGGCCGACCCTGTTCAGGCGCTTCCGGTAACCAGCATGGTGGTTGGGGAGTTTCTCAGCACCATCCCAGCACGGCCTCTTTCTCCCAGCACCATGCGGTTCAGGAGCCCCTATGGCCACCGGGACGATGCATGTCGGTACTACAGCCTTCTTCCTCTGAAAGTTGAGCCACAGCGTCGAGTGGCGTGGGTCTCATGGCGTGCTGCAGGGCTTTCTACAGCGGTCCCAGGAGCTCGGCAGTAGATGTCCGTAGACGTCCGTCGTGGTGTTGACCGAGCGATGGCCCAGCCAGCAGGAGACCTCGTGGATCGGTACGTTGTTGGCCAGGGCGGTCGAAGCGAAGAAGTGCCGCAGGCTGCCGGGCGTGTACTTGGCCTTCCCGTCGACATCGACCAGGCCGGCCGACACGCACGCCTTCTGGAAGTGGTAGCTGTAGGTGGAGACGGTCGGCATGACGCCCTTGCCACGCAGTCGCGGAGCGAAAAAGACCTCAAGCTGCCGTCTCTTCTTCCGCCCGGCGAAGACCACGGGCACCGGCTTCCACCTCAAGAGGTGAGTGTCGACCTCCTGCTCGACGAAAGGCGCGGCGGGCACGTCGCGGTACTCGCCCTCCACCCGGTTCTTCAGGGGAACGAAAGCCGTCCGGCAGCCCTCGCGGTGGGCCTTTGAGCTGACCTGCCAACGGATCCTGACGGAGCCGAGCCGTCGGCATTCGGTGGAGAAGGCCAGAGCCTCGCCGGGCCGTTGGCCGGTTCCGGACTGAAGGTAGACGGCGAGCCGGTACTGCGGCGCGATGTGTGCTGCGATGAGGTCGACCTCGGCCGGAGTCGGGATTTCGTCTTCGTCCACTGCCGGCGCATCCCGTCGAGTCACTCTGATGCCCCGCGCGGGATTGTCCGAGATGCGTTTGTCGATGACGGCTGCCTCCAGTACGGCGGCCACCATCACCATGCGGTCATTGACCGTGGCAGCAGCCAGCCCCGCACCGGATCCATGGATGTCCCTGGCGAACTTTTCAAAGTCCCGCCGCGCCAGCCCGGCCAGGGGCCTGTTACCCAGGTGCGGCACGAGATGGTTACGGACGAACCCTTCGTAGTTGCGGCGGGTCGCCTCCCCGATGACTCGCCGCTCAAGCCACTCCTGGGCCCAGACCGACAAGGGCAAGGCACCGCGCGCGGGATCGAAGCCGATACGCGCCTTCTTGTCGCTCTCGACGCCGGCGGCGAAGGCGTCCGCTCCGTCCAGGCCACTCCTCCGCGGAAACGACTTCTCCCGTTGCCGCCCGCTCCTGCCGCCTGCTTCCCGATACCGGACGGTCCACCCATGGCTGCACCTTGGGCGGTCACAGGGATAGTCCCGATTCTTGGCATCCTGCTTACACCGCTGAAAGACGCTCGCCACGCAATACCCCGATCTGCAGCTGGATTCGGCACCTCAAATCGTTGTCATCGCCTCACACATGGACAAGGCTACGTCGCTAATCCGCCCTTTTCGGTGAACTGCGACCCTTCGTCTATTGGGTGAGCGGCCGACCATCCTGTTTGAGCGGCGTCTCTGTACGGCCGGGCTCTGTGTTCTCCGTTACTCGGATGCAGAAGACGTCACTCGCTGGACAGTCGCCAGCTGTCGAAGTTGTTCGCGGCCAGTACAACCTCGCCCCGACCACCGGCTGCGTCGTCCAATCTCCGTCGACGACGCCTACCAGCGCGCCATCCCCGAATACCGCTGGATCCTCCTCCCACCGGACCCGACCTGCTGTATCGAAACCCAGTACGGCGTGACAGCCGAGTCCCTGGCCCTCCGCTCCGGATCTAAGAGGGCGATCCTCAGCGACAGCGCCCCGGCAGGGTCGTCACTTAACTGTCACCAGGACGACCCCGCCCAGCTCTGGACGATGGGTGCCGCGGTCGCCAAGCTGGTCCTCCACGCCCCCCCCCATCCACATCACCGCCAAGATCTTCCGGCGCCCCCACGGAACCCTCGCCATCGCGGTCTTCATCACTGACCTGAAGGCGCCAGACGCTCCTCCTCAAGCCAGGCGCGGAGATCACGAACCCAGCCCTGGCGGCCCAGACCACCTGCCCCGACGACTAACAGTCGGAGCCCCCGGGGCTACTTCGCCACACATAGCTCGCCCCAGACACATCGATATGAGCTCAGCGGCCCAGATCACGTGTACCTGAATTGAGTTCGGCCCACCGACCTCGAAGCCTGGCCCCCCGTGACTTCAACTTCCCTGTCATCGTTATGGAAGTCCTCCGCGAAAGCGTATAGCTCTGACCGTCGCCGTCTGTGGGGTCGCGACGGTGAACAGAACGGAAAGCGAGAAGGGAACTAGGGCAAATTGCGGCCATACAAGATCAAGGGACTCAAGGCGCTTCTATGGCGTCCCCTGTAGCGTCGATAAGACCGCGGTTCCCCGCCGCGCACCGCGAGTGGCTGCCTCCGGTACGAGATCACCGAACTCACATCGAACATTCTGGGGGAAATGAAAAAAATCTGCGGGTGGTACGAGGGATTCAGCAGCAGCTTGGTACCGGTCTTAGTTGCCACCGATGCGGTGCCAACAGAGCAGGGCTCGCCTTAGTAGGCGAGCCCTGCTCAAGGTTTTAATGATCTCAGATCAGAGAGCATTAACTTTCTAAATGTTGAAGCGGAACTCCACCACATCCCCATCCTGCATCACATACTCCTTGCCCTCCATCCGGGCCTTGCCCTTGGAGCGGGCCTCGGCGACCGAGCCCGTTTCGATCAGGTCGGCGAAGGAGATGACCTCGGCCTTGATGAAGCCCTTCTGGAAGTCGGTGTGGATCACGCCGGCCGCCTCCGGGGCCGTGGCGCCCTTCTTGATTGTCCAGGCGCGGGATTCCTTCGGGCCGGCCGTCAGGTAGGTCTGCAGGCCCAGGGTGGCGAAGCCGACGCGGCCCAGGGTGGCCAGGCCCGGTTCCTCCTGGCCCATGGACTGGAGGAGTTCCAGGGCCTCCGCGTCGTCCAGCTCGATCAGCTCGGACTCGATCTTGGCGTTGAGGAAGATCGCCTCCGCGGGGGCGACCAGGGCGCGCTGCTGGTTCTTGAAGTCCTCGTCGACCAGTTCGTCCTCGTCCACGTTGAAGACGTAGAGGAAGGGCTTGGTGGTGAGCAGGTGGAGCTCGTGGAGGAGGCGGCCCTTCTCGGTGTTGGCCGTGATGCCCGCCGCGAAGAGCGTGGTGCCCGCTTCGAGGATCTTCCGGGCCTCCTCGACGGCCGCGAGCACCGCGACCTTCTCCTTCTGGAGGCGGGACTCCTTCTGGAGGCGCGGGACCGCCTTCTCCACCGACTGGAGGTCCGCGAGGATCAGCTCGGTGTTGATGGTCTCGATGTCGTCCTTGGGTGAGACCTTGCCGTCGACGTGGACGACGTTCTCGTCCTGGAAGGCCCGGATGACCTGGCAGATCGCATCGGACTCGCGGATGTTGGCGAGGAACTTGTTGCCGAGCCCCTCGCCCTCGCTCGCGCCCCGTACGATGCCCGCGATGTCGACGAAGTCGACGGTCGCCGGGATGACCTTCTGGGAGTTGAAGACCTCGGCCAGCACGGCCAGCCGGCTGTCGGGGACGCCCACGACTCCGACGTTCGGCTCGATGGTGGCGAACGGGTAGTTGGCCGCCAGCACGTCGTTCTTGGTCAGGGCGTTGAACAGGGTCGACTTGCCGACATTCGGCAGGCCGACGATTCCGATCGTGAGCGACACGTTGGCGACTTCCCGTAGCGAGAGCTGATGTACCGGCCCGGGGTGGGCCGATCCCCCAGTTTACGGGCGTGTCGCCAGGGCCCCGGCGCCCCATCGGATCGAACTGTTCGCCAAGCTCGCCCAAAGCGCGTGTCCAACGCCGGATTCCTCCCGGCTTGCGACCTACTTTGGTCACGTGGAGCAGCGACCCAGGATTCGTACGACTCAGGCCGACGGTCCTTCCGAGAGCACCATCGCGGCGTCCGGGCCTGCGACCGTCTACCGGGCGGCCCCGGTGCGGGCCGCCCGCCCGGCGCCGCCGGTGGTGGTCGCGATGCGCCGGTTCCCCAACCCCCGGCTGACCGGTCTCGGCGGCGGGATCTTCAGCGCGGCTGTGATGTTCCTGGTCGGCTGTGTGGACTCGCTGCTCTTCGACGGCGGGCCGCTGATGTACGGCCTGTTCTTCCTGCCCGTCGCCGCGCTGACCGCTCTCTGGGTGCGGCCCGCCGATCTGGTGACCGCGCCCATCAGTGTGCCGATCTCGTTCGCCTTCGGCTCGCTGATGATCGCCGGGGGCACCGGTGGGGCCGGCGGCCGTATCGTCGCCGTGGTCACGACACTGGCGCTGAACGCCGGCTGGCTCTACGGCGGGACGCTCGTCGCCGGGGTCATCACCACCGTACGGAAGGTCCGGCTGATCCGGCGGCGTTACCGATGACCCGGTGGCACTATCGATGACCCGGCGGCGTTACCGGTGATCCGGTGGCGTTACCGATGCCCCGGCCGCTGCCCCGGCCGCTGCCGGTGACAGGTCCGCTGCCGGTGACCGAACTCGTTCTCGGTGACCGGGCTCGCTCTCGGTCACAGGGCACGCCGTGGGCGAGGGGGCCCGCCGCCGGTCCTGGCTGAAGCTCACTGCCGCTGACCTGGCCGCCCGGCCGGGCGGCCTGCGGGGCGCTCCCGAGAGCGCGCCCCGCTGCCACCGCGCTCAGCGGCTGGACGCCGCCATCGCCGCGCCCACGATGCCCGCGTTGTTCTGCAGTTGGGCGGGGACGATCTCGGCTCGTACGTTCTCGATCAGGGGCAGGAACTTGTCGGCCTTGCGGCTGACGCCGCCGCCGATGATGAACAGTTCGGGCGAGAACAGCATCTCCACGTGCTCCAGGTACTTCTGCACCCGGTGCGCCCAGTGGTGCCAGCCCAGGTCCTCGTCCTCCTTGGCCTTGGTCGAGGCGCGGGTCTCGGCGTCGTGGCCGTGCAGTTCGAGGTGGCCCAGTTCGGTGTTGGGGACCAGCGCTCCGTTACGGAAGACGGCCGAACCGATGCCCGTACCGAAGGTGAGCAGGATGACCGTGCCCTTGTGGTCGCGGCCCGCTCCGAAGGTCATCTCCGCGATGCCGGCGGCGTCCGCGTCGTTCAGCACGGTCACCGGGAGGCCGAGTCTGCCGCCGATCAGCGTGGCCGCGTCGACGCCGATCCAGCTCTTGTCGACATTGGCCGCGGTACGGACCATGCCGTCGGTGACCACGCCGGGGAAGGTGATGCCCACCGTCCCCGACCAGTCGAAGTTCTTGACGACATCGGCGACCCCGTCGGCCACACCGTCGGGTGTGGCCGGATGGGGGGTCAGTACTTTGTGGCGCTCCTGCGCCAAATCTCCGCGGTCCAGGTCAACGGGAGCGCCCTTGATCCCGGATCCGCCGATGTCCACACCGAAGATCTGCATGACCCCACGTTACGGCGTGGAGCGCTCCGTCACTTGTCGGAGGGAGTTCCAGAGAGTTCCGGGCTTCGACGGCTGTAGCCGCTCGGAGAAGGCTGTAGGCGGTTCGGCGGCCGTTGCTGGTCCGCTACCGGTCCGCCGACAGGTCCGCGGCCTCCGCGCGCAGGTCGCGGCGGAGCTCCTTGGGGAGCGAGAAGGTGATCGACTCCTCGGCCGCCTTCACGATCTCCACGTCGCCGAAGCCCCTGGCGGCGAGCCACTCCAGTACGCCGTCGACCAGGATCTCCGGGACGGAGGCGCCCGAGGTCACACCGACCGTGGTGACGCCGTCCAGCCACGCCTCGTCCAGCTCGTCCGCGAAGTCCACCAGGTGGGAGGCGCGGGCGCCGGCGCCGAGGGCGACCTCGACCAGCCGTACCGAGTTGGACGAGTTCTTGGAGCCGACCACGATGACCAGGTCGGCGTCCGCGCCCATCTGCTTCACCGCGGTCTGGCGGTTCTGCGTGGCGTAGCAGATGTCGTCGCTGGGCGGCGAGATCAGCTGCGGGAACTTCTCCTTGAGCGCGTCGACCGTCTCCATCGTCTCGTCGACGGAGAGCGTGGTCTGGGAGAGCCAGACGACCTTCGACTCGTCGCGCACGGTGACATTGGCGACGTCCTCGGGGCCGTCGACGAGCGTGATGTGCTCGGGCGCCTCGCCGCTCGTACCGATGACCTCCTCATGGCCCTCGTGGCCGATCAGCAGGATGTCGTAGTCGTCGTTCGCGAAGCGGACAGCTTCCTTGTGGACCTTCGTCACCAGGGGGCAGGTGGCGTCGATGGTGGCCAGACTGCGCTGGGCGGCCTCGTCGTGGACGACGGGGGCCACGCCGTGCGCCGAGAAGACGACGATGGAGCCCTCCGGCACCTCCTGCGTCTCGTCGACGAAGACGGCGCCCTTCTTCTCCAGCGTCTGTACGACGTACTTGTTGTGGACGATCTCCTTGCGGACGTAGACCGGCGCACCGTACTGCTCAAGGGCCTTCTCGACGGCGATCACGGCGCGGTCCACACCCGCGCAGTACCCGCGCGGGGCGGCCAGCAGGACTCGGCGGGCGCCGGTGCCCCGCGCGGCGTCTCCGGTCGGGGTGGCGGGTGACGGGCTGGGCGTAGCAGTCATGCGGTCCATCGTAACGGCCTGTACCGCCGCGGGCCGTGGGCCGGCGGGGCCGTCCGGCACGGGCGGGACCGTTGGGCCGCGTCAGCCGGGGCAGCGTCCCGACTTGTGGGAAGACTGATGCCATGACTTCTGACGAGACGGCCGCGGGCAGTGGTGTGAAGGCGCCGAAACTACATCGGAATCTCGGATTCCGGGATTTGGTCGTATACGGGCTGCTCTTCATCGCCCCGATGGCCCCGGTCGGGATCTTCGGCACCCTCGACGCCAAGTCGCACGGCGCCGTCGCACTCGTCTACATCGCGTCGACGATCGCGATGGCCTTCACCGCGTTCAGTTACGCGCAGATGGTGCGGGTCGTGCCGCAGGCCGGTTCGGTCTTCGCCTACGCCCGCAAGGGGCTCGGCCCCGGACCTGGCTTCATCGCCGGGTGGATGGCGATGCTCGACTATCTGCTGATCCCGGCGGTCGCGTACCTCTTCTCGGGCATCGCGATGAACTCGCTGGTGCCCTCGGTGTCGCGGTGGGTGTGGACAGCGATCGCCGTGGTGGTGACCACGGGGCTGAATCTGTGGGGCGTACGGGCCGCCGCCCTGGTCGGGTTCGCGGTGCTCGCCATGGAGATCGCCGTCCTGGCGGTGTTCGTGGTGACCGCGGTCGTGGTGCTCGTCCAGAACGGTACGAACCGGGGCTGGGCGACGCCCTTCACCGGCGACGGCGGGTTCTCGCTGACGGCGGTGCTCGGGGCGGTGTCCGTGGCGGTGCTCTCGTATCTGGGCTTCGACGCGATCGCCTCGTTCGCCGAGGAGGTCACCGGCGGGTCGGCGAAGGTCGCGCGGGCGGTGCTGTTCTGCCTGGTCCTCGCGGGGGTGCTCTTCATCGTGCAGTCGTATCTGGCGGCGCTCCTGGAGCCGATGTCGTCCGCCCAGCTGGCCGCGAAGCCGGTGGCGCAAGGCTCGGCCTTCTACGACACGGTGGACGCGGCGGTCGGCAGCTGGCTGCACGACCTGGTCGCGGTGAGCAAGGCGATCGGCGCCGCCTTCGCCGCCCTCGCCGGACAGGCGGCGGCGGGCCGGCTGCTCTTCGCCATGGGGCGCGACCGGCGGCTGCCGCACGCCCTCTCCAAGGTGGACGGCCCCTCCGGGGTCCCGCGGGTCGCGGTGCTGCTGGCGGCGGTGGTGACGCTGATCGCCGCGGTGTGGGCGGCACGCCGGGACGACGGCCTGGACCGGCTGGTCTCGGTGGTCGACATCGGGGCGCTGACCGCGTTCCTGCTGCTGCACGCGTCGGTGGTGGGCTGGTTCGCGGTACGGAAGGGTGAGGGGCCGCCGGTCTGGTGGCGGCATGTGCTGCTGCCGGTGCTGGGGGCGGCGGTGACGATCGCGGTGATCGTGGAGGCGACGAGCGCGGCCCAGTGGGTCGGGCTGGTCTGGCTGGTGGCCGGTCTCGTGATCTTCGCCGTGCAGCGGAGCCGCCGGGCGGGGCTCGACGTGTGAGCAGCGGTACGGGGTGGGGCCGGGGGATGGGGCGTGGGGCGGTCGCCGGTCGTGAGGCAGGGGGCTCGTGCAGCGGGGTGCTCGCCGGGCGCGGTTGCGTGGGGGAGAGCCTAGGGGCTGTCCCGTAATCCCTGGCGGGCGTACGACGCCAGCTACGGCACCTCGCCGCGTTGTCGGAACGCCCGAATACATCCAGTATGCGGACGCCCCTCCGCCTTGCGATGCACCGCATCTGACGCCGTACGCTGATCCACCAGGGATTACGGGACAGCCCCTCGCCGTCACGCGGACCACGTGTGGCCGTCCCGTTGTCGGTGGCACCGCTTAGCCTGCGTACATGGCTCTGAATACGAGTGCGGACGCGCCGCTCCCCGTCGGCGAGGTGTCACGGCTCATCGGAGGGTGGATCGACCGGCTCGGCGCGGTGTGGGTCGAGGGGCAGATCACCCAGCTCTCCCGCAGGCCCGGGGCAGGGGTGGTGTTCCTGACGCTGCGCGACCCCTCGTACGACATCTCGGTGTCGGTGACCTGTTTCCGCCAGGTCTTCGACGCGGTGGCCGATGTGGTGGCGGAGGGCGCGCGGGTCGTGGTCCACGCGAAGCCGGAGTGGTATGCGCCGCGCGGTCAGCTTTCGCTGCGAGCCGTGGAGATCAAGCCGGTGGGCATCGGTGAACTGCTCGCTCGCCTGGAGCAGTTGAAACGGACCCTGGCCGCCGAAGGGCTCTTCGCCCTGGACCGGAAGAGGCCCATACCGTTTCTGCCGCAGCTGATCGGTCTGGTGACCGGGCGCGCGAGTGCGGCGGAGCGGGACGTGCTGGAGAACGCCCGGCGGCGCTGGCCGGCCGTCCGCTTCGAGGTGCGGAATGTGGCGGTGCAGGGGGTACGCGCGGTGTCCCAGGTGGTCGATGCCGTACAGGCACTGGACCGGCTGCCGGATGTGGACGTGATCATCGTGGCGCGCGGCGGCGGCAGCGTGGAGGACCTGCTCCCCTTCTCGGACGAGCAGCTGATCCGTGCCGTGGCCGCGTGCGGTACGCCGGTGGTGTCGGCGATCGGGCATGAGCCGGACTCGCCCCTGCTCGACCTGGTGGCCGATGTCCGGGCGTCCACCCCGACGGATGCGGCGAAGAAGGCCGTACCGGATGTCGGGGAGGAGCTGGAGCGCGTACGGCAACTGCGGGACCGCTCCCTGCGGACCGTGCAGGGGCTGCTCGACCGGGAGCAGCGCGGGCTGGCCGCAGCGCTCGCCCGGCCGTCGATGGAGCGGCCGCAGCGGATGGTCGAGGAGCGCGAGGAAGTTGTCGGCGCGCTGGTGGAGCGCGCCCGGCGGACACTGCGGCATCTGCTGGACCGCGCGGACTCGGAGCTCTCGCACACCCGGGCCCGTGTGGTCGCGCTCTCCCCGGCGGCGACCCTGGAGCGGGGGTACGCGGTGCTCCAGCGGGAGGACGGAGCAGTGGTGCGCGCACCCGGCGAGGTCACGGACGGGGAGCCGCTGCGGGCCAGAGTCGCCGGAGGAGAGCTCGGTGTGACGGTGAGCCCGCAGCGGCGGGAGCCCCGGGGCTCCGAAGAGCCGCAGTAGCCGCAGCAGGTTCAGCAGTTTCCGGGCCTCCGGGGTTCCGGGCTTCCGGGGTGAGATTCAGCGTGGATGTGGCCGCAACGAATGGGGCCGACGGGACCAGGGTGGATGAGACCAGGGTGGATGAGATGGCACAGGCGAAGACGGATGAGACGGCGCTCGGCTACGAGCAGGCGCGCGACGAGCTGATCGATGTCGTACGGCGGCTGGAGACCGGGGGGACGACCCTGGAGGAGTCCCTGGCGCTGTGGGAACGTGGTGAGGAGCTGGCCAAGGTCTGCCGCGGCTGGCTTGAGGGCGCGCGGGCCCGGCTGGACGCGGCGCTCGCGGACGGTACGGGACCGGAGGGGTCGGGTCCGGAAGGTACGGGGTCCGGCGAGGAGTGAGAGCGGTCCGGGGCCGGGGGCCCGGTACGGGGCGGGTGAATGCCGCTGGTCACGGGTCAGGTGCGAGGCCGTCCGAGCGCTTGGCGCGGGTGGGCTGTGAGGCCGGTCACGTCGGGACGGATTTAGTTGAAACTTAATACATCTTCGCCGTACAGTCGGAGCATCCCTTGATCCACCGCATGTCCGGAAGGTACGAAAGATGTCGCTCGTTCTCGACCCCGCCGCCCAGGACCTCCTCTTCCGCGAGGCCCGCACCGCGAACACCTTCACTGACGAGCCGGTGACCGAGGAGCAGGTGCAGGCGATCTACGACCTGGTCAAGTTCGGCCCGACCGCCTTCAACCAGTCGCCGCTGCGCATCACCCTGGTCCGCTCCCCCGAGGCTCGCGAGCGCCTGGTGGAGCACATGGCCGAGGGCAACCGGCCGAAGACCGCCACCGCCCCGCTGGTCGCGATCCTCTCCGCCGACAACGAGTTCCACGAGGAGCTCCCGCAGCTGTTCCCGCACTTCCCGCAGGCCAAGGACGCGTTCTTCTCGGAGCGCCCGGCGCGTGAGCAGGCCGCCCTCCTCAACGCCACCCTGCAGGCCGGTTACTTCATCGTCGGCGTGCGCGCCGCCGGTCTGGCCGCGGGCCCGATGACGGGCTTCGACTTCGCCGGTGTCCAGAAGGAGTTCCTGGACGACGACCACACCCCGCTGATGATCGTCAACATCGGCAAGCCGGGCGAGGACGCCTGGTTCCCGCGCTCCCCGCGCCTCTCGCTCGACGAGGTCATCACGACCGTCTGAGCCACACACGGCACGGGCCACGGGCCACGGGCACGGGCCACGCGGCACAGCCGCACGGCACATCACGAGAGGCCGCCGCACCCCGAGGGTGCGGCGGCCTCTCCGTGTGCACCGGTCGCGGCCGACTCCAGCGGCCCCCCGGACGCAACATGCCTACGGGCCGGCGGAAGGCGGAGAAAGCACAGGCGGAGGAAGCAGTAACTACTGCTGCCGCCCCGATCCCTACGACTGCCCGGACTGCCCGGACTGCCCGGTCGTCTCCGCCTTCTCCGTCTTCTCCGCCTTCAGCGCCGCCGCCATCTGCGCGAGCTGCCCGTACGGCGCCGTACCGGTCACAGCGGTCGTCGAGCCGTGTTCCCGGCGTACGAGAGCGTTGTACTTGGGGCCCTTCCAGCGCTGCCAGGTCTCGCCGCCCACCTGCTGGGTCTGCGATGTCTTCGACGCGTCCTTGCTCACGGTCGTGACGAACTTGTCGGACGGCCCGGTGGACTGCTCCACCGCGACGTACTGCTCCTCCGGGTCCAGAAAGCCCAGGTGCCACGCATGGCCGTCGTCCTGGGTGTACGAGACGGAGGTCGCCTTCCACCCCTTCGGGAGCCCGACCGGCGCCTGCACCGGATACGGTGCCGCGCGCTGGGCCGTGAGCTGCTCCACGCGGTAGTCGACGGTCTTCACCGGCTCCGAAGTGCCACCATGCGGAACGAACACGTAGATGACCGCGACGGCGGCCAGGATGACCACCATCGACTGGATCATTCCGCGCACTGTCTGCTTGCTTCGCGTACCTGCCACGGGCCCATCGTCTCAGGTCCTCGCGCTGCTCATGCGTGGGCCCCGGTGCTCATTTTATCGACCGGACGATAGAATCGAACGAACCCTCTACATACGGCCGTCGTCGTATCAGAAAGGTGCGTGCCGATGACCGAGCATCATCTCCCCTCCCAGCTGGAGGTCTCCCCGGAGGCCCCGGACCGCAACCTCGCCCTGGAGCTCGTCCGGGTCACCGAGGCCGCCGCGATGGCCGCCGGCCGCTGGGTCGGGCGCGGCGACAAGATCGGTGCGGACGGTGCCGCGGTCAACGCGATGCGTACGCTCGTCTCCACCGTCTCCATGAACGGCGTCGTCGTCATCGGCGAGGGCGAGAAGGACGAAGCCCCGATGCTCTTCAACGGAGAGCACATCGGTGACGGCACCGGCGCCGAGGTCGACATCGCGGTCGACCCGATCGACGGCACCACGCTCAACGCCAAGGGCATGCCGAACGCCATCGCGGTCCTGGCCGCCGCCGACCGCGGCTCCATGTTCGACCCGTCGGCCGTCTTCTACATGGACAAGCTGGTCACAGGCCCCGAGGCCGCCGACTTCGTCGACATCAACGCCCCGGTCTCGGTCAACATCCGCCGGGTCGCCAAGGCGAAGAACTCCTCGCCCGACGACGTGACCGTGGTCATCCTCGACCGCCCCCGCCACGAGGGCATCGTCAAGGAGATCCGGGAGACCGGCGCCCGGATCAAGTTCATCTCGGACGGCGACGTCGCGGGCTCGATCATGGCCGTACGGGAGGGGACCGGCGTCGATCTGCTGATGGGCATCGGCGGTACGCCCGAGGGCATCATCAGCGCCTGCGCGATCAAGTGCCTCGGCGGCACGATCCAGGGCAAGCTCTGGCCGAAGGACGACGCCGAACGCGGGCGCGCCATCGACGCCGGCCACGACCTGGACCGGGTGCTCTCCACGACCGACCTGGTCAGCGGAGACAACGTGTTCTTCGTGGCCACCGGCATCACCGACGGCGAGCTGCTGCGCGGGGTGCGCTACCGGGCCGAGACCGCGACGACGCAGTCGCTGGTCATGCGCTCCAAGTCGGGCACGATCCGGCAGATCGACTCGACGCACCGGCTGTCGAAGCTGCGCGCGTACAGCACGGTGGACTTCGACCGGGCCAAGTAGGCAGCACGGCAGGACCGGCCGGATCCGGAGCAACAAGCCAACAAGCAGGAAAGGGCGCCCCCCGTGTGCGGCTGGGGGCGCCCTTTCCGTACGCCTGCGTACGCGCTGTATGCCCGTGTACGCGCTGTATGCCTGTGCGCGTGATCAGCCCGCCTGTGCCATGGGGTCCTGGACCGTGCCCCTGAGCTCCACCTCGCGGCGCCTGCGCCGGGCGAGGACCACGCGGCGCTCGGCGGCCGTCAGCCCGCCCCAGACTCCGTACGGCTCGGGCTGCACCAGGGCGTGCTCCCGGCACTCCACGAGTACGGGACAGCGGGCGCAGACCCGCTTCGCCGCCTCCTCGCGGGCGAGCCTGGCCGCGGTCGGCTCCTTGGACGGCGCGAAGAAGAGCCCCGCCTCGTCCCGGCGGCACACCGCCTCCGAATGCCAGGGCCCTGCCTGATCCTCCCGTGCCGGGACGCGCTGCGGTGGCACGGCAGCGACCTGCAGGGACTGATGCGGCGGATGCAGCACGGTCTACTCCTGACGACGGCTTCGCGAGCGAGAGACGATGCTGCAGTCCCTACCCGCTGTGCGCACGCCTATGCACTGAGTTCCGGCCAGGGCGGACCCGCCGGTCGCCCAACTGCCGCCCGGGGCACCGCCGCTGGGCCAAGCCCGGCCGGCCCGGTCGCCTACCCCAGGTGCTTGCGCAGCTTCCTGTCGACCATGCCGCGCAGGTCCGCCACCAGCTTGCCCCGCTTCGGCTTCGCCTCGATGTTGCCGAAGACCGAGTAGCCGTTCACCACCACGACCGGCGCCTCCGGATTCTCCGATTCGAGCGTCTCGACCTCGAAGTTGCCGAAGATCCCTGTGCCGCTGCCGCGCAGGGTGATGTTCTCCGGGACCCTGACCTCGACATTGCCGAAGATCGAAGTGGCGTTGATGACGGTCAGCCGCTGCTCGAACAGCGCCTCGGTGAGGTCGATCTCGACATTGCCGAAGAGCGAGAAGGCGTTCGTCCTGCGGCCGACGCGCCAACGGCCCTTCCTGGTCGAGCTGGAGAAGACCGCGACCAGGTTCTCGGCGGTGACCGGCGCGTCCGGGTCCTCCGCGACCGGCCGGGCCGCGACGGCGGGGCCGGGGTGGCTGCCGGCTGCGGCGGGCAGGTCCTGCACCAGCGGCTCCAGCTCGGCGAGGGTCTTCGCGCGGTAGACCGCCTCGATCCGCTCGGAGTGCTCTTCGGCGTCGAGACGCCCCTCGGCCAGTGCATCCCTGAGGATGTCCGCGATCCGGTCGCGGTCGGCGTCGGACGCGCGGATGCCGACGGGCTGCACGGACTGCACGGGCTGCGGCTGCTGGGCATGCTTTTCGAGGTCCACCGGCCCAGCGTACCCAAACGCGATAGATCGCGACTAGTGGTTGTCCGGCCGTCTCGCCCGGAGGTTTCCGCGGCCGGCGTTCGTACGGCACATCCCGGGAGCCGCCGATACGGCACCTCCCGAGAGCCACCCCCAGGTGAGTCCTACCTCACCACCGCGGCCCCACCCCATGGTTCTAGGCTGGTGAATGCTGTGCCGATGGAGGCCAGCCCGCGTCTGCCGAGTGAGGAATGGCCGTCATGCCAGAGTTTGCGTACTCCGATCTGCTTCCCGTGGGAGCGGACACCACGCCGTACCGGCTGGTGACCGCGGAAGGCGTCTCCACCTTCGAAGCCGACGGGCGTACGTTCCTCAAGGTCGAGCCCGAGGCGCTGCGCACCCTCGCCGCCGCGGCCATGCATGACATCTCGCACTATCTGCGCCCGGCCCACCTCACCCAGCTGCGCAAGATCGTCGACGACCCCGAGGCGTCGTCCAACGACAAGTTCGTCGCGCTCGACCTGCTGAAGAACGCCAACATCGCGGCCGCCGGCGTCCTCCCGATGTGCCAGGACACCGGCACCGCGATCGTCATGGGCAAGCGCGGCCAGAACGTGCTGACCGAAGGCGGTGACGAGGAGGCGCTGTCCCATGGCATCTTCGACGCGTACACCAAGCTGAACCTGCGGTACTCGCAGATGGCTCCGCTCACCATGTGGGAGGAGAAGAACACCGGCTCGAACCTGCCGGCGCAGATCGAGCTGTACGCGACCGACGGCGGCGCCTACAAGTTCCTCTTCATGGCCAAGGGCGGCGGCTCCGCCAACAAGTCGTTCCTCTACCAGGAGACCAAGGCCGTCCTCAACGAGGCGTCCATGATGAAGTTCCTGGAGGAGAAGATCCGTTCGCTGGGTACGGCCGCCTGCCCGCCGTACCACCTGGCGATCACCGTGGGCGGTACGTCGGCGGAGTTCGCGCTCAAGACCGCCAAGTACGCCTCCGCGCACTACCTGGACGAGCTGCCCACCGAGGGCTCGCCGACCGGGCACGGCTTCCGCGACACGGATCTCGAACAGAAGGTCTTCGAGCTGACGCAGAAGATCGGCATCGGCGCGCAGTTCGGCGGAAAGTACTTCTGCCACGACGTCCGCGTCGTACGGCTGCCCCGGCACGGCGCCTCGCTGCCCGTCGCCATCGCCGTCTCCTGCTCGGCGGACCGGCAGGCCGTCGCGAAGATCACCGCCGAAGGCGTCTTCCTGGAGCAGCTGGAGACCGACCCGGCACGCTTCCTGCCCGACACCACGGACGAGCACCTGGAGGACGGCGACGTCGTATCCGTCGACCTGAACCGGCCGATGGACGAGATCCTCGCCGAGCTGACCAGGTTCCCGGTCAAGACCCGGCTCTCGCTGACCGGGCCGCTGGTGGTGGCGCGCGACATCGCGCACGCCAAGATCAAGGAGCGGCTGGACGCGGGCGAGGAGATGCCGCAGTACCTGAAGGACCACCCGGTCTATTACGCGGGCCCCGCCAAGACCCCCGAGGGATACGCGTCCGGTTCGTTCGGCCCGACGACGGCCGGCCGCATGGACTCGTACGTGGAGCAGTTCCAGGCCGCGGGCGGCTCCAAGGTGATGCTCGCCAAGGGCAACCGCTCGCAGCAGGTCACCGACGCGTGCGGCAGCCACGGCGGCTTCTACCTCGGCTCGATCGGCGGCCCGGCGGCCCGGCTCGCCCAGGACTGCATCAAGAAGGTCGAGGTCCTGGAGTACGAGGAGCTGGGCATGGAGGCGGTGTGGAAGATCGAGGTCGAGGACTTCCCGGCCTTCATCGTGGTGGACGACAAGGGGAACGACTTCTTCCGGGCGCCCGCCGAGTCCCCCACCGTCCTCAGCATCCCCGTCCGCGCCCCCGGGCAGGCGTAGCCCCCTCGGCACTGGCCCCTGGTGCCGTCCGGCCGGACGGCACCAGGGGTGATCTTCCGCCCGGGACCGGGAACACCTCTCCGTCAGACGTTGCTGTCCGATGTGGAGGTACGACGATGACTGAGCAGTACCGGATCGAACACGACTCCATGGGTGAGGTGAGGGTCCCGGCCGGCGCCAAGTGGCGCGCCCAGACCCAGCGCGCCGTGGAGAACTTCCCCGTATCGGGGCAGACCCTGGAACGGGCCCATATCGAGGCGCTGGCCCGGATCAAGGCGGCGGCCGCCAAGGTCAACGCCGGTCTCGGAGTCGTCGAGGAGGATCTGGCGCAGGCGGTCCAGGAGGCCGCGGCCGAGGTCGTGGACGGCCGGTGGGACGCCGAGTTCCCGGTGGACGTCTTCCAGACCGGCTCCGGCACCTCGTCCAACATGAACATGAACGAGGTCCTGGCCACGCTCGCCACCGAGCGGCTGGGGCGCCCGGTGCACCCCAACGACCATGTGAACGCCTCGCAGTCGTCCAACGACGTCTTCCCCTCCTCGATCCACATCGCGGCGACGGCGGCCGTCACCCGTGATCTGATCCCGGCGCTGGAACATCTGGCCGAGGCGCTGGAGCGCAAGGCCGATGAGTTCTCGGACGTGGTCAAGTCCGGGCGTACGCATCTGATGGACGCCACACCGGTCACCCTGGGCCAGGAGTTCGGCGGGTACGCGGCACAGATCAGGTACGGCGTCGAGCGGCTGCACTCCTCGCTGCCCCGCCTCGCCGAACTGCCCCTGGGCGGTACGGCGGTGGGCACCGGCATCAACACCCCGCCCGGCTTCTCGGCCGCCGTCATCGCCGAGGTGGCCGGGGCGACGGGGCTGCCGCTGACCGAGGCCCGCAACCACTTCGAGGCACAGAGCGCGCGGGACGGCATCGTCGAAACGTCCGGGCAGCTCCGGACGATCGGGGCCGGGCTGACGAAGATCTCCAACGATCTGCGCTGGATGGCATCGGGCCCGCGCACCGGACTCTCCGAGATCTCGCTGCCCGACCTCCAGCCCGGTTCCTCCATCATGCCCGGCAAGGTCAATCCGGTGATCCCGGAAGCGGTGCTGATGGTGGCGGCGCAGGTCACGGGCAACGACGCGACGGTCGCCGCGGCCGGGGCCGCCGGCAACTTCGAGCTGAACGTGATGCTGCCGGTGATCGCCAAGAACGTCCTGGAGTCGGTGCGGCTGCTGGCCAACGTCGCACGGCTGCTCGCGGACCGCACGGTCGACGGGATCACCGCCCACCCGGAGCGCACCCGGGAGTACGCGGAGTCCTCCCCCTCGGTCGTCACTCCGCTGAACAAGTACATCGGGTACGAGGAGGCCGCGAAGGTCGCCAAGCGGGCGGTGGCCGAGCGCAGGACCATCCGGGACGTCGTGCTGGACGAGGGGTATGTGGAGCGGGGCGATCTGACAGCCGAGCAGCTGGACGCGGCGCTGGACGTCCTGAGCATGACGCGGCCGTGACCGGGCGCCGAGGGGCCGGAAACGGCCTCCCGGGCCTCCCCGGGCGCGGGCCGCGCCGGCGGGCCCCCGGCAACCGCGTGACCCGGATCGCTGCGCCGCACCCTCCGTACTCCTAAGATCTCCGCATGACAGGTGCAGGGGGAACACATCACTGGGCGCCCGGGGACCACATCCTCTGGCGCTACCGCGGCAACGGCTCCGACCGCCTGCACATCTGCCGCCCGGTGACGGTCGTGCAGGACACCGACGAGCTGCTCGCGGTCTGGCTGGCACCCGGCACCGAGTGCATGAAACCGGAGCTCGCCGACGGGACCCCCGTGCACCGCGAACCGCTGGCCACCCGGTACACCAGACCCCGCAGCGTCGTACGCGACCGCTGGTGGGGCATGGGTGTGCTGAAGCTGGCCCGGCCCCGTGAACCCTGGTCGGTGTGGCTCTGGTGGGACCGGGGATGGCGCTTCAAGAGCTGGTACGTGAACCTGGAGGAGCCGCACCGCCGGTGGGCCGGAGGTGTCGACTCGGAGGATCACTTCCTGGACATCTCGGTGCTGCCCGACCGCAGTTGGCAGTGGCTGGACGAGGACGAGTTCGCCCAGGCCCAGCAGGCCGGGCTGATGGACGCCGGGCAGGCGGCGCGGGTGCGCCGGGCGGGCCGGGCGGCGGTCGGGCTGATCGAGTCCTGGGGTCCGCCCTTCACCGACGGCTGGGAGGACTGGCGGCCCGATCCGGAGTGGACCGTGCCGGTCCTGCCGGACGACTGGGACCGCACGCCCGCGTACGTGCCGTCGTGAGACCCTTGATGCGCCCCCGGGGATCAAACGTAGGATCGTCCTCCGCAAGGCTGCGCCCTGCCACGGTCCCATGACAACGAACCTGTGCAGCAGCTGAACTGACCGCAAGTCACTACCGGCAAGTCACTACCAAGTCACTACAGGGGGGTGCAGCCATGACAACGGGTATACGACCCCTCGAAGCGGTTGCATCGCACACCTGCCTCGGACGGACGGAATCCCTCGCGTGACGGAGCACACCACCTCCCACGAAGGCCGGCAGCCCGCCGCTGCCCGGCCGCACGAACCCACTCGCGCCCGGCAGCAGGACGCCGATGTGGCGGCCGCCGGGTCCATCCCCGCGCCCCCGCCCGCCCCCGCGGTCTCCCCCGGGCGCAGCGAGGGCGACAGACTCCGGTTCGTGGGGGCTGCCACCCGCCGTATCGCGCGGGGCATAGACCTCGACGAGATCGTTCTCGGGCTGTGCAGAGCGACCGTGCCGACGTTCTCCGACGCGATACTCGTCTTCCTCCGCGATCCGCTGCCGGTCGGTGACGAGCGGCCGGTGGTCCCGTTCGTGCTGCGGCTGCGCCGTACCGACCGGCTGCGTTTAGTGGACGAGGAGGACTCCGACGAGCAGCCCGAACCGCTCGCGGCCCAGCTGTGCGAGGTGGCCCCGGGCGGCGCGCTCGCCGAGGTGCTGCGGGGTGTGCGCCCGGTCTTCGGTGACTCCGCCGCGGCCCGCGCCGCGCTGCCCGAGCTGCTGGGCCCCGACCGGACCGTACCCAACGGACACCGTACGATCCTCGCCCCGCTGCGGGGCAGGCGCCGGGTGATCGGCGCCGCCGTCTTCGTACGCCGTCCCGACCGGCCGCCCTTCGAGCCCAACGACCTGCTGGTCGCCGCCCAGCTGGCCACCCACACCGCGCTGGGCATCGACAAGGCGGTGCTGTACGGGCGCGAGGCGTACATCGCGGACGAGCTCCAGCGCACCATGCTGCCGGACTCACTGCCCCAGCCGACCGGCGTCAAACTGGCCTCCCGCTATCTGCCGGCGGCCGAGACCGCACGGGTGGGCGGTGACTGGTACGACGCGATCCCGCTGCCGGGCAGCCGGGTCGCGCTGGTCGTGGGCGATGTGATGGGGCACTCCATGACATCGGCCGCGATCATGGGCCAGCTGCGGACGACGGCCCAGACCCTGGCGCAGCTGGATCTGCCGCCGGCCGAGGTGCTGCACCATCTGGACGAGCAGGCCCAGCGGCTCGGCTCGGACCGGATGGCGACCTGCCTGTACGCGGTGTACGACCCGGTGGCGCACCGGATCACCATCGCCAACGCGGGCCACCCGCCGCCGGTCCTGCTGCATCTGGGCGGCCGTGCGGAGGTGCTGCGGGTCCCGCCGGGCGCCCCGATCGGGGTGGGCGGGGTGGACTTCGAGGCGGTCGAGCTCGACGCGCCGGCCGGTGCCACCCTCCTGCTGTACACGGACGGTCTGGTCGAGTCGCGGCTGCGGGACGTCTGGACGGGGATCGAGCAGCTCCGGGAGCGGCTCGCCGCCACCGCCGAGCTGACCGGCCCGGACCACTCGCCGCCGCTCGAAGCCCTCTGCGACGACGTGCTGGACATGCTGGGTCCCGGCGACCGGGACGACGACATCGCGCTGCTCGCGGCCCGCTTCGACGGGATCGCGCCGAGCGATGTCGCCTACTGGTTCCTCGACCCGGAGGAGCAGGCCCCCCGCCGGGCCCGGCGGCTGGTGCGCAGGGCGCTGGAGCGCTGGGGCCTCGAAGAGATGTCGGACTCGGTGGAGCTGCTGGTCAGTGAGGTGGTGACCAACGCCGTGCGGTACGCGGAGCGACCGGTGACCCTGCGGCTGCTGCGCACCGACGTACTGCGCTGCGAGGTCGGCGACGACTCGCCGCAGCTGCCGCGCCAGCGCCGGGCCCGGGAGACCGACGAGGGCGGGCGCGGACTGTTCCTGGTGAACCGGCTGGCCCGGCGGTGGGGGGCGACCCGGCTCTCCACCGGCAAGGTGGTCTGGTTCGAGATCCAGGTGTAGTTCGGGGATCCAGGTGTAGTTCGGGATCCAGGTGTAGTTCGGGACCCCGGTGTAGTCCGGGACCCCGGTGTAGTCCGGGATCCAGGCGCAGGCAGCTTCTGCCGGGGTACGCGGGGTATTGGGCGGTGGCCCCGGTACGTCGGCCGGGTGGGCCCGGTGCGTGTCCGCAGGTGCATGGACGCCCACCGGGCCCTCTGCTGTCCGGCTTCACCCCAACGCAGAGAAATGTTGCCGACCAGGTGTCGGGACGGTTCACTGGGGCACGCGGACGAAGCGACCTCAACCCCCTCGAACGATGGGACAACGCTCGTGAGCGAGGCACCCCGGAAGGCCCTTCACACCACCACCAACGCGGGGATCCCGGTGGAGAGCGACGAACACTCGCTCACCGTCGGCTCCGACGGTCCGGTGCTGCTGCAGGACGCCTATCTGATCGAGAAGATGGCGCAGTTCAACCGGGAGCGGGTGCCCGAGCGGGTGGTGCACGCCAAGGGCTCCGGTGCGTACGGGATCTTCGAAGTGACGAACGACGTCAGCCAGTTCACCAAGGCCGATGTCTTCCAGCCGGGCAAGCGCACCGAGATGCTGGCCCGGTTCTCGACCGTCGCCGGTGAGATGGGTTCGCCCGACACCTGGCGCGACCCGCGCGGTTTCGCGCTCAAGTTCTATACGGAACACGGCAATTACGACATGGTCGGCAACAACACGCCGGTCTTCTTCGTCCGTGACCCGATCAAGTTCCAGGACTTCATCCGCAGCCAGAAACGCCGCCCGGACAACGGGCTGCGCGACAACGACATGCAGTGGGACTTCTGGACGCTCTCGCCCGAGTCCGCACACCAGGTGACCTGGCTGATGGGCGACCGCGGTATCCCCAGGACGTGGCGGAACATGAACGGCTACAGCTCGCACACCTATATGTGGGTGAACGCGGCGGGCGAGAAGTTCTGGGTGAAGTACCACTTCAAGACCGACCAGGGCATCGACTTCCTCAGCCAGGCCGACGCCGACGCGATGGCCGGATGCGACACGGACTACCACCGCCGGGACCTCTTCGAGTCGATCAGGTCGGGGAACGCCCCCTCGTGGACGCTCAAGGTCCAGGTGATGCCGTTCGACGACGCCCCGGACTACCGCTTCAACCCGTTCGACCTCACCAAGGTGTGGCCGCACAGCGACTATCCGCTGATCGACGTCGGCCGGATGACGCTCAACAAGAACCCGGACGACCACTTCGTCCACATCGAGCAGGCATCCTTCGAGCCGTCGAACATGGTGCCCGGCATCGGTCCCTCGCCCGACAAGATGCTGCTCGGCCGGCTGTTCTCGTACCCGGACACCCACCGCTACCGGATCGGCCCGAACTACACGCAGCTGCCGCCGAACAGGCCGCGCTCGCCCGTCAACTCGTACGCGAAGGACGGGCCGATGCGGTACGAGCCGTCCGCGGCGTCCGCGCCGTACGCCCCGAACTCGTACGGCGGTCCGGCGGCCGACACCGCCCGCTTCGGGGAGCCCGCGGGCTGGCAGACGGCGGGCGAGATGGTCCGCGAGGCGTACAAGCTGCGCCGGGACGACGACGACTTCGGCCAGCCGGGCACGATGGTGCGCCAGGTCCTCAACGACGAGCAGCGCGCACGGCTCGTCGACAATGTCGTCGGCCATCTGGCGCAGGGTGTCTCGGCCCCGGTGCTCGACCGGGCGCTGCAGTACTGGCGCAACATCGACAAGACGACGGGCGACCGGATCGCCGCGAAGGCCAAACCGGAGTAACGGCGCGGCACCGGAGACGGAGCAGGACCGGCGGGGCCGGTCCTGCTCCGTCTCCGTGTCCGTCCTACAGGCCGCCGCCCAGCGGCCCGTTGTTGCCGTTGGACCCGCCGCCCCCGCCGTCGGTGGAGTTGTCACCGCCGGTACTGGAGGACCCGGTGTCCGAGCCGCCTGTGCTCGATGTGCCCTTGGAGGTGCCGCCGTTGGACGAGGTGCCCTGTGAGGTCCCCTCGTTCCCATTGGACCCGGTCGTCGTGCCGTTGTTCCCGGCGGTGGTGTCGCCTCCGCCGTCCGTCCCGCTGTGGGACGGGTCCGGGCTGTTGTGCGACGGGGGTGCGGCCGGGGACGACGGCGGCGGGGTCGTCGGGGGCGGCGGCGTGTTCGACGGGGGCGGCGTGTTCGACGGCGGCGGTGTGGTGGGGGTGACCGCGGCGCCCTGGTCGGTGTCCAGGTCGAACTTGCTCGGCTTCATGTCGAGACCGAAGGTGTACCCCGCCCAGATCTCGGCGGGGAAACCACCACCGTTGACCCGGGTGCCGCTGCCTGCCGCGCCGCTGATGGTGACCTGGGCGCCCTGGTGGACCTTCTTGCCGTCCTCCACGCGCGCCTTGGCCGCCTCACCGAAGAGACCGACCGATGTCACCAGGTTCGGCGTGTAGCCGGTGAACCAGGCGGACTTGTTGTTGTCGGACGTACCGGTCTTGCCCGCGACCTGCTGCGCCTTGTTCTTGACCACGGCGCCGGTGCCCTCGTCGACCACGCCGGTCAGGACCGAGGTGACCGCGTCGGCCGTCTGCGGGCTGATCACCTGGTCGCCGATGGCCTTCTGCGGCTTGAACGGCTCCTGGTTCGGGCGGCTGGCGGCCTTCACGATGGTCGGGGTGACCTTCTTGCCGTGGTTGTCGAAGGTCGCGTAGATCCCGGCCATCTCCATCGGGCTGGCGCCGTAGGAACCGAGGGTCATCGCAGGGACCGGCTGCGCGTTCTTCATGGAGCTCATGCCGAGGTCGAGACCGAGCTTGCGGACCTTGTCGAGGCCGACGTCCACACCCATCTGGGCGAACACCGAGTTGACGGAGTTGTTCATGGCGGTCTGGACGGTGACCGGGCCGTAGCTCTGGTTGTCCTCGTTGGGCGGGGCGAACCCGACCTTGTTGCCGTTGCTGTCCACCACAGGGCGCCGGCTGTCACCGTCGTAGATGGTGCTCGCCCCGATCTGCTGGCCCTTCTGCGTCTTGGCGCCGGATTCCAGGGCGGCCGCCAGGATCAGCGGCTTGAAGGTGGAGGCGGGCTGGTAGTCGACGCGCTTGGCATTGCTGTACTCGTGCTTCAGGTAGTCCTGGCCGCCGTAGAGCGCCTCGACCGCGCCGGTGTGCGGGTTGACCGAGACGGCGCCCGCCTGGATGTCCGCGTCGACCACATGCTCCTTGGGGCGGAGCTTGCTGGTCAGCTGCTTCTTGAGCGTCTTCTCCAGCTGGGCCTGCTTCTTCGGGTCGATGTTGAGCGTGACCGTCCAGCCGCCGGCGTCGATCTGCGCCTCGGAGATGCCCTGCGCCTCCAGCTCCTGGTTGGCGGCCTTGACCAGATAGCCGGTCTCGCCCTTCAGACCGCTCTCGGGCTTGGGCTTCTGCGGGATCTGGAACTTCTGCTCGGCGCGCTTGCCCGAGTCGAGCCACTTCTTCTCGACCATGTTGTCCAGGGTGTACGCCCAGCGGGCCTTGACCAGCCGCTTGCCCTCGGCGGTCGCGACGTTCCAGTCGTACTGGCTCGGCGCCTGGAGGAGCGAGGCGAGGTACGCGCCCTGGCTCACGTTCAGCTTCCTGGCGTCGATGCCGTAGTACGCCTGGGAGGCGGCCTGGATACCGAAGGCGCCCCGGCCGTAGTAGCTGGTGTTGATGTAACCGGAGAGGATCTCTTCCTTGGAGAACTTCCGGTCGATCTTGAGGGAGACCACCAGCTCCTTGAGCTTGCGGGTCACCGTCTGGTCGGAGTTCAGGTAGTAGTTCTTGACGTACTGCTGGGTGATCGTCGAGCCACCCTGCTTCCGGCCCTGGACGGTGTTGTAGAGCCCTCGGGCGGTGCCCCTGAAGTCGACTCCGTGGTCCTGGTAGAAGGTCTTGTTCTCGGCGGCGACGAAGGTGTGCTGGACCTCCAGGGGGATGTCCGAGAGCTCGACCTTCTCGCGGTTCACCTTGCCGGTGCGGGCGAGCACCTTGCCGTTGCTGAGCTTGTAGACGTTGCTCTGCAGGTCCGCGTCGGCGTTCGCCGTCGGCACGGGCACGTACATGTAGAACGCGACGAACGCGCCCATCAGCAGCAGGCAGCACACGAAGAAGCCGCCCAGGACCTTCTTCCAGGTGAAGAGCCCGCGTATCCCGCTCTTCTTCTTGGATTTGCCCCGGCGCGCCCCGCGCTGCCGGGCCCGTCGATCGTCCGCACGGCCCATCGCTCTGTGACTCCGCCTTCTTCTCACCCAGACCAGCTGTCGAAAGCTAGCACCGCTTCCTGAGGGCCCGGGGACAGGGACCACCCCGAAGGGCTCTTTCCACACGTGACAATCAGCACCCGTGTCATAGGGAACCGACGTTCAGGAAGCCCGCAAGGTTGCCAGGAACGGCCGATCTTCCTCTCAAGTCGCCCTGAATGACCGGTATTTTCCATTTCCTCCGCTGTATACACCGTGGGTATACCGGGTGTGTATAGTGCTCGCCATGTCCTCCCAGCCTCCGTTGCTCAGCGCAACCGGCCTCCACAAGGCCTACGGTCCGACCCCCGCCCTGGACGGCGTGGACTTCTCCATAGCGCCCGGCGAGATCGTCGCGGTGATGGGCCCGTCCGGGTCCGGCAAGTCGACGCTGCTGCACTGTCTGGCCGGGATCGTCGCCCCCGACGCCGGCACCGTCCGGTACGGGGACCAGGACCTGACCGCCATGAACGACGTGGGCCGCAGCGCCCTGCGCCGCACGGACTTCGGCTTCGTCTTCCAGTTCGGCCAGCTCGTCCCCGAACTCTCCTGCGTCCAGAACGTCGCACTGCCGCTGCGGCTGAACGGCACGAAGCGCAAGGAGGCCGAACGCACGGCGCAGCAGTGGCTGGAGCGCCTGGAGGTCGCCGACGTCGGCCACAAACGCCCCGGCGAGGTCTCCGGCGGACAGGGCCAGCGCGTCGCGATCGCCCGATCCCTGGTGACCACCCCCCGGGTGCTCTTCGCCGACGAGCCGACCGGCGCGCTCGACTCACTCAACGGCGAGCGCGCGATGGAGCTCTTCACCCAGGCGGCCCGCTCCACCGACGCGGCCGTAGTCCTCGTCACCCACGAGGCACGCGTCGCCGCCTACTCGGACCGTGAGGTCGTCGTACGCGACGGCAAGGCCCGCGACCGCTTCGCGCAGTCCGTGGCATGAGCGGGTTCGACGATCTCGCCCTGGGGGTCCGGTTCGCCGTGACCGGCGGCCGCGAGACCTGGGTGCGCACCACGCTCACCGCCGTGGGGGTCGCCCTCGGCGTGGCCCTGCTGCTCGCCGCGTCCGCACTGCCGCACGCGGTGAGCGTCCAGTCGGCGCGCGGGCACGCCCGCACCCTCTCCGAACCGACGAAACCGGTCCCGCGCGGCGACACGACGCTGCTGTTCGGGCACGCCGAGAGCGAATACCACGGCGAGACCCTGGACGGTTATCTGCTCCGTGCGGACGGCCCCCACCCGATCGTCCCGCCCGGCATCGGCGCGATCCCCGCCGCCGGCACGATGGTGGTCTCCCCCGCGCTCCGGGACCTGCTCGGCTCAGCCGGCGGCAAGCTGCTGCGCGAGCGCCTCCCGTACCGGATCACCGGCACCATCGGGCAGTCCGGGCTGAGCGATCCGGGCGAGCTGTACTACTACGCGGGCAGCTCCACACTCACCGTCCGCACCGGCGCCCACCGGATCGCGCACTTCGGCGGCGGACCGCTGAGCCCGCCGCTCTCCGCCCCGCTCGTCGTGCTCACCATCCTGGGCTGCGTCGTCCTGCTCACCCCGGTGGCCATCTTCATCGCGACCGCGGTCCGCTTCGGCGGTGACCGCCGCGACCGCAGGCTCGCCGCGCTGCGGCTGGTCGGCGCGGACGTGCGGATGACCCGGCGGATCGCGGCGGGCGAGGCGTTCGCCGGAGCGGCGCTCGGGGTGCTGCTCGGCTGGGTGGTCTTCCTGGTGGGCCGCCTGTTCACCGGCGGTGTCCGGCTCTGGAAGATGTCGGCCTTCCCGTCCGACCTGGTCCCGCTGCCCGCGCTTGCGGTGCTGATCTCGCTGCTCGTGCCGGTGTCGGCGGTCCTGGTCACCCTCTTCGCGATGCGCTCGGTCACCGTCGAGCCGCTCGGTGTGGCCCGGCAGGCCGCCACCCGCCGCCGCCGGTTCTGGTGGCGTCCGGTGATGCCGGTCGCCGGAATCGGGCTGCTGCTGAACGTCGATACGCCGTCCGCCGGGGACGCCCTCGGCAATCCGTACCCCGTCGCGATCGGCGCCGTCCTGGTGCTGGCCGGGCTGACCACGCTGCTGCCCTGGGTCGTCGAGGCCGTGGTCGACCGGCTGCACGGCGGTCCCGTCCCGTTCCAGCTGGCCACCCGGCGGCTCCAGCTGAGCAGCGGATCGGCGGCCCGCGCGGTCAGCGGCATCACGGTCGCGGTCGCCGGCGCGGTCGCCCTCCAGATGTACTTCGTCGGGCTGCACGACGACTTCACCAGGACCACGGACCAGGATCCGAAGCGCGCCCAGATGCATATCGACGCGGACTACCCCAGCGCCGCACGGGCCCGGCAGATGATCCACGCCTTCCAGGAGACCAAGGGGGTCGACGCGGTCATCGGCACCATCGAGTCCTACGCGGACAAGCCCGGCGGCGACCCGGACGCGATGGGCCCCTGGCCCACCACCACGGTCACCATGGGCGACTGCCCGACCCTGCGCGAGCTGGCCGACCTTCCGTCCTGCCAGGACGGCGACACCTTCGTCGCCCACGTCAAGGGGCAGAAGGAGATGAACGACTGGGTGGACAAGACCGTGCGCCCCGGCGGCGAACTCAACGTCGGCCAGGACGACAAGCCCGTCCTGTGGACGCTGCCGAAGGACTCGCCGACGGTCATGGCCCGCCCGGACCCGATGGGCGAGAAGCGCGACGGCATCCTCGTCACCCCGTCCGCGCTCAGCGCGGCCCGGCTCCCGCAGGCCCAGACCCGCGCCCTGGTCAAGGTCGACCACACGGTGCCGGACGCCGCGGAGCACGTACGGAACACCGCAGCGCGTATCGACCCGGTCATGCGGGTGTGGGACCTCACCGTGGTCGACCGTGACAGGAGTTACGCGAGCATCGAGAACGGGCTGCTCGCCGGGGCGGTCGCGACCATGGCGCTGATCGCGGCGTCCATGCTCGTCTCGCAGCTGGAGCAGTTGCGCGAGCGCAGGAAACTGCTCTCGGTCCTGGTGGCCTTCGGTACCCGCCGCCCCACCCTGGGCTGGTCGGTGCTCTGGCAGACCGCGGTCCCCGTGGTGACCGGTCTGGCGCTCGCCGCCGCCGGCGGTCTCGGGCTCGGCGCCGCACTGCTGCGGCTGGTCGGCAAGCCCGTGACGGACTGGTGGGCTTTCGTCCCGCTGGCCGGCGCCGGGGGCGGCCTCATCCTCTTCGTCACGCTCCTGAGCCTGCCTCCGCTGTGGCGCCTGATGCGCCCCGACGGCCTCCGTACCGAGTAGATCCGCACCGTGAATCCCGCACCGCGTAAATCCGCACCGCGTAAATCCGCACCGCGTGAATCCGCACCGAACATCGACACATCAAGACCGGACAAGAAAGGCCATCCCGTATGTCCATCGGTCACACTCTGCTCGGCATCCTGGAGTCGGGGCCGCGCCACGGTTACGACCTCAAGCGCGCCTTCGACGAGAAGTTCGGCCATGACCGGCCGCTGCACTACGGGCAGGTCTACTCGACCATGTCCCGGCTCCTGAAGAACGGCCTGGTCGAGGTCGACGCGATGGAGGCTGGGGGCGGCCCCGAGCGCAAGCGGTACGCGATCACCGACGCCGGAATCAGCGATGTCGAGCAGTGGCTCGCCACCCCCGAGAAGCCCGAGCCGTACCTCCAGTCGACGCTCTACACCAAGGTCGTCCTGGCGCTGCTCACCGGCCGCCCGGCCGCCGATCTGCTGGACACCCAGCGCGCGGAGCATCTGCGGCTGATGCGCATCCTCACCGACCGCAAGCGCCGGGGGGACCTCGCCGACCAGCTGATCTGCGACCACGCCCTGTTCCACCTCGAAGCGGATCTGCGCTGGCTCGAACTGACCGCGGCCCGCCTCGACCAGCTCGCCAAGGAGGTCGGCCCATGACACCCGCCGGTTCCCTGCTGTACGCGGAAGGACTGCACAAGGCGTACGGGCCGACCGCCGCGCTGGACGGCGCCGCGTTCTCCGTCCACGCCGGTGAAGTGGTCGCGATCATGGGGCCGTCGGGCTCCGGCAAGTCGACCCTGCTGCACTGCCTCGCCGGTATCGTCCGCCCCGACTCGGGCTCCGTCATGTACCAGGGGCGGGAGCTGTCCACGATGTCGGAGGCCGAGCGGAGCGCCCTGCGCCGCGGGGAGTTCGGCTTCGTCTTCCAGTTCGGCCAGCTCGTCCCCGAGCTGACCTGTACGGAGAACGTCGCGCTTCCGCTGCGGCTGAACGGCACGAAGCGCAAGGAGGCCGAGCGCACGGCGCAGGAGTGGATGGACCGTCTGGAGGTCGCCGACATCGGGCACAAACGCCCCGGCGAGGTCTCCGGCGGCCAGGGCCAGCGCGTCGCCGTGGCACGGTCGCTGGTGACCGGGCCGCGCGTGGTCTTCGCCGACGAGCCGACCGGCGCGCTCGACTCCCTCAACGGCGAGCGGGTGATGGAGCTGCTGACCCAGGCGGCCCGCTCCACCAACGCCGCCGTCGTCCTCGTCACCCACGAGCCGCGCGTCGCCGCCTACTCGGACCGTGAGGTCGTCGTACGCGACGGCAGGTCCCGCGATCTGGAGCACCTGTCATGAGCTGGACCCGAGACCTCACGATGGGCATGAAGTTCGCCGTCGGCGGAGGCCGCGAGGGCTGGACCCGGACCCTACTGACCGCGGTCGGGGTGGGCCTCGGAGTGGCGCTGCTGCTGTTCACCACGGCGATCCCGAGCGCGCTCGCCGCCCGGGACGCGCGGGAGAACAACCGCAACGACTTCGGCGCGACCATGATCGACAAGGCGGGCGACAACACCATGCTGCTCGCGGTCGCGGACACCGCGTACCGGGGTGCCGACGTCCGCGGCCGTGTGGTGCGCGGCGAGGGCCCCCACGCGCCGCTGCCGCCCGGCACGCACGCGCTGCCCGGCGACGGCGAGATGCTGGTGTCACCCGCGCTGCGCAGGCTGCTGGCGTCGGACCGGGGGGCACTGCTGCGTGAGCGCCTCCCGTACCGGATCACCGGCACGCTCGGCGACGCCGGTCTGACCGGCCCCAACGAACTGGCCTACTACGCGGGCGACAGCCACCTCGCCCTGGACGACGTCGGCACGGTGCGGCGCATCACCTCCTTCGCGAAGCTGCCGCCCCGCGAGGACATGGACCCGGTCCTGCGCCTGCTCGTCGTGATCATCTTCGTGGTGCTGCTGATGCCGGTGGGCGTCTTCATCGCGGCTGCCGTACGTTTCGGCAGCGACAGCAGGGACCGCAGGCTCGCGGCCCTGCGTCTGGTCGGTACGGACTCCCGGATGACCCGCCGTATCGCGGCCGGCGAGGCGCTGGCGGGCTCCCTGCTCGGGGTGGTCTTCGGCGCGGGGTTCTTCCTGATAGGCCGGGCGTTCGTCGGCGACATCGACGTGGCGGGGATCAATCTCTTCCCCGCGGACCTGGATCCGAGCGCGGGGCTGGCCGTACTGGTCGTACTCGCGGTGCCCGCCGCGGCCGTCGCGGTCACCCTGCTCGCCCTGCGCGGGGTGGTCATCGAGCCGCTCGGTGTGGTCCGCGTCTCGGTCCCGCGCCGCCGCCGGATCTGGTGGCGGGCGCTCCTGCCGGTCGCCGGACTCGCCCTGCTGGTGCCGATGCTGGGCAAGTCCCGCACATCGGGCGACTTCAACAGCACGCTGGTGATCAGCGGCAGCGTGCTGCTGCTGGTCGGTGTGACCGCGCTGCTGCCCTGGCTGATCGAGGCCGTGGTGAACCGTCTGGGCGGCAGCAGCACCGCCTGGCAACTGGCCGTCCGCAGGCTCCAGATGACGAGCGGCACCGCGGCCAGGCTCGTCAACGGCATCGCCGTCGCTGTGGCCGGTGCCATCGCGCTCCAGATGCTGTTCGCGGGGGTCGACGGCGACTACAGCAAGGAGACCGGGGCCGACACCTCACGTGCCCAGATGGTCGTCCAGAGCGACCTCACCAAGACCCGGATGGCCGACGCGCTGCGCTCCACGCGGGGCGTACGGAACGTGCTCTCGGTCGGCAGGGCCACCGCAGGGGGATCGCGGAACGCCGAGGAGACCAGCGACATGTACACCGGCGACTGCACGGCGCTCCGGGCCCTGGCCGCCCTCCCGTCCTGCAAGGACGGTGACGCGTTCATCGCCGACGCCGGATCGGACGACAACCTCACGAAGATCGCCAAGCCCGGCAAGCGGCTGTTCCTCAAACCGGCCTTCCCCGACGGCCACGACCAGACCCTCACCTGGACCGTCCCGGCCAGGACCCGCACGGTGGACGTCAGGACCGACCCGGCCGGCAGCTCCATCTTCGGAGGCGTGCTGCTCACACCGGGGGCCCTGCCCGCGCTGCGGCACCTTTCGCTGGTCAACACGGACTACATCACGCTCGACCCGTCGGAGCCGGACGCGGTCGATCTGGCCCGCAACGCCGCGGCGAAGGTGGACCCGCTCACCGGGATCGACGCCCTGCACGAGGTACGCGAGGACAACCGCTTCGCGAGTGTCCGCAAGGGGCTGTACATCGGCGCCGCCGCGGTGCTCCTGCTGATCGGCGCGAGCCTGCTGGTCTCGGTACTGGAGCAGCTGCGCGACCGCCGGAAGCTGCTGGCCGCCCTGACGGCCTTCGGCACCCGGCGCTCCACGATGAGCTGGTCGGTGCTCTGGCAGACGGCCGTCCCGGTGGCCCTGGGGCTGCTGCTCGCCACGGTGGTGGGCCTCGGCCTCGGCTCCATCCTGCTCGCCATGGTCGGCCACTCGCTCACGGTCGACCTGGCGGCGGTCGGGGCGATGGCCGGTATCGGGGGCGGCGTCGTCGTCCTGGTGACGCTGCTCAGCCTGCCTTCACTGTGGCGGCTGATGCGGCCGGAGGGGCTGCGGACGGAGTAGCCGGTACCGGCGGGGGCGGGGGCCGTGCCGATGCCCTGGCCGGGCGGCGCCCCCGCGCCCTGGCCGGGCGCCGTCGGACCGGGAGGGCCGACCGTGCCGCGGCGGCCGGACGGGCCGGAGGAGCGCAGGCGCCGCAGGAGACGCGCCGTCCTGATCTCGGCCGCCGCCGTCGTCGCGTGCGGTCTGGTGATCGCGGCGGGCTCGGCCCTCCTGGACGCGGCCGGGCGGAACC